>JALOQC010000370.1 GCA_025453555.1 Myxococcota bacterium | reverse complement strand
TCGGCCGAACGCGTCGTAGCCGTAGCTGAGCTTCAGCGCGACGGAGTCGGCGTAGAGCTTCTCCGACTCGAGCAGACCGTTCGGGTGATATGAGTACTCGGTCGCGATCCCGTCCGGGCTCTTCGTCGACGCCAGTGCACCGAGCCCATGCGGAGCGACGTCGAACTTCCACGTCGTCTCTCCCGAAACGTCCTTGCGTACGATGAGACGCCCGAGTGGGTCGTAGTCGAGCCAGACGTCGCGGTTTCCGGCGTCGAGCGTGTGGACGACCTGGTCGAAGGCGTCGTAGTCCGTCCACTCCTCGCCGCGATCGGGCTCGTTCAGGTATCGACGGCGACCGAGGGTGTCGTACTCGATCGTGGTGGTGTTCCCGAGGGGATCGACGGTCTTTCGAAGCCGACCGTCCGCGCAGTACGCGTGCCGAATCGTTCCGCCGGGTGCGGGCTCGATGCCTTGGACGACGTTCCCACGTCCGTCGAGCACGAGCGTGGTCTCGAAGCCGAGCGCGTCCGTGGCCATGCGGCGATCGGGCGTGCGTCGGTAGGTGAACCTTCCCGCCGGACTCTGAGCCACGCGCAGGGTTCCGACGTCGTCGTACTCGTGACGTGTCCAGTGGGTCGCGGACTCGCCTTCGAAGAAGGGCTCCGACTCTTCGACCACCCGACCAGCCGCGTCGTAGCGACGCAACGCGCGAACCGTGACCGGAAGCGCATTGCGCAGCTCGCGCCACTCGGACCACACGACCTGGCCCGCTGCGTTCATCCCTTGCGCGGCGAGCGAGCCGCTGGCCGTGCTCGTGTGGATGCGCAACGGCACCGGGTCACCGTCCCGCTGCTCGTAGCGAACGGTGAACGAATCGCCCGTGGCGCTCGAACCCCCGACCACCCGACCGAAGCCGTCGAAGGTCGTCTGCTCGATCCGTCCGTTGGGGTCGATGACGGCGAACGGTGCGCCAATCTCCGGATGGAAGTGCGCCTTGACGGTGTGACCGAGCGTGTTCTCGGCCGCAGACGGGAACGTCGCCCCCGGGTACTCGTAGTGAAGCTTCGTGGTGCGCTCGTTCCCTTCGAGGTCGCGCACGATCGACGACTCGACGTTTCCGTACGCGTCGTAGAACACGAAGCTCTCGAGGACCTCGGCGCGGCGATCTTCGTCTGAGCGAGGCGGCGCGAGGTCGTCCGGTTGACGAATCGTGTACTCGAGCCCGCCGTGGTGCGGGTGGTACTTCATGCGGACCGAGACGTCGGACTCGCAGTCGTCGCCTTCCACCCAGGAGCGCTCCGCGCTGACGCGCCCGACGATCCAAGGCGTCGAATAGTCGCGCGGGCGGATCGTCGGCTCGGGTTCGTACTCTCGCTCCGAGTACTCGCGCGCGGGGTCGCGATCGTCGTCGACCGAGGTAGCCACGTGAAACGGGAGGTCACGCTGTGACCAAGGGACGTCCTCGCCGTACTCGAACCGCGTCGTGCTGGTGTGGATTGGGGTCAGACCCGCGAACGGCTCGTCCGCGTACGGGTCGAGCCCGAAGTACCGGACGTCTTCGAACTGGCGGACGTGCTGCTCGGCCACGACCGTCGACCATCGACCGTCGTGCGTGTGCAGGTCGTAGTCGACGAAGAGCTCGGTCCCGACGGTCCGAGACGAGTCCCCCCCGTGCTTGAGGTTGCGCCCCTGGACCAAGTGCGTGACGTGTACGGGGCGTCGCGCGGTGTAGTAGGCGTTCGTCGTCGGATCGAAGCGGCGGTCGAAGCGATAGGTCGACACGCTACCCGTTGCACCATCCTCGATCGCGACCTTGGCGAAGCCGAGGAAGCCACGGCCGTTCCGCGCCCATCGGGCGCTCCAATAGCGATATCGAACCTCGCGGAGATGTCCGCTGGCCTCGGACGAGACTGATGCCACTACCCGCGCTGCCTGCGCGTCGCACTGGAGACCCGCGCCGCACGGTTCCTCGTCGCGATAGACGTCGGAGCTCGTGAGCGGTTCGTAGGCGATCGACGTCCGCGCGCCCACCCCGGTGACGACTGCCGTCACGCGTTCAGGCTGTGGCTGTTGGTTGATCAATCGGCGAAACAACGGAAGAACCGCAGGCCCTCCCGACCAAGAACGCTCGTCATCGTCGGAGATGACCTGGGCCACGGCGAGATCCATGTCGCCGTCACCATCGAAGTCCGCAGGTCGCATGATCCACGTCTGCGCAGACGTCAGTCCTGCGTAAACGGTGAAGCAACTATCGCCGCAAGATGTCCCACTATACGTGCGAATCACAGGGGAACCCAATGGGTTGATCCATGTCGGATCTTCCTCTTGCCGCTGGCGGATGAAGCCTACGCGATCCTCGAGCACCTTGATGTACATTCGCGGAACGTTCCGATCGACGTCGCGATCCGACCAGAACACGAACGCATCTTTCGGTGTATGCCCAGACTGAAAGTCGAAGTCGAAGTCGCGAGCATCCATCAATCGATCGTCATGAGCATGCTCTCTTTGCAGCCCAAACTGAATGATCTCGTGGCTCCCATCGCTGTCGAAGTCGGAGACGACATCAGGCAGCATGTGCCAGAAGAACTCCGTGCGATCCGGGCGGACCTCACCCGCATCGAGCAATCGCTGGCGAAGCAACAGAGGCTGGTGGTACTCCGCCCGTCCGCGCGCGTCCGGCTCGACGAAGTCTTCCCACGTATGGTGCTCGAAGCGCCCGGCTCCGAGGTTCCGCCAGACGTGCCGCTCGAGTCGCGCATCGTACATTCCGCGCAACGCTTGCAGGGTCTTCGGCTCTGAAATCGGGCCCTCCACGCCACGGCGGGAGCCATCGTCGAAGCCGACGAGGTCCAGCAAACCGTCGCCGTCCACGTCGACCGCGTACGGAAACACGACGTCAGGCGAGTAGATCCCGGTGCTCACCACACGCGAGGGGTGTCGAGCGTCGAGTGTGAGCACCTTCCAGTCGAGCGTCGGCCCTCGGATGTGTCCGAGCTCGTCGAACCAGTACGTGTCACTGCCTCCCTCGAGGTCCTCAGCAAGGATCGCCGCGTCTTGAGGATCTCCGTCTCGTGTCTCCCCGAAGAGATAAGCGTGCTGCACGAAGAGGACGTCGCTCTTCCCGTCGCCGGAGATGTCCGACACCACTGGCTCAGTGCCAGGATGCCGCGACAGCGCACACACGGTTGGCACTCCGAGCGCTTCGGGTGTAGCGAGTCCGTTCGATCCACGGCGGATGAACCATTCGCCACGAGACACCACTCGCTGCTCACCTTGGACACGGACCTCAATCCCGACTGCTGATTCACCCGCGATCACCTCACACGACAGTAGGTCGAGAAGCGAGTCACCGTCGAAGTCTCCCGGAATCACCAACGATTGTTCGTGCCGCCCAAAATCTGGATCGAAGTCGGTGATGAACCTCGTCTGCGTGGCGAACTCGGGGGGCTCCGAACCGGAGAGGTAGTTGAACCGCGCGTCGAACTCACCTGCCGTGCGAACGACATCGAAGCGGTCTCCGCGGGAGAGCGCGTAGTACGCGGTAGCGACCGTGTGTCTCTCCGGCCGCACGAGGAACACGAGGTCGTCGAGACCGTCGCGATTCACGTCGAACGCATCCAACCGATGTCCGACGACGCCGTCCGGTAGGAAGGTGCCGGTCGCGTGATCCGCTGCGGCCGGGTCTGCGTTCCCGTACTTCACCCACAGTTGCCCATCGCGCTCGTAGGCGACGTCGCTCTTCCCGTCTCCATCCACGTCGAGGAACGCGAACGAAGCACCGTAGCCGTTCGTGATGCCGCGCGTGTTCACCTCTCCGTTTCGGTACACGGGAAGGCGGAAGTCCCACACACCGCGCTCCTCGACGACGTCGCGCTCTTCGCCGCCATGCGTCCATTCGAATCGTGTTGCGGGACGACAGACGAAGCCTTCTCGAGTCTCGACGTCGCTCGATCCCTTCACGTCGACGCAGTCTTGAATCGTGACCACGCGCGAGACGCCGGTCGCCCCGTCGTTGTCGTAATCGACGTGGTAGGTGCGGAAGTTTCGGTCTTCGGAGTAGGTCCGTACCCGTGCGAGGCGAAGTGTTCGCTGCCAGCCGAGCCCGAAGTCGTGGCCGTATGCCACGTCGGGCCGAGGCTCGTACTCGAAGGACAGGCGGCCGGTGGCTTCGAGTCCGCTCTCGTGGCTTCCGTAGCGAATCAGCGCCGGAAGCATCTCGGGAAGCAGACCGCGGGCGCCGGTGACGTCCGGGGACATGTGGTCGGCGGACGGATAGGCCGTCTGGTAGACGAGCTCGACGAGATTTCCGAATCGGTCGCGTAGGTGGTCTGCGAGCCAGTAGGCGATTCGAGGCTCCGTCGAGATCCTGGCGCGGCTGTTCGGACTTCTTCCGAGCTCGACGATGCTCCCGTCCGGACGGCGTACTTCCCAACGTGCAGGACCGAGGATTCCGGATTCTTCGAACGCGAAGACGCGTACGAAGGACTCCTGTTCGGTCCGGTACTCGCGGACACCATCGACCTCACCGGCCTCGACGAGCCGAGCACCATCCAAGCAGAACGCGTCCTCTTCGTCGTACGCGACCGCACGGTCCAGACCGTCGATGGCCGCGGTCCGAGCGCAGCGTGTGATCGAGGACAAGCCGGAGAGCGACCAGCCGCGGCCCAGCGAACCGACCGCGTCGGAGCTCGAATACGAGAACGCGAGCTGCGGCACGTGATCCGCGCGGGCCGGCGGAACCTCGATCGGGATCGTGTAGTGAGCTTGCCCGTCGAAATCGACCGACAGGCTGCCGGGGAGCGCGCCGACCGAGTCGGTGGGCGCGAGGTCGGCCGTGAGCGCCTGCTCTCGGGATGCGACGTCCTCTTCACCACCGAAGGCGCAACCGGAGAGTGCGATGACGGCGGAGAGTACGGAAGCGTGGCTACCCAACCAGATACGTCGCGAATTGGTGACTGAGCGCATGGCAAGCTCGGTGACACATCGGTCGTTGGTGCGCGATGCCGGTTTCTGACCACATCATCACCGATGGCGTATAGACACGCACAAGAGAGCCAGATGCGGCACCTTTTCTTGCCATAGACGCCATTGTTGATCTGGTCACAAACCGACCAACGACCGCGCATCACGCGCATCATTCGACTCGAGGCTGGACCTGGGTACGAAGGACGAGGCCGGCGGGGCGCGTCTGCTCTTTCCCGTAGAGGAGCAGTTCGACACGCACGCGGCGCTGGAGCGCTCGGGATGCTGCTGCATCGCGCAGATGCGGCATCTCCAGATCGAAGCATCGGCAGGACGGGCTCTTGGCGGACGAACGGAACGCCGGTCGCGGCGTAGGTGCGCGCTCGCTCTTCGAACCATCCGCTTGCTCGTTCGGTGTTGCGCGCGTGCAACCAAACGAGCGGTCGCGTCGTTCTCGTTGCGCTGGTGCAACTCGATCGAGCGCGTTCGTCGTCGTGCGAGCGCGCGGGCAGCTCGATCGGTCGCGGTCGTCGATCTCGGTTGCGGCGGCGCAACGAGAACGACCGCAGACGTCGAGCGCGTTGCGCGACGGCAACTCGGAGGAGCGAGCGCGGACTTTCGGGTGCCGTCGCGCAGCTTCGAACGGAGAGGCGGTCGTCCAGGGTGGCGGCGCGCACCGATGTCGAGCTCGGCGGTGCGTTCGGCTGCCCGGAGGCGGACGAGCTCGCAGCGGTCGTGAGGTTGGTGGCGCGCACCTGCGCCGAGCCCGGCAACGCGTTCGGTGGTGCGAGCGCGATGCGGACGACCTCGTGGTTCGAGCTCGACGTGCGCGTCGGCACGCAACTGGGCGCGCGGTGCTCCGAAGAGCGCGCCGTCGCCGGGGTCCTCCGCGACTCGACCTCTCGTTTCGGAGATCCGTCATGTTCGATCAGATGCACGCGGCTGCGACGACGCTCGCGGCGTACATGAGCCCGGTTCGGTTCAGCAGCCGTCACTGCGCGTTGGTGGCGCGGCTGCTCGCGGCGCACGCGCCCTCCGGGCTCACCGACGATCAGAAGCGCGCGCTCGATCGGGTGCTGGCGCGTGCGGATGCGGTCGACGAGGTGCGCAAGGAGCGGCAGCGGGTGTCGGCGCCCGCGCTGCGGGAGCCGCGCAACGCGATGATCACGGCGTGGTCGGCGCTGCACGGCGCGCTGCAAGCGGTGGCGGCGGTTCCGCGGGAGCTGTCGCCCGCGCCTGCGGAAGCGGAGGCGCTCGCGTGGACGCTCTTCCCGAACGGGATCGGGCTCGCTTCGGTGGACGCGGCCGGGTTGTGGAGCATGTCGCGGATGTTGCTGGAGCGGATCGAGGAAGAGGGGCTGCGTCCACGGCTCGCCGCGATCGTGAATCCGGTGAACCTGCTCGCGGTCGAGGCGGCGTTCGCGACGCTCGGGATCGCGGTCGGCGCGGAGGGTCCGCTCGTGCGGCTGCCGGCGAAGCGGGCGCTCTTCGAGGCGACGGCGGCGTTTTCCTTCGCGGTGGCGGCGTACGCGCGGACGCTCGCGATCGGGGTGGACGAGACCGAGCCCGAAGATCTCGAGCGCTTCCGCGCGGCGCTCGCGTCGGTCGACACCTACAAGATCGTCGGGCGTTCGCGGGCCGGGCTCTCGGACGAGGAGCTGGAGGAACGCGACGAGCGCGACTCCGAGCCCGAGACGCCGGATCCGGACGCGCCTTACGTGCCCGCGTCGGACGATCCGATCGACAACCCGTTCGTGACGACGTGAGCGGCGAC
>JALOQC010000040.1 GCA_025453555.1 Myxococcota bacterium | reverse complement strand
CCGTACCGACACCGCGACGTCGAGCACCGCGCGAGCGAGAGCTGGCAGCTCCGCGAGATCACGCGCAACCACGACTCGACCGGCTGGTACGGCTTCGGCGGCATCCAGTACCGCGGCCGTCCCGGGGCGACCGCGCACTTCGCGACCGTCGACGAGGGCCCGGTCGGCCGCGAGGTCTCGCGCTTCCTCGTCTACTACCAGAAGCACGAACGAGGAGGCGCGTTCGAGCATCGCGTCGACGGAGGCGCGTGGACGCGCGTCGAAGCGGTCGCGGATCCTTCGGAGGACGCCGTGCTCGAGCTCCCGGTGCCGACGGGCGCGCACGCGCTCGACCTGCGCTTCGCGGGAGGACAACCGCGTCTCTACGGCGTCGCGCTCGAGCGCGAAGGTCCTGGCGTCGTCTACGACTCGCTCGGCCTCGTCGGCGCGCGCGCGTCGCGTCTGCTCTACTTCGACGCGGAGCACGTCGCGCGACAGCTGCGTTTGCGGGGCACCCACCTCGTCGTGCTCGGCTTCGGTGGCAACGAAGCGGAGGACAACATCCGCCGCGACACCTACCAGACCGACTACCGCGAGGTGATCCGGCGCATGCGCGGCGGCCGCGAGGACCTCGGCTGCCTCGTCTTCGCGCCGCTCGATCAGGGCGAGCGCGACGCGCGCGGTCGTGTGGTGACGATGGAGAATCTCCCCGTGATCGTCGAAGCGCAGCGTGCGGCGGCGGCCGCGGAGGGCTGCGCGTTCTTCGACACCCTCGCCGCGATGGGCGGTCGCGACGCGATCGGTCGGTGGCTCCGATGGCGGCTCGCTTCGGGCGACCTTCGCCACATGACCCCCTCCGGCTACGAGCGCGTCGCGGACGCCTTCCACCGCGCGCTGCTCCGGGGCTTCGCCGAGTGGCTGGACCGGCAGAATCCACGCGACGACGGCGCGCCCGACGCCACGGCCGGCGAGCTCACGATCCCCGACGCGGGATCCATCACGAACGCCGCAGCGGCCGTGATCGACGCGGGCTCGGGCGACGCGGTCGACGCGGGAGTCTCGCTCGACGCCGGCACCGACGCAGGCCGTGCTCGACGTCGTCGCGCACACCACGCGCGTTGATCCGTGCCGCGCGTGTCGAGCGGGCGAGCGTCAGAGGCTCGCGCCCGAGAGCATCCACGCGCCGACCGCGACGCCGATCGCGATGCGCCACCACCCGTAGATCGCGAGCCCGTACTTCTGCAGCGAGCGCACCATGAAGCGCACCGCGAGCACCGCGGACACCCAGGCCGCCGCGAAGCCCACCGCGAGCGGCGCCGCGCCGTACGCGTCGAGCATCACGCTCCCGCTCTGCAGGCCCTCGTACGCGGTCGCCGCCCCGAGCGTCAGCAACCCGAGCAAGAAGCTCAGCTCGACCGCGGCGGGGAGCGAGAGCCCGACGACGACGCCGCCGACGATCGCCGCGAGGCTGCGGCTCGTGCCCGGCCAGAGCGCGAGGCATTGGAAGAGCCCGACGACCATCGCGCGTTTCCAGTCGAGCGTCTCGAGCCCACCTCCTTCGACCTTTCGCAGCCGGCCTCCGAACGCCACCAGCAGCACGCCGCCGACGACCCACGCGATCACGACCGGCCACGTGCCGAAGAGCACGCTCTTGATGGTGTCGCCGAGCAGCAAGCCCGCGGCGGCCGCCGGCACGAACGCCGCGACGAGCGCGAGCGCGAGCTTGAGGCCTTCCGGATCGCGTCCCACGAGCCCGCGCAGCATCGCGATCACCCGCGCGCGGTAGAGCCCGAGCACGGCGACGATCGCGCCCGCTTGGATCACGATCGCGAACGCGTTCGCGGCCTCACCGCTCTCGATGCCGAGCAATCGCTGCGTGACCAGCAGATGACCCGTGGAGCTGACGGGCAGGTACTCCGTGAGTCCCTCCACCAGCCCGAGCAGCAGCGCCTCCCAGAGCTCCATGGCGCGCGAGCCTGCGACGACTGGCGGTCACGCGCAAAGGTCACGCGTACCTCGGAGCTCGGTGCGGCGTCGCGAGTTCGCGTTCGATCCACTGCGAGATGAGCGCGATCGATGGCCGCGCCAGCGATCGACGGGAAGTCGACGTCGTGGCCGATGGCGATCGTGCGATTGCCGATCAGAGCTGCGCGGCCACCTCGAACGGGATCTGCCAACGCGCGCTCCGTCCGACCCGAACGCCGCTCTCCGCGAGGTACGCCGTCAGCCCCGCGGCCAGGCAAGGCTCGAAGCCGTCCACGTCGAGCGAAGTCTTCTCCACCGTGAACGCGCCCTCGTAGAGATCGTACGTGCCCATGTCGCGCATCCGCGTCTCGAGCTTCAGCAAGAGCGACGCGCGCGCTTCACGTTGATGGCGCAGCTCCCAATCCTGGATGAAGCAGTCCGCCACGATGCGCGTCGCGTCCTCGGTCCGAAGCGCCTCACGCACCTCCGCGTAGCCAGGCTCGCTCGACTCCGGCAGCGAGAGCGCGAGCTCCACCGCGTCCACCGTCGGCCGCGAAGGCTCGCGCGAAAAGAACCGCTCCGGAGCGCTCGGCTGGTCGAAGCCGTCGAGCGCGAGCCCGTCGTAGCGCAGGCGACCCACCGCGCGCAGCACCTCCACGCGCTGTGCGTTCCCCGGCAGCGACGCGCGAAAGCAACGATCGGCGAAGCGCGCGCCGCGCTCGCGTTCTTCCGGCGTGTCGTAATAACGGAGCGCGAGCAGCGCGGCCGAGCACGCCACGTCGGCCGGCGCGGGCACGTTCGCCTCGACGTACGCACCGATCGCTTCTTCGAACGAAGTCAGCGCACCTTCGGAGTCGCCCGCGAGTCGCTGCGCTTCGGCGGCCGACGCGAGCGCCTCCGCGCGCACGCTCGTGCGTCGATGTCGACAGAGCCCGCCCGAGCAGACCTGCCCGCGCGGACAGCTCGGCGTCCCATCGCAGGTCGCGCCCGATGCGAGCTCGACCTCGGTCGTCGCTTCCTCCGACGTGTCCGCCGGACCCTGCGCCCACACGTTGCCGCCGCTGCCGCTCTCGTTGCTCTGCCCACACGCGACGAGCGCGAAGGCGACGATGCACAGTCGCTTCATGCCGCGAGCATCGGCTCTCACGCGCGCTCGGGGCAAGCGACGAACGTTTCGTGCATCGAACGACACGAGCGGGAGCGCCCGCCGCGCCGGAGAGCGCGCCGCTCAGTCGCCCGCCGCCCCGGAGAGCGCGCCGCTCAGCCGCCCGCCGCGCCGGAGAGCGCACCGCCCAGGAACGGAAGCAGCGAGCGCAGATCCTGGTCGTTGAACCGGAGCTGCAGACCGAGGAAGAAGTCGAAGCTCTCGTTGAGCGCGTCGTCGATGCCCGCCGTCACCCAGAGGCGGTTGACGATCTCGAACGCGAGGCGCGCGCGTACGCGAGGCAGCGTCTGCACGCCGAACGCGAACACGTCCGAGTTGATCTCGAGCCGGTCGTTCCAGATGTGCAGATCGAGCCCGAGACCACCCGTGCTCTCCATGATGCCGAAGCGGAACGTCGCGAAGGAGATGCGCTTGGCGAGCTGGATCGTGAAGCGCAACGCGTCGCCGCGGACCACACGCCGCTCGACGTATTCGCCCGGATCCGGCGAGCCGCTTCGCGTGACTTGGGTCTCGGTGACCGAGATGTCGCCACGCGGATCGTCGACGAGCTGAATCAAGAAGTACCGATCCTCACGCGGCTCGAGCCGCAGCGAGAAGTACGTCTTCAACGTGTTCGCGAGGAAGTTGTACTCGCTGCGCAGCTCCACGATCGTCTGCAGGCGCGCGAAGCCGCCCACGAGATTGTTCAGGCCCTCCGCGGTGCCTTCGATCTCGTCGATCAACGTCTCGTCGCTGGTGAGCCGGCCGAGCGAACCTTCGCCGCGCGCCGTCCGGTCCGTCACCGCGCGCACGTCTGCGAGCACCTCTTCGAGCTGCTCCGACGCACGCCGAATCGACGACACCGTGTCGTCGACCTCGCCCACCGCTTGGTCGAGCTCCGGTCGGCGGTTCGAGATCACGCCGCGCACGTCCGAGGTGATCTGCTCGAGATTCTCCAGCGCCGCGACCAAGCGCGGTCCGCCGGCGCTCGTGGTCTGCTCGATGTCGGCGAGCGTGCGCGTGACGACCGCCTCGTTCGCTTGGATCGTACGGTTCACCGCGGCGAGCGCCTCGCTCAGGTCTTCGAGCGCGCTCCCCATACGATTGCCGGCCTCGTCGTTGCCGAAGCTGCGCTCGAGCTGTCGCGTGACCGCGCGGATGTCCTGCGAGATCTCGGAGACCGTCTCCATGATCTGGTCGGTGCCGACCGACTCGCGCACGACCTGGATTCGATCGCCGTTCTCCAGCCGCGGGAGCGTCGCGTCGCCGGGGTTGAGCACGAGCACCTTCTCGCCGAGCAGCGACTCGGTCCGCATCGCGACCCGCGCGTCCTCGTGCAGCGGCACCGAGTCGTCGACCAGGATGTCGACGCGTGCCTTGTTTCCCTCGAGTGAGATGCGGTCGATGCTCCCGACCGGGATGCCCGCGATCACCACGCGCGACTTCGGGATGAGTCCCTGCGCGTCCTCGAAGAGCGCGTACACGCGGTAACCGCCGCTGTCGGAGCCTTCGTCGACGTAGCGGAACACCGCGATCACGGCGGCCACGCCAAGCAGCACCAAGAGGCCGACCTTCGCGGCTCGCCACGTCTCCCGCACGGCCGCCACTATAGTCGGGTTCTGCGCGTTTCGAGCGTCGTCCCTACACGAAGCCTCCGAGCCCGACCTCCGCACCACCGTCGACCCCCTCGTGAGGAGGTGCGCACCGAGCAGTCCACGTTCGCGTACGCGACCGTTGACCCTGTCCGGTCGGCTCGTGCAACCTAGCCCTCGTGCGAAGGCTCCTCGTTCTTTCGTGCGTGTGGATCGGCTGCGCGACCGAGCCGCTCGGCGACAACTTCGTCGCTCCCGATCCCATGATCGACGAGGACTTCTTCTACTGCCGCATCCAGCCCGAGATCATCGCGACGCAGAGCTGCGCGAGCGGCGGCTCCGGCGAAGGCGGCATGTGTCACTCCGCGCGTTCGGCCCTGCGGCTCGATCCGATGGGCGAGAGCGATCCTCGCCCCGCCTGCGACGGCGATCTCCTCGTGGGCGACCCGCCTCCGTCCTACGTCGCGAACTTCGAGCGCGTCCGCTTCACGGTGCGCGCCGATCCCTTCTCCAGCCCCTTCTACCGACGCCCGGTCGGACTCGACTCGCACCCGCGCGAGATCTTCGCGCCCGACTCCGCGGAAGCCGATCTGATCGTGATGTGGCTGACCGGGAGCGGCCTGTGATCGCGCGCGCCCACCCGATCGCGCTCGCGATCTTCGCGGCGATCCTCACCTTCGGCTCGGCCGTTCGCGCCGACGACGTCGAGGTCTTCGCGCGCGTCGTCGTCGACTCGACGGCGCTCCGAAGCGGACCGGGATCGAGCTTCCGCCAGGTCGGGCTCGCGGTGCGCGGCGACACCTTCCCCGTGAAGCGCCGTGCCACCAGCGGCTACTGGTTCCAGATCGAGCGGCCCGACGGAACCCTCGCGTGGGTGATGGGCGAGGCGGTCTACAACCACGAGCTCGGCGAAGGGGAAGGGCGTCGCTGGCGCGTGTTCGCCCCGCCTCCACTCAACGACGCCCACGTGGAGATCGCGGCCACCTTCGGCGTGCTCGGTGGCGGCGGTTTCATGGCGATCCGCCCGACGCTTCTCATCGCGCCCATCTTCGGGCTCGAGCTCACGGGCGCGGTCGCGGTGTCGCGCGCGGGGCGCCTGATGCTCTTCGGCGGCGGCGGCGTCATCAACGTCTTCCCGGACTGGCCGGTCGTGCCGTACCTCGTGATCGGCGGCGGCGTCACGGTCAGCGATCCGAACGCCGACACGTTCCTGCTCGAATCGGGCAGCATCCCGATGCTCTACGGCGGCGGCGGTCTGCGCTTCGGCTTCCGACAGCGCCTCACGATTCGCATCGAGGCGCGCGCGTACGCGTTCTTCGAGCCCGGGCGCTACGTCGCCCAAGAGGAGTACAGCGGTGGACTCTCGGTCTTCTTCTGAGCTTCTTCTTCGGCGATCTCTTCGAACCGGAACGATCCGCGGGGTCGTGTCCCTGCGCGCGTTCGGCGTGTTCGGGATCCTCGCGCTCGCCGCGTGCTCCACGGTGCGTCCGGAAGAGAAAGAGTTCCTCGCGCAGCCGTCGATGACCTTCGGCTCCGGCGGTGAGGACGCGGCCCAAGAAGATCACGTGATCTCGAACCGCGAAGGCTCGTACGGCGGTGGTGGCGTGAGCGGCGGAGGTTGCGGTTGCAACTGAGCGTGACGCCGGCGCGTTCGAGCGCTTTCGTGTGCGGCCTCGCGATCGTGGTCGTCGCGTGGAGCTCGCACGTCTCCGCCCAGGTTCGCGCGTCCACGACCGCGACCTACTACCGCGAGAGCGGCGCCAACCTCTCGCACCAGGCGATCACCCCGTCGGTACGCGTGAGCGGCGTGGTACGCGACGTGGTCTCGCTGCGGCTCGGCTGGGACGCGGACGTCGTGAGCGGCGCGAGCGTCGCGGTGGTCGACGCACCGGGCGGCGAGGTCGACGCGATCACCAGCGCGACCAAGTGGAACGACTTCCGCAACAACGTCACGGGTGGCATCGGCGTGCGCGGCGAGTTCACGAGCCTCGACGTCTCCTACACCTGGGGACGCGAGAGCGACTACCGCTCCCACTCCTTCACCATCACCGGCCGCGCGGAGCTCTTCGATCGCAACACCACGCTCGAGCTCGGCTACGGACGCGGCTTCGATCAGGTCTGCAACCTCGCGCAGCCGCGGGCCCAAGAGCCCGTCGATCGTCAGCGCCTTCCGTCGAGCGACGGATGCTTCGACGCCGACGATCGCGAGAGCCTCGACCTGTCGTTGCAGACGTTCCGCGGCGGCTGGACCCAAGCCTGGACGCCGATCTTCGCGACGCAGCTCTCGGTCTCCGCGCAGGTGATCAACGGCTTCCAAGGCAACCCTTACCGCGCCGTCTGGCTCGGTCGTGCGGCCGCGCAGGAGAACCACCCCGAGAACCGCGTGCGCTACGTCGGCAACCTCGGCGCGCGCCTCTGGGTGCAGCCGTTGCGTGGCGCGCTCCAGCTCGGCGGGCGCGTGTACCGCGACACCTGGGACGTCTTCTCCGTGACGGCCGAGCTCGCGTGGGAGCAGCGGCTCTGGGAAGGGCTCTCCGTGCGCCTGCGCGGTCGCTACTACAACCAGACCGGCGCGCACTTCTTCAGCGACGACTACGGCCGGGCGCCCCGCGGTCAGTACTTCACGGGCGACCGCGAGCTCTCCCCGATGTCGAGCTGGCTCGCCGGCGGCCGTGTGCGCCTCGATCTCCCCGCGGGCGACGACGGCAAGGTCGGTCCCTTCGCAGCCTTCGCGATCGTCGGCGTCTTCGACATGCTCTTCTACGACTTCCGCGAGTTCCGCTACGGCCGCCGCGAGGTCCCGAACGACAAGGGCATGCTCGCGACCCTCAGCCTCGAAGCCGAGTTCTGAGCAAGCCCGACCACCGCACCAGAGTCACGACCCCCGAAAAACGTGGACGTGGACGTGAGCGTTGACGTGAGCGTGAACGTGGTCGTGAACGTGGTCGTGAACGTGGTCGTGAACGTGGTCGTGAACGTGGGCGGCGACGTGAACGTCTGCACGGACCTCGGTCGACGACGTCGCCCGTCGCGTCGCCATCAACGCTCACGTCGCCGTCGACGCACGTCGACGCCGCGAGTGTGATCCATCGTCGAGCGCCGTTTACGGCCACGACGACGAACGTGAGCTCACCCCGCGTTCGGTGTCGGCGTCGGCTCGGGCGCCGCGCCTTCCTGATCGAGGAAGAGCAACGTCCCGCCCGCGACCGCCGCCGGCATGAAGAGCAGGTTCACGAAGGGCACGAACAAGAAGAGCCACACGCCCGCGCCGAAGCCGAACCAGGTCCAGAAGCGCGCGCGCGCGTTCGAGAAGCGATGCCCCACCGTCCAGCCGCGTCGCTCCGCCGGCCAGTCCGTGTAGTCGAGGCCCCAATACCACGCGGTGAACACGAAGCCGACCACGCTCACCAGGATCGAGCCGAAGCCGGGAACGCCACACTGCAAGATGAAGAGCGGCACCATCACGCAGAGGTAGAGCAGCATCTTCACCGCCTCGAGCACGATGGTCCGACCGATGTCGCGCACGAGGACACCGAAGCCTTCGTCGGCGAGCGCCTGCCCCGTCTTGATTCGCTCCACCGCGGTGGAGAGCGCGCCGTTGAAGGGCGCCGCGATGACGTTGGTGAGGAACATCAACACCACGAGCGACGCTGCCCAGAGCGCGAGCGAGAGCACGAACGACGCGATCGCGTGGAAGAAGCGCGTGATGCCCGCGAGCCAGCCGTCTTCGGTCGGCGCTTGCCACCACGAGTCGAGCAGCTCGCCGCCGTAGGTCCACGTGGCCCAGCTCCCGAGGCAGAACACGAGCACGGTGATCAGGATCGGGAACGCCCAGTAACGCACGAGTCCGGGGTGCTCGAAGAACACCACCTTCATCCCCCGGAACGGGTAGGTGAAGCCGGTCCAGAAGCCGAGCGGAGCGCGCGCGACGGAGCGCGCGGCGGGAGGGACGTTGGCCATCGGTCGAAGACTCCGCGCGAACGTACGCGCTCGCAAGCGTGGATCTTTCACGCGCCCACGTGAAACCGGTCCTGAGGGTTCGAGATCCGCATGGCGAACCGGGGCGAGATCCGCACGGCGGCGGGCGAAACGGATCCGCCCGTGAAACCGTCGGGCTGCGCGTGTGGTTGAACGAATGAATCGATCGCGACGCTCGCGCGTCCGTACCGACCTCGGCAGCGTCCGTCCCGTCCAGGGGCGGGCGTTGTTGAGCGCGGCGCGTGGGTGGTATGGTCCGCGCGCCCTCGAGAGCCGGTGATCGTGCCGGAATCCAGGCGGGCGGCGTCTCTCGCGAGGCGTCGGAAGATCGGGGTCGAGTCGAGCCCCTGACGGAGGAGTCATGAGGATCCAGCGAGTGATCGCGGGCGTGCTGACGTCGAGCCTGGTGGTGGGCCTCCTGGCGTGGGGCACGACCGATGCGGACGCGCAGCGTCGTGGCCGTCGCGGCGGCCAACAAGCCGCGGCTGCCCGCGAGCCCGCGACGCCGAACAGCGATCAGATCGCGCCGGCGCTCACCGGGATCGAGTGGGGCTGGAACAAGCGCCAGCTCCTCGACTTCTACGTGAACAAGCTCAACACCGAGTTTCAGCCGCGCATCAACAAGGCGCGTGACGCGATGACGGAGGACCAGCTCCGCCACGAGCGCGATCAACGCATCCGCCGCATGCGCGAGAGCTACATCGAGTTCACCGGTCAGACGACCGGCTACGACTCGGGCTTCCTCCGCGACGAGTTCACCCACGGCAATCAGGAGTCGATGGTCCGCGTGCGCGGCGAGGACGGTGACGACTACTTCTTCTTCATCCGAGGCAAGCTCTGGAAGTGGTACCACGCGTTCGACGCGGCGGTGTTCCAGGGCGCGACGTTCGCCGACTTCCAGGCCGCGATCGGTCAGCGCTTCGGCGTCGAAGGTCGCGAGCGCACGGGGCACCTCGTCGCGAGCGAGGCCGAGCGCACCTGGATGGAGTGGCAGGACGACCGCACGCGTGCGCGCGTCGTCGACAACACGCGCTTCTACGGCTTCTTCGGCCTCGTCTTCGAAGACCGTCAGGTGCTCGATCAGCTCGAGACGCTCCGCTCCAACACGCAGCGCCGTGGTCGCCAGGGTCACTCGCTCGTCGACGCGGTCACGAGCGGCGAAGAGGCGGAGAACCCGGACGCGAACTCCGACATCGTCGATCGCATCACCGGCAACATCCGCCGCCGCGACAACGCGCCCGCGCCCGCGGAGTGAGGACGTCCTAGGACGACACCTCCGTTCGAAAGCCCGCTTCGGCGGGCTTCGTCGATCGAGGCGGTCGCGCGGAGCCGCGCCGAGATCGCGGAACGAAACGGCGAGCGGCGACCCGCGGACGAGCTCGAACGAGCGCCGTCATGTTTCGGCTCCGCGTCGTCGACGTGGCAAGTCCGTTCTCCACTGTGGAACCTCGCGGCTCGGGTTTGATATCCTCCCCGGCGATGTCTCGGTACCGCCTCAAGTTCCTCCTTCAGGAGTTCGACCTGCGCGGCCCCGAGATGGTGCTCGGGCGATCTCCCGACTGCCACATCACGATCGAAGATCCGCTCGTGTCGCGTCGCCACGCGAAGATCGTGATCGCGGATCGCCCGATGGTGGTGGACCTCGAGAGCCGCAACGGCGTCTCGGTCAACGGCGAGCGCATCCGCGGCTCACGAGCGCTGGAAGACGGGGACCGCATCCGCATCGGCACCCAGGAGCTCGTCTTCTACGTCGTCACGCGGACCAAGCGCGACGCGCGCACGACGGGATTCATGACCGTCTGCAACGCGTGCGGCACGCCGTATCCGGAGCAGTCCGCGCAGTGCCCGCACTGCGGCGCGCCGCGCCGCGACGACGACACGATCAGCGGCCTCTTGGTCGAGCCACGCCGGAGCTGGACGTTCCAGCTCCTCGGCGAGGTCATCGAGCGCGCGCTCGCGACCGGCCGCGCGATCGAGGCCGACCGCATCCTCCGCCGCGCTGCACGCGAGGTCGACGAGCGGCTCGCGGCGGGCGAGCGGCTCGCGTCCGACGAGGTCACCGCCATCACGCGCTTCGCGGTGCGTCTGGTGCAGCTCCCCGACGGCGCCACCGAGTGGCTGCACTGGGCGCTCAACGTGCACCGACACCAAGCGCTCTTTCCGAGCGCCGAGGTGCTCGAGCATCTCGAGCGTCTCGACCTCGACGTGCTTCCCGAAGCGAGCGCTGCGATCCGGGACTTCGCGCGGTGGGTCGATCGCGAACGCGAGACCCTGCGCCCTCCGCCCGACGGCGAGAAGCTCGATCGCCTCCAACGCATCACGCGTCCGCCCGAGTGAGGAGCCCGAGCGACGAGCGCCGCCGAGTGAGGCGCACGCGTCCGGGGAGTCAGGCGCGCGAGTGAGGCGCACGCGTCCGGCGAGTGAGTGGCGCGCGCGAGCGAGGCGTACGAGAACAAGTGCGCCGGATTCTCGTCGTCGTTCAGGCGCTCACGACGCGCTCGAGCGACTCGAGGCGTCGCATCAAGAACTTCTCCGTGGGCGAGAGCTCACGCGCGCGCAGCGTGGTCAGGTACGCGCGGATCGGCTTGGGGTTCGTGAAGCGCGTCTTGCGAACCAGCTCGTGCAGTCGATCGATCGTCGACGACGACATCATCCGGTCGCTGCGGGTGTGCGCTTCGAAGAGCCACGTGATCCAACGCGCCGACGAGGGCCCCTCGCAGAGCTTCAGCGCCAGCCCCGCCGCCCGTTCGAACGACGTGGCGTCGGGAGGCTTCGTCGAGCCCATCACCTCCAGCAGCCGATCGAGCACTGGCCCGGCGAGCCGCGCCGCCTCCTCGAAGCGTCCGAGCGCGAGCGACTTCTCGGCGATGGGCGCGAGGATCGAGATCGCGGGCGTGGTGGTCGTCGCTTCTTCCTCGTCGCGCGCGAGCTCCGGGATCGCTCCGAGCGCGATGCTGCCGCCCGCGAGCGTCTGGTGCTCTTGCCCGAGGCGCGCGCCACATTGCGTGCAACGCGTGCCTCCGGGCTCGTTCAGCGCGCCACAGGCCCAACACCGCTCGATCTGGAGCGTCTGCGCGGCGGTCGGAGCCGAGCGCTCGAGCAGCACGAGCTCCTGATGACCGATGGTGACGCGGTCGAGGTGCTTGATCGGGTGAGGGCCCTCGATCGTCTTGCCGTTGACCTGCACGCCGTTGCGGCTGCCGAGATCCTCGACCGTCACCCCCGCCGCCGTCACCCGAAGCAACGCGTGCCGACGCGAAACCAGCCCGTCGTCGAGCGCGAGGTTGCAGCTCGAGCTTCGGCCGACGACGAAGTCGCCTTGAGGCATCTCGAGGTCGGTGGAGCCGTAGCGGAGACGAAACCTCGCCACGGGGCGGAGGATACCTCATCCCCCCGCGTGGGGGACGAGCAACGTGCGGGTGTCGGGGTTCGACGGGAAGGAGCGACCTCAGGAGACCCACGAGCCACGAAATCCGTGCTGGCTCACGAGCGGCCCTCGACGCGCGAAGCATCGCGCTCTTTCGCCGAAGCGACGACCAAACGAAAGAGCCCCGGCCGCAGCCAGGGCTCAATCGATGCACTCAGAAGCTTCGCGGCTCGATCAGAACGCGAAGATCTCTTCGTTCGCCGCGATTTGTCCGAGGGATTGCTCGAGCGTGCCCTGCAGGGTCACCGTCTCGTCGAGCATGGCCTTGAGCTGGCTGATGTCGCGCACGTACTCCGCGAAGAGGCTCGACTGCTCACCGAGCACGCCCATCGACTGCGCGGTGTTGATCAGCACGAGCTGCCCGTCCGCCGGCTCGCCACCCGTGTAGACCGGTCGCTCTGCTTCCTGGCGTGCACGCCGCGAAGCGCGGACGAACGCCTTGTTCTCCTCGTCCATGCGCACGTAGACGAGGTTGCAGACCCACTGCTCCTCGGCGTACCCGAGCATGCAGCCCGTGAGCGCACCGGCGCCTTCGACCGCTCCCGCCGCCTCGTTCAGCTCGTTGCGACGCTGCTCGCCGCTCGTCGAAGCCGCGAGGCCCTCGATACGCGTCCAGATCGTGTTGATGTGGCCGTAGTAGTCGAACATTCCGTCGACTGTCGCGGGCTCGAAGAGGTTGTAGTTCTTCCGCGAGAAGACGTTCGCTTCGAAGGGCTTGGAGAGACCACGAAGGGTCTCGATCGCCGCGTAGTCGACCGCGGGCGCCTTGCCCGGACCGCCTCGCGCTGCCGCCACCGCCTGATCGACCAGGCGCTGGGCCTCGGTGACGGTGGTCGACGCGGTGCGGACGGCCTCGTAGAGGTCCTTGCCGTCACGAACGGCCGCGTTGTAGGTCTTGCGGTCGTTCATCATCGAGCCCGCGCCGTAGCCGAGCAGGACGCCGAGCGCGAGGCCGAGGCCGAGCAGCAGGTAGTTGCGCGAGCGCTTCTTTCGGCCGACCTCTTCGTCCTCCACCGGACGGTCGTCGAAGACCAGGCGGACTTCTTGCGGACCCGCCGCTTGCATGGGGGCGGCCGAGAAGGGATCGGTCGGCGGCGGGGGCGCGGACGGAGCCGCCGCAGGCTGCGCGAACGGCGGCGCGACGAGGCCACCCGGCGCCGGGACGGCCGGCTTCGGCTTGGGCTTCACCGCGGCGGGCGGTGCGACGATCCCGGGCGCGGCGGCCGCCGGCGCAGGAGCCGAAGGCTCGGACGCCGCTGCAGGAGCGGCGGCACCGAGGTTCGGAGCGGCGACCTCGTCCTCCTCACCTGGGGTGTTCGGAGCGATCGTCCGGCCCAAACGAGCCTTCAAGTCCTTGATTTTCCGCGGCTTCTTCTCGTCGGTCATGTTTCTGCGGTCCAGCCCCCTCCGGCGTGCGGAGCGGCGCGAAGGTACTTGCCACCCTTCCGGGGTGTCAAGCGAAGGTGCCCTGTTCAGCGAGTCGGGGTCTGAAGCTCTTCGAGCCGCGCGAGGAGGGCGTCCAGGACGGCTTCGGCTTCGCGTTGTTCTCGCAACGACGTGGCCAGCGCGAGGTCTTCGAGCAGGCCCCGCTCGAGGACGTCCGCGTACCCTTCGAGCGCGCGCTGGCGACCTTCCAATGCTCGTACCGCCTCGTCCTTGAGCGCCGTACCGTCGGGAGACCGGGTCGTGAGCTCGCGTGCGCGCTCGACCTGTCGACGCGCGGCGGGGAGGGCGCCGCTCCGAAGTCGCTCGGCGCCGCGCACCGGCAGATCGTCCGCGACCGCGTCGTCCGCCTCCTGCACCGCGAGCAACACGAGGTCGTCTGCGAGCAGCGCCGCGACCGCTCGTGCGTCGTCGCGCAGAGCGTCCGAAGGGCCCTCGGGGCTCGAGCCGCACGCGAGCGCGAGGGACACCAGGGCGCACGACGCGAGCCGGCGGAGCGCGTGGACACTCGGCGCGTGCCCGATCACTCGGCGACCTGCGCGGGCCGCGCGACGTAGCCACGCTCCCGGAAGAACTTCTCGAAGCGCAGGTTCACGAGCTCGGGGTATTCGACGCACACGTAGTGTGTCCCACCGGGGACCACGAGCAGCTCCGAGCCGGGGATGCGGCGTGCCATGCGCTCGGCGGCCGAGCGCGGCGTGAAGAGGTCTCGATCGCCGGCGACCACGAGCGTCGGCACGTCGATGGTGTCGAGCGTCCGCGTCGCGTCGTGCTCGCCGAGGAGCTCGAGGACGCGGAGGTAGGTCTTCATGTCGAGGTCCGCGAAGGATCCCGCGAGCTGGTGGAAGATCTCTTCGTCGAGCGTCTTCGAAGCGAGCCCGATGCGTTTGGCCCACTGAACCGTCTCGGGCATCGAGACCACGCGGCGCGTGACGGACTCGGCGAGGCGCGGCACCGATGCGATCCCGCGAATCACGGGCGGAAGCACGTCACCGAGCACGCCGAGGTTGAGCACGCTGTTCCACGGCTGTCCGGACACGCCGTTGACGAGCACCATCGACGCGACGCGATCGGGGTGGCGAGCGAAGAGCTCCAGCGCGACCTGCACGCCCATCGACCAGCCGATCAGCGCGCAACGCTCGACGCCAGCGTCGTCGAGCACCGCGATCGCGTCGGCGGTGTGATCGGCGACCCGCAGCGCGTCGAGGTTCGGCGGCGGCCCCGAGCGGTAGAGGCCACGGTAGTCCCACGAGAGAAAGCGGTACCGATCCTGGAAGTACCGAATTTGATGGCTCCAGGCCATCCAGCTCCCACCGAGCCCGTTGCAGAGCAGGATGGGGAGCCCTTCTCCGACCTCGTGGTACGCGAGCTCGGTTCCATCGAAGGACGTGACGCGGTGCTCTTCTACGGCGAGCGGCTTCATGACGCGCCGTTGTACGCGGTTTTCGTGTCGAGGACGAATGCCACGAGGGCTCGCGTCGCGGGTCGCGCGAGGCGCGATGTGCTTCGGTCGCGTTGACCCTCGGGAGCGACCACGCTACCGAGCGCTCGTGGTCGTCGTCGTCGACAACTACGACTCGTTCACGTTCAACCTCGTGCAGTACCTCGCCGAGCTGGGCGCCGAGGTTCGAGTGTTCCGCAACGACGCGATCGATCGCGCGGGCATCGAAGCGCTCGCGCCGCGCGGCGTGCTCGTGGGCCCCGGGCCGGGCCGCCCCGAAGAGTCGGGCGTGAGCCTCGACGTGATCCGCGACGGCTCCGTCCCGGTGCTCGGCGTCTGCCTCGGTCACCAAGCGATCGGCGAGCTCTTCGGCGGGCGCGTCGTGCGCGCAGAGCGCCTGATGCACGGCCGCACGTCGCCGGTGGAGCACGACGGTCGCGGTGTGTTCGAGGGGCTGCCGTCGCCCTTCGTCGCGACGCGTTATCACTCGCTCTTGGTCGAGCGCGAGAGCTTCCCGGACGTGCTCGAGATCTCCGCGTGGACCGCGGAGGGTGAGATCATGGGCCTCCGTCATCGCACGCGACCGATCGAGGGCGTGCAGTTCCACCCGGAGTCGTTCCTCACCGAGCACGGCCACGCGTTGCTCGGCAACTGGCTCCGCGCGATCGGCGAGCGTCGATGAGCAGCGCGGTGCGGGCCGCGCTCGCGAGCGTCGTCGAGGGGCGAGAGCTCGACGCGGAGGCGATGGGCGCTGCGATGGATGCGATCCTCGGCGGCGACGCGATGCCCGCGCAGATCGCCGGGCTCGCGATCGCGCTGCGCATGCGAGGCGAGACGACGACCGAGATCGTCGCGGCGGTGCGCGCGCTTCGACGCGCGGCCAACCCGCTGCCCATTCCCGTCGGCACCGCGCTCCTCGACACCTGCGGCACCGGGGGCGACGGGCTCGGCACCTTCAACGTCTCGACGGTGGTGGCGATGGTCGCGGCCGCCGCGGGCGCCAAGGTCGCCAAGCACGGCAACCGCGCGATCTCGAGCCGCGCGGGAAGCGCCGACGTGCTCGAAGCGCTCGGAGTGCGCATCGATCTCTCGCCCGAGCGCGCGGTCGAGGTGCTCGACGAGGTCGGCATCACGTTCCTCTTCGCGCCCGCGCACCACTCGGCGCTCCGGCACGCGGCGAGCGTCCGCCGCGAGCTCGGCGTGCGGACCTTCTTCAACTTGCTCGGTCCGCTCGCGAACCCCGCGCACGCCACGCACCAGCTCCTCGGGCTCTACGACGGCGCCCGGCTGCGTGCGACGGCGGAGGTGCTCGCGCAGCTCGGCGTCGTTCGCGCGGCGGTCGTGCACGGGCAGGGCGGTCTCGACGAGATCGCCCCGAGCGGCGTGACGCGCGTGGCGTGGCTCGAGGACGGCGCGGTGCGCGAAGCGACGCTCACCCCGGCGGACTTCGGCGTCGACGAGGCGCCGATCGAAGCGATGCTCGGAGGAGACGCCGTGGAGAACGCCCGCATCGCGCGCGCGATCCTCGATGGCGAGCCCGGCCCGCGGCGGGCGATGGTCGTGATCAACGCGGGCGCCGCGCTCGTGGTCGCGGGGCTCGCGAGCTCGCCGCGCGAAGGCGCCGAGCTCGCCGTGCGCACGATCGACGAGGGGCGCGCGATCGCGCTCCTCGATCGTTGGATCGAGGCGACGCGATGAGCGACATCCTCGCGTCGATCCTCGAGCGCACGCGTCGCACGAACGCACGCCGCGCCCTGCGTCCTTCGCCTTCGCCTTCGCCTGCGCCCTGTGGTCGCGGCGTACGAGCGGTCGAGGTGCTGCGACGCCCGAGCGATGGGCCGCCGCGGGTGATCGCGGAGGTGAAGTTCCGCAGCCCGAGCGCGGGCGTGATCCGCGCGCGTCGACCGGGGGAAGCGCAGCGGCTCGCGCGCGCGTACGTCGATGGCGGCGCGGCCGCGGTCAGCGTGCTCGCCGACGGTCCGGCCTTCGGGGGCAGCCCTCTCGACGTGCGTCGCGTGAGCGAGACCGTGTCGGTGCCGGTGCTCTTCAAGGGCTTCGTGCTCGACGAGCGACAGATCGAGCTCGCGTCGCGCGTCGGTGCGTCGATGGTGCTGCTGCTCGTGCGCGCGATGCCCTTCGACGCGCTCGAGCGCCTCGTGCGTCACGCGCTCGCGCTCGGGCTCGCGCCGCTCGTCGAGGCCGCCGACGACGACGAGCTCACGCTCGCGCTGGAGACCCCGGCCACCCTGATCGGCGTCAACGCCCGCGACCTGCGCACGTTTCGCGTCGATCCGGAAGCCGCGCGTGCCCAGCTCGAGCGCGTCCCTCGGGATCGCGTCGCGATCTACATGAGCGGCATCCGAAGCGCGGCCGATCTCGCGTGGGTCGCGGCCGGGCGCGTGGACGCGGTCCTCGTCGGCGAAGGCCTCGCCCGCGAATCGGATCCGGCCGCGACGTTGCGCGCCTGGCTCGCGGGCTGAGCTCCTCCGAACGCTCGACCGACGCTCGATCTCCCGAGAAACGTCGATCTTTCGTGCCGGCTCGAAGTCGCGAGCACGTCGACGGTTCGCGATCACTCCGCCGCGAGCGCGCCGTCCGCGCGACCTCGCACCGCGCGCACCACCACGTCGTGGGCTCGGCGGTCGTAGAGCAGCTCGTTGTGCCCGACGCCCGGGATCACCTCGACGCGCGCGTTTCGTACCGCGCTCGCGCTCGCCACGGGCACCACGCGATCGTCACCGCCCGCGATGCTCACCAGCGGCACCGAAGATTCGACGTCGAGGCGACGGATCACCGCGCTCCCCGGACGCAACGCCGCGCCCAGCGAGCCCGGCGCGATGCGCGCGCGCTCGGTTCCACCGTGGGGCGTCGCGAGGGTGACGAGGCCGTCGACACGCCCCGCGCCTCCGAGCTCTTCGACGTACCAGCGCGCGATCAGCCCGCCGAGCGAGTGACCGACGAGCACGAGCGGGAGCTCGCGCGGGAGCTGCTCGACGTGCGCGACGAGCTCGTCCGCCACCGCCTCGAACGCGCGATGCGGTCCGTACTCGAAGTCGGTCGTCGTGTGCGCGAGCGCGGACTCGACGTGAGCGCGCAGTGGATCGAAGACCGCGCCGCCCGCGAGGTAGCCGTGGACGAAGAGCACGTGGGGCGCTTCGCCTTCGAAGCGGCGCTCCACGCCTCGCACCCAACGTCGCGCGATCAGAAGCCCCTGCCGCGCGACGGCGACGGGCTCACCCAACCGGAGGGAACGGAACGGCATGAGGTTTGGCGACCGAGTTGCGTGACCGCGACGTCCGTGACCGCGACGTCACCGTGACGTCGAGCCCACGACACCATGGCTCCCGCAAACTTGTCAGCTTTCGGACGTCGGTCGAGGCGCATCGTTCCTGCCGCTCGGGTCGGCCGCCGACTTCGGGACCTCGACACGGAAGAGCGCGCCTCCGCGTCGGCCTTCTTCGACGGACACACGACCTCCGTGCGCCTCCGTGATCTGCTTCACCAGCGCGAGGCCGAGCCCGATCCCGTGGCTCCGCTTCGACCAGAACATGTCGAAGAGACGCGCGCGATCCGCGGGCGGCACGCCCGGGCCTTCGTCTTCGACCTCCACCTCCCAACCGGATTCGGTCGATCGGGCGCGCAGCCACACCGTTCCGTGCGAGGGCGACGCCTGCACCGCATTCTTGAGCAGGTTCCACAGGACCTGCCGGATCTGGTTGGCATCCACCGCGGCGGCGAGCGAATCGGGCACGTCGAGCTCGAGCCGCACGCGCGCGAGGGTCGTGTCGGCGCGCGCGACCGACACCAAGTCGCGGGCCATCTGCGCGAGATCGGTCGGGGCGGCGCGCACCTCGCGGGTGCGGCCCACGTCCAGCATCGTCGTGACGAGCTCGTTGAGTCGGTCGACCTCGTCGAGGACCACTCCGAGCAGGTGTTTGTCCTCGTCGTCGAGCGCGGGCGCCTCGCGCACGAGCTGGACCGAGCCGCTGATGGAGCCGAGCGGGTTGCGGATCTCGTGCGCGAGCCCGGAGGCGAGCCGCCCGAGCACCGCGTGCCGCTCGGCGCGTTCGGCGTGCGCGCGCAGCTCGCGCAGCTCCGTGAGGTCCTGGAAGAGCACCAGGCTTCCGTCGCCGCGTGCGAGCGGCGTCCGAGTGAAGCCGATCACGAGCTCGCGGCCGTCTGCGCGGCGCGCTTCGGTTTCGCGTCGGCCCTCCGTGCGCGCGTCGGTCAGCCACCGATCGAGCGGTTCGCCCAGCAGATCGGCTTCGCGCTCGAGCCCCAGGATCGCGAGCGCCGCGGGGTTCGCGCTCGTGATCCCGTCGCGCTCGTCGAGCGTCACGAGCCCGGCGCTCATCGAGCCGACGATGTCGGCGTTCATGCGCGCGAGTCGCTCCGCGGAGGCCTCCGCGACCTCGAGCCGCCCACCGGCGCGCGCGAGCCGCTCGGCGAGCGATCCCGCCAACGCGGCGACGAGGAGCACGGCGACGCCGTTCGAGAGCAACGCGAAGCCGAGCTCGCCCACGTCGAGCGCGTACTGACGAGGATCTTGATCCGGCGGCGGTGCGAGCCGCCCGGAGCCGACGAGGTATCCGAACGCGAGGTGCACCGAGAGCGAGAGGGCCGCCGTGATGCGAGCGGCGCCGCTCCCGAGGGTGATCGCCGCCTCGAGGACCGTGATCCCGAAGAGCACCGTGAACACGCTCCCCGCCGCGCCGCTCAAGTAGACGAGCGCGGTGGTGAGCAGGAAGTCGAACGCGAGCTGCGCGATGGCGTTGGCGCGTGTCGGTCCCGAGCGCAGCAGCCATCCCCCGAAGAACGCGGACGCGGCGTAGGCTGCGATCACCAGCCCGACCAGGGCGCGCGGGGTGAACGCGTCGAGCGGACGCTGGGCGTAGAGCGCGAGCCCGAGCACGCCTCCGAAGAGCAGCGTCACGACGCCGACCCGCAGCGCGACCAGCCACTGAAGCCGCTCGCGCCCCGGCGTCGACGATGGTCGAGACGCGTCGGTGAGCGCCGCGGTCATGTCCGCGTCATCCCGCGTCCCCGGCGCCCGATCAGCCCGCCTGGACCTTGCCGGCGATCTCGAAGATCGGCATGTACATCGCGATCAGGATCACGCCGACGATGCCGCCGATGAACACCATCATGAGCGGCTCGAGCAGCGACGTGAGCGACGCGACGGCGACGTCGACCTCGTCCTCGTAGAAGTCGGCGATCTTGTTGAGCATCGTGTCGAGCGCGCCCGTCTGCTCGCCGACGCCGATCATCTGCACGACCATCGACGGGAAGACCTTCGTCTCCATGAGCGGCTCGGCCATGGTGCGACCTTCGCGGATTCGGTCGGCGGTGTTCTTGATCGCCTCTTCGACGATCACGTTGCCAGCCGCGCGCGCGACGATGTTCATCGCGTCGAGGATCGGCACGCCGGAGGAGAGCAGGGTTCCGAGCGTGCGCGTGAAACGCGCGACGGCGATCTTCCGCATCACGGGCCCGAGGATGGGCATCGTGAGCAGCAGCTTGTGCCAGAACTTCTTGCCCTTCGGCTGTCGGTAGCTGTAGCCGATGGCGGTCGAGATCGCGCCGATCGCGAGGATGATCCAGATCGCGTTGTCGAGGAATCCCTCCGAGACGGAGATCACGAACTTGGTGATTCCGGGGAGCTGGTCCTCGCCGCCGAACTCGGCGAACATCGATCGGAAGGCCGGGATGACCCACGTGAGCATCACGATGATCACGAGGATCGCGACGAAGAGGATCGCGGTCGGGTAGACGAGCGCGCTCTTCACTTGGCGCTTCAGCTTGACGCGCTTCTCGATGTAGACCGCGAGGCGGTTGAGGATGGTGTCGAGGATGCCGCCCAGCTCACCGGCGGCGACGAGGTTCACGTAGAGATCGTCGAAGACTTTTGGGTGCTTGCGCAGCGCTTCGGAGAAGGTTCCGCCCTGCTCGACGTAGGCTTTGATCTCTTTGAGGATCTTGTTGAAGAGCTTGTTGTCGCCTTGTCCGGCGAGGATTTCGAGGCATTGAACGAGCGGAAGGCCCGCGTCGATCATCGTCGCGAACTGTCGCGTGAAGATCACCAGCTCCTTCTCGGAGACCGGCGCGCCGATCGTGATGTTGATCTCTTTCGGCTTCTTCTTGACCTTGACCGGGTTGAGCTGCTGAGCACGCAGGCGCGACTGCACCAAGTCGGCGTTCTCGGCCTCCATGATTCCCTTGCGGGTCTCACCGTTTCGGCCTTTCGCTTCCCAGACCCACTCGCTCATGAACGGCCTCGACCTCTCTCGACGGTGTTCTCGGGTCGGCGGAGTCAGCCGCCGACGGCGGATCCCACCGGTCGGCCGATCCTACCGGACCCACGCCCCGAGGGTCAAAACCTCGCGCACGACTGGAACGCCGGGGCGACTCCGCCGTCGGCCGAGTCACTGCCGGTACGGATTGAAGATCGGCTCGTCTTGCGGCGCGACCATCCGCGGCGGGTCCATGCGTGGCGGAGACTCCTGCATGACGCTCGTCTCGAGCATGCTCGCCTCGACCATGCTCGCCTCGACCATGCTCGCCTCGACCATGGCGGGCTCGACCGCCTCCATCGTCGAGGTCGAGGTCACGGCCTCGGCCATGCTCGGCGGCTCGTTCCGCGCCGCCTCGCGATCGCGACGCCGCTCCGCGCGCGCGGAACGCGCCTGCTCGGCGTCCACGCTCGGATCCGCAGGTACCGCGTCTTCTTCTCGGTGATCTTCTCCGGTGGGCGCGACGTCCAGCGCGGATTCGTCGCGCACCACCTCGCTGGGCACGACCACGCTCGGAGCCGCGGGGGCAGTCTGGCGCGGCGGCTCCTCTTCGCTTGACCCTCCCGGCGCGGCGACGGCAGGGGGCGCGCTCGCGGCCTCGGGCTGCGCCTGCGAGCCATGGGAGAGGAGCAGCGCCGCGGTGCCGCCGAAGCCGAGCACGACCACCGCAGCCGCGACACCCACGATCCACCGCCGACTCGAAGAGGGCGGCTCGGGCGCGACGGGAGCGAGCGGCACCCCCAGCGCGCGCCGCTCGGCGATCGAGCCCGTCGAGGTCGCCGCGTCGGGAGACACCGGCCGAGGCCCGGAGCGGGAGATCGACGAGAGCGACCCATCGCGCGGGACGGGGAGGGCGGGCTCGGTGTGGTCCGCGTGTCCGAGCTGGCGCATCGCCTCGCGGATGCGTTCTCGCTGCGCGTCGAGCTTCTCGGAGAGCCACTTGCGAACTTCGGCTCCCACCGCGCGCACCGAAGCCACGCCGCCGTGCTCGCGGGCCAACTTCTCGAGCGCCTCCGCGAACTCTTCCGCGCTCTGGAAACGCTCGTCCGGCTCGCGCGTCAGCGCTCGCTTCAGCAACGCATCGAACGGCGCGAGCTCCGGCACGAGCTCCGACACGCTCGGGATCGGCTCCTGGAGGATCTTCGTGAGGGTCGCCGCGTTGTTGTCCGCACGGAACAGGCGACGTCCGGTCAGCGACTCCCAGAGCAGGATGCCCATCGCGAAGAGGTCGCTTCGCTGATCGGCGTGGCCAGTGGACGCCTGCTCGGGCGCCATGTACGCGAGCTTTCCCTTGAAGTGTCCCGCGCGCGTCGAGGTGAGCCGCTTCTCCGCCTTGGCGACGCCGAAGTCGGTGAGCCGCCCGATGCCGTCGACTCCCACCATCACGTTGTGGGGAGAGATGTCGCGGTGGACCAGCTCGAGGCGCTCGCCCGTCTCGTCCGTCAGCTCGTGGGCCGCGGAGAGACCGTGGAGCGCGTCGAGGACGATGCGCGCGACGATCGGCGTGGGCACGCGCTCACCCGCGCGTGCCGCGGCCGCGAGGAGCGCGCCGAGGTGGTCGCCCTCGATGTACTCCATCACGAGGAAGAAGCCGTCGCCCTGCGTGTCCGAGATGTCGAGCGTTCCGACGACGTTCGGGTGGCGAATGCGCGCGGCGAGGCGAGCCTCGTCGAGGAACATCGAGATGAACTCGTCTTCGTACGCGAGGTGCGGGTGCAGCACCTTCACGGCCACCAGGCGCTCGAAGCCCGCGACGCCTTTCGCGCGTGCGACGTACACCCCGGCCATGCCGCCCGACGCGAGCTGCGTCAGCACCTCGTACCGACCGAGCTGACGGCCAGCGAGGTTGCGGAGCTCGGGGGCCATCGCCTGAGACATCAGAACGACCCTCCGAGCCCGAGCTGCGCGCCCTCGCGATCGAACGCCAGCGTCGGGCGAATCGTCGCGCGCTCCTCGTCGTCGCTGCCACCCCAGTCCGTCACGATCGCCATGACGACCGTGACCACCGCGAGGCCGGCCGTCGCGCCGATCAAGACGTTGGTGCGACGTTCTTTGTCGCGGCCTGCCGCGAGGAGCTGCGTGGCCTCCGTGAACTCGAGATCGCCGTCGCGGCGCTCCTGCGCGGCGACTTCTTCGTACTCGTCGCGTGCCGAGAGGGTGTCCATCCCGGACCACACGAGCACGCCACCCGCACCGAGCGTGAGCGCGAGCGAGGTGAGGAACCCGGCGGGATGAACTCCTCCGCCGCTCTCCTCGCGCTCTTCGCGTCGCTCTGGGTCTCGTTGCCGCGTCCACGCGGATTCGCCGGTCATGCGCGTGGAACCCGGGTCTTCGTTCGGACCTTGGACCGCGCCGCCCTCGGGCGCGGTGAGCCTCACGGTGCGCTGCTCCCCGGCCGCGCCGGTGATCTCTTCGGTCGCGTTCCCGCTCGCGAAGCTCGCGCCGACCCGATACGTCCGGCCGGGCTCGAGGAAGAACGCGGGGTGTGCCTGGAGGGTTCCGTCGAGCTCGACCGCGCACTCGGAGTCGCACATCACGTCGACGAAGAAGTAGCTCGCGCGCATCCCGTCCACGATGCGCTGCGACTCTTCGACCGCGGGGCCCGCGTCCGGGAAACGTTCGACCAACCGCAACGCGAGCGTGCCCGCGCGCAGCTCGTTGCCGGCGCGTTGGTGCGCGCGGATCGCTTGGAGCAACGCGGGCGCCGCGGGGGCGAGGTTGTTCGCCATCTCGAACCAGCGCGCCGCCGTCGCGTAGTCTTCGGCGAGGTACGAGGTCGTGCCGCGATCGAACGCTTCGGCCGCCGCTTGGCGCTCTTGGGCGGTTTGCGCGTGAGAGAAGGATGCGAACACGCTCAGCGCGCAGACGAGCGCACAGGCTCGCGCCCTCGCGCGAGCACGCGACCCAGCGACGGTCTGCGCACGCCCTTGCACCCTCGACGAATCCCTTCGGACAAACCTCGACGCGTGGTGCGCGTCGCTCGTGCGACGCCGCGCCACGGCGCATCGCATCGACCCCAGCCGACACGTCACGCCCGAGAAGTGTGCCGAGATGGGGACGAATTCGTCAAGAGCGTGCGGCGCCGCGACGCCCCGCGCTCCGCGACACCGCCGCGCTCAGCGACTCAGCGTCGGCGCCGCGACACCCCGCCGCGCTCGGCGACACCGCCGCGCTCGGCGACACCGCCGCGCTCGGCGACACCGCCGCGCTCAGCGACTCAGCGTCGGCTCCGCATCGCGATCGAGGATCGCGATCTCCCGCTGCACGATCCGGATGTCCCCCTCGTACTCCTTGCGGCGCACGAGGATGAGGTATGCGGCGGTCACGACGATCGACGCGACCGCCAGGATCACGAGGCTCGATCCGATCGGTCCCCAGACGAAGAACGCAGGGATCGCGAGGAGCGTGGGGATCACACTCCATCGGAGCTGACGCCACTCGCGATCCAAGTCGGCGCGCAGTCCCCGCAGGCGCTTCACCTCCGCGACCAAGCGCGTGCGTTGCTCCGAGGCGGCTTCGTCCACGACGCCGGAGCTAGCGCCGACGGAGGGCTCCGACAAGCACTCGTGAGGATCCCCCGCCTCGGATCGACGACGTCGAACGCGCGCGATCGCATGCGCATGCTCACCCTGCGGCCGGATCGTTCCGCGCCGTGCTCGACGCGTCGATCCGTGGGCTGCTATGCCCGCCCCATGAGACTGGCGACTCTTCGCGAAGGCGGGCGCGACGGAACGCTCGTGGTGGTGGCCTCCGACGGCGCTCGCGTCACGCGCGCGACCTCGATCGCGCCGACCCTCCAGCGCGCGCTCGACGCGTGGGAGACGTGCGAGCCGAAGCTGCGCGCGCTCGCGGCCGAGCTCGACGCGGGAAGGGTCGGCGAATCGCTCGATCCGACGAAGCTCCACGCGCCACTCCCGCGTGCCTACGAGTGGGTCGACGGCTCGGCCTACATCAACCACATCGTGCTCGTGCGGAAGGCCCGTGGCGCGGAGCCGCCGGAGACGCTGCGCACCGATCCGCTCGTCTACCAGGGCGGATCGGGGACCTTCCTCGCCCCGACCGATCCGATCCCGCTCGTCGATCCGAGCTGGGGCCTCGACTTCGAGTCGGAGGTCGCGGTCGTGCTGGGCGACGTCCCGCGCGGCACCACGGCGGCGGAGGCACACCGCTACGTGCGGCTCGTGATGCTCTGCAACGACGTCACCCTCCGAAACCTCATCCCACCCGAGCTCGCGAAGGGCTTCGGCTTCTTCCAGAGCAAGCCTTCGTCGGCGTTCTCTCCGTTCGCGCTCACGCCGGACGAGCTGGGCGACGCGTGGAAGGACGGCCGCGTCCATCTCCCGCTGGTGACTCGCCTCAACGGCGCGGTGGTGGGCGATCCCGAGGCGGGGCCGGAGATGCACTTCGGCTTCTTCGAGCTGATCGCGCACCTCGCCCGCACCCGCGCCTACACCGCCGGCACGATCCTCGGCAGCGGCACGGTCTCGAACGAAGACCCCGCGCGCGGCATCTCGTGTCTGGCCGAGCGACGCATGCGGGAGATCCTCGAGCACGGCGAGCCGCGGACACCCTTCCTCGCCGCAGGCGACCACGTGCAGATCGCGATGGCGGATCGAAGCGGACGCGATCTCTTCGGCACCATCGATCAGCGGGTGGTGGCGTCGTGACGGGGCTGCCGAACGCGCGCCTCTACGCGTACTGGCGGTCGAGCGCGTCGTGGCGCGTGCGCATCGCGCTCAACCTCAAGCAGATCCCTTTCACCGTCGTGCCCGTGCACCTCGTGCGGAACGGCGGGGAGCAGAAGAGCGCCGAGAACCGCGAGCGCAACCCGATGGCGCAGGTGCCCACGCTGGAGTGGGACGTGCCGGGTGGGCAGACGCGTCGTCTCACGCAGAGCCTCGCGATCGTGCAGCTCGTCGACGCGCTGTGTCCGGGGCCCGCGCTGATCCCGAGCGATCCGTTCGTACGCGCGCGGGCCTGGGAGATCGCGGAGATCGTCAACTCCGGCATCCAGCCGCTACAGAACACCGGGACGCTCGCGGCCGTGCGCGAGCTCGGCGGCGACGCCGCGAAGTTCGCGCACGACGCGATCGAGAAGGGTCTGCACGCGCTCGAGCGCCTCGTGTCGGAGGGGCACGAGTCGAGCTTCTGCGTGGGCGACGCTCCCTGTGTGGCGGACCTCTGCGTCGTTCCGCAGATGTACAACGCGCGGCGCTTCTCGGTGGACCTCACGCCGTTCCCGCGCCTGGTCGCGATCGACGCCGCCTGCGCGAAGCTCTCCGCGTTCGAGCTCTCGCACCCCGACGTCCAGCCCGACGCCGAGGTGTGATCTCGGTGAGCCCTCCTGCGCGCGGTGGATCGCGAGGAGGTCCCTGCGCGAGGGGGGATGATCCCCCAAACCGCAGAAAGTGGGGGGGCGCACCCCCACGGAATCGCGGTCGTCAGCCTTGAAATCGTTGGTCTTTTTGCGTGGATCGATCTTTGCGAAAGGTCCACGCGGAAGGCGACGACATGGAGGCCACGATGCAACACGAGCGATGGGCACGAGCGGTACTACCGCTCCTCTGCGCGGCCGGGATGGCCGTGGGTTGCGGCGGGGGTGACCCCGGCGAGAGCGTCCTGCCGGGCGTCGACGCGCTGGTCTTCATCAAGCGCGCCTACGTCACCGAGGATGGGTCGCACTCGGTGTCCGGCGGGAACAGCCAGACGATCGACTACCTGCGCTACGTGCCGGGCGGCGGCGTGTACGTGCTCGAGCCGCCCACGCCCAGCGGCACGCTCCGAAACCTCACCGAGGGCTTCGAGGGCGTGGACGTGAACGGCATCGACATCAGCTTCGACGCCACGCAGGTGGTGTTCTCGATGCGGACGGCCGGCGACTCCCACTATCACCTCTATCTCGCCAACGTCGACGGCAGCGAAGTTCGCCAGCTCACCTTCGGTGACTGGCACGACGTCAAGCCGATCTTCGTGCCCGGAGATCGCATCGCGTTCGTGACGAATCAGCCGTACACGCCGATGGGAACTCGTGCGGACGAGTACAACCACAGCCGCGTCGTCACGCAGATCGCCACCGTTTCCCAGTTGAGCGGTGACGCGGATCGCCGTCTGTGCGCGCAGAATCTCAGCCACAGCGCCGACCCGTTCCTGATGAGCGACGGCCGCATCGGCTTCTCGCGCTGGGAGCACCTCGGGCCGGTGAACGACGTCAAGCTCATGGCGATGAACGTCGATTGTTCGCAGATGGTCGGTCTGGCGGGCACCGGCGGGAAGCCGGGTAACAGTCTCGTGCAGTTCAACGAGGTCGACCAGGGTCGCTTCATCGGCATCGTCACGAGCCGCCGCGGCACCATCCAGGCCGGTGCGCTCGTCGCCCTCGACGCCCGCGCGTCGGCGGGTGGCGTCGACGGCATCCTCCTCGACGAGCAGAACGCGACCTTCGAGATCCTCACCCCGCAGGTCCCGACGGGCATGGAGAGCCCCCCGAGCGGCGTGGGTCGTTACCGCCACCCGCTCCCGCTCGACGAGCAGAACTACCTCGTGGCGTGGGCCGACGGCGACGTGAACGAGCGCAACGAGCTCGCGGAGACCGCGCCGAACTTCGGCATCTACCTCTGGAACGCCGAGACCCGGCAGCGCACGCTCGTCTACGACGACCCGGCGGTCTGGGACACCTACGCGCTGCCCGTGCGTCCGCGCGACATCCCGCCCGTCCACCCCGGCGTGCTCCGTCCCGCGCCCGACGAGAGCGAGCCCGCCATCCTCGGCTCGGTCGACGTCACCGTCACGGGTCTCGCGGAGAGCGTCCGCGGCGGTCAGTTCACGGGTCAGTCGCTCGACGAGGCCCTCGACCAGACCTCGCGCGTCCGCATCATCGAGGGCTTCTCGTCGGAGATCGGCCCGGTCGGTCAGTTCGGTCTGACGATGCACGAAGGCGCCGCCATCCTCGGCGAGGCGCAGGTCTACGCGGACGGTTCGTGGGAAGCGGCGGTGCCCGCGCGGCTCCCGTACCACCTCCAGACGATCGACCGCTTCGACATGGCCATCCGCAACCAGATGCTCTGGATCCAGGCGATGCCGGGTGAAGAGCGTCGCTGCGGTGGCTGCCACGAGGATCGCACCGGCCAGGTGCTCCCGCGCGGCGGCGTCGCGACCACGCTCGCGCAGCAGGCGGGCCCGCAGGACTTCGTCGTCGCGATCCCGGACCGCGTCGAGCTGCCCTGGGCCGGCGCGGCGGAAGCGGCCGAGAACCTCCAGGCGGTCTTCGATCGCAACTGCGTGAGCTGCCACGACGGCGGCGCGAGCGACCCGTACGCGGGACGCTTCTACACCGTCAACGTCACGACCGAAGAGGGCGAGGAGCTGGAGTATCAGATCCCGTATCTCCTCCTCACGGACGAGCCGCTCAACGTCTACTACGAGATGGAGACCGTGCAGTATCCGGCCTCGTACGTGACGCTGCTCTATCCCTCGGCGATGATGGGCGACATCACGGCGACCGGCGACGTGGCGCCGGAGTGGGTGACCCCGGGTCTCGCGCGCACCTCGCGCCTGGTCGAGGTCCTCAACATCAACTCGAACACCGACCCCAACGAGTGGGCCTGGCCGCGTGAAGGCGCGCCGAGCCACCCGGAGGACGTCGGTGGACCGGCCGTCTCGCGCGAGGATCGCGTGCGGCTCATCCAGATGGCCGATCTCGGTGGTCAGTACTGGTCGCGGCGCAACGTCGAGGGCGCGGACCGCTGGGCCTCCGAAACCCCGAGCTACGACTGATCGACGGGAAGGAGACGCATCATGAACACGCAATACCAAACCCTCCGACGTGCGGCCTTCCTCTCGCTGCTGGTGGCCCTCGGGCTTCCGGCGGTGGTCGCCGCTCAACCGCCTGCCGAGCTCCGCGAGATCGTCGTGCACGATCGCGAGCGCGGCGAGCTCAGCCCCGGCACGCAGGCTCCGACGCCCGAACAACTGATGACGGCGATCGAGAGCAACACCGCGCCGACCACCCTCGTCGCGCTGCTCGAGTACGGCGAGCGCGTCGAGTGTCACGCCTGCGTGCCGCTCCTCCAGCGTGCGGTGCTCGAGCACCGCGATCCCGAGGTGCGTCGCATCTCGGCTTGGTGGCTCCGCCACCGCATCTTCGCCCTCGCTCCCATCATGGCGCAGATGCAGGACGTGCTCGCGAGCGACGCCTCGGCGACGCGGCGTGCGCGAGCGGCCATGGCCCTCGGCGAGTTCATGGACCCGGCGGCCTTCACGCCGCTGCGCGACGCGGCGATGGGGGACGGCGATTCGGGCGTGCGCGCGGCGGCGGTGACGGCGCTCGGTCGCCTGAACCACTCGGGCCGTGGACTCGGACGACGAGATCCGGATGCGCTCGGCGCGCCTGCTCGGGACCTTCCGCGTGGCGGAGGCGGTGCCGGCGCTGCAGGGCATGCTCGAGACCGACACCAACGTGCGGGTGCGTCAGGCGGCGGCGTGGGCCCTCGGTCGCATCGGCGGCGAGAGCGCGCGGGGTGCGCTTCGCGCGGCCGCGACGGCCGAGAGCTCCTCGCTGGTCCAGAACGCGATCGAGGTCGCGCTCGCGATGCGCTGAGCGCGCTCGCCGAGTCGACGTATGAGAGAGCAGGGGGCTCCGACGAACGTCGGGGCCCTCGCTCGCTTGCGGACTCGGAAGCACGGACGTGCGCGGTCGACGTCGATGTCGATGTGCGCGCGCGCGTGAACGGCGACGAGAGTCGCCTGCGAGACGACCGACACGCACGCCGCTGGTCTCGAAGGCTCCGCGACCCTCGACTCTCGCGGTCGCGAACTTCGCGCGAAGAGCGCTGAATCCGTGGCGCAACCGACAGCTCGGGTGGTGTAGAATGAAGGGGATGCGAGCTCAGGGAGTCTTGGTTCTCACGCTCGGGGTGATCGTGGCCTGCGAGGAGGTTCCGCCCCCGGGCGGCTCCTACTTCGAGGAGCGGATCCAGCCCGCGTTCGACGTGGGTTGCGCGATTCAGACGAACGGCTGCCACGTCGCCAACGACGGCGCGGCGACCGGCAACCTCGACCTCTCGAGCTACGACGCGCTCATGCGGCGGCGCGACACCTTGCCGCCCTACGGTCCGTACTCGGTCGGGCTCCTGCTGCTCAAGGCTGGCGACGACGTGGACGTCGCGGTGGAGACGTGGGATCCGGACCCGACGACCGGCGAGCGCGTCGCGCGCTTCACGACCGACATTCGACACAACGCGGGCGCGCTCATTCGTCGTTCTTCTTCCGGCTACGCCGAGATCAAACGCTGGATCGAAGAGGGTCACCAGCGGACCGGCGTGCCCGACGAGACGCTGAGGCAGAACGAAGGCAACTGTGTCCGAGGAGCTGGCTCCGGGTACGGCTTCGATCCGTCTGCGCCGCCAGCCGACGCCGAGTCGTACACGCGCTTCGTCTCCGAAGTGCAGCCCATCCTCCGCGAGAGCTGCGCGGGCTCGAGCTGCCACGGCAACGAGTTCGCCGACCTCTACCTCGCGTGCGGCGAGACCGAGGAGGAGCTGCGCTGGAACTACTTCGTCTCGGTAAGCCACGTCACGACGCCGGTGTCGACCTCGGGACTTCTGCGGCGTCCGCTCTCGACTCTCGCCGGCGGCACTTACCACGAGGGCGGCAACGTGCTCGCGTCGACGGAGGACCCTCGTTACGAGACGCTCTTCGAGTGGGCAGAGGACATCGCGACCCGCCGCCCGGAGGTTCTGCTCGACGAGGATCCGGACCCGGGCCTCCGCTTCTTCGCCAACCGCGTGCAGCCGGTGCTCGTCCGCAAGGGCTGCATGTTCATGAACTGCCACTCGCCCGCGATGTTCCACGAGCTCCGGCTCCAGGGCGGCGACCAAGGCGTGTTCTCGCGCGTCGGAACGCGGCGAAACCATCACGTCTCGCGCGTCACGCTCGCGATCGAGTCTCCGAATCCGAACGACAGCCGCATCATCGCCAAGAACCTCTATCCCTCGATGGACGTGCCGGGTGGGCAGGGGATGCTCCACCGCGGCGGCTCGCTCTTCGAGGACTTCGGGGGTGACGGATCGCTCAATCCGGCGACGCCCGACGATTGCGTCGGAGTCGACGCGGACAACGGCGACCTCGACGAGATCCCGGCGTACTGCGTGATGGTGCGTTGGCACCAGATCGAGCGTGAAGCGGCGATCGCGCGCGGAGAGATCTTCCCCGAGGCCGCTCCCGCGCAGGATCTCGTGTGGGTCGCGCGTCCGATGGGGGTCGGCGACGTCCGCGACTTCGACACCTTCCGCGGCGGAGCGGACCTCCGCGCCGCGCCACTCACCGTCGGGGTCGACGGTGAGCTCACGCTCGGCGCATCCACGAGCTTGCTCGGTGGCTGCGGGCTCTCGGGATCCGTCGACGTGCGGCGTCCCACCGTGAGCTGGGACGGGAGTCGCATCGCCTTTGCCGCGCGAACCAGCGCGAGCGCGCCGCTGCGCCTGTACTGGATGAACGCCGACGGCTCGGGGTGCGAGCCCGTGCCCGGCGTCGCGTACGGGATGGACGAAGAGAACGGCATCCTCGTGCACGACTTCGATCCGGCCTTCGCTCCCGACGGGCGGCTCGTGTTCGCGAGCACGCGCGGCAACCTCGACGGTGACGTCGACTACCGCGGGCCGACCCGCACGCCCGCCGCCATGCAGCCGAACGCGAACCTCTTCGTGCGCGAGGACGGCGGTATCCGTCAGCTCACCTTCTTGCTCAATCAGGAGGTCGCGCCGAGCTTCATGGGCGACGGTCGCCTGGTCTTCACGAGCGAGAAGCGAGAGCCCGACTTCCACCAGCTCGCGTTGCGCCGCCAGAACCTCGACGGCGGTGACTACCACCCGCTCTTCGCGCAGCGACAGAGCGTGGGCTTCGAGTCGGCGACCGAGGTGGTGGAGCTCCCGAACCGGAACCTCGCGTTCGTCGCTGCGCCGATGGGCGCGTCGGAGGGCGCGGGCACCGTGGTGGTCGCGAACCGCTCGATCGGCCCGGACCAAGCGGGGCGCCCGGACCAGCGCGACTACGTCCACTCGATGTTCGTACCGGTGCCGGGCGCGCTCGGCGCGATCCCCGGGGTGCCGGGTGGACCGATGACGCGGGGCGTCTTCCGCTCGCCTGCGATCACGCCCGGGGGGCGGCTCGTCGTGAGCTGCGATCTGGGCGCCACCGACGTCCGCGGTGGGCCCTTCGCGTGGTCGCTCTGCGAGCTCGACGCGCGCACGGGCGCGCTCCGCGAGATCGGTGGAGACGCGGGCATGGCGAACGTCGAAGCGGTGGCGGTCTTCGCGCGCGCCGACAACGGCATCTTCGAGTCGAAGGTCGACGAGGTGAACGGAACCTCGCGCATCGATCCGAGCCGCGAAGGGGCGCTCCTGCACTTCCTCGACTTCCCGCTGCTCGCGACGCTGCTCTTCGAGAACGTCCGCGGCGAACGTCGCATCGATCCGGAGGTCGGGATGGCGCGCATCCTCGAGGTGCGGCCGCCGCCGTCGGGCGCGACGTCGTTCGCCGACGTGGCGAGTCAGGTGGTCGACGACGCCTACGGGCAGGTCTTCGTCGACTACCAGATCCTCGGCGACTTGCCGCTTCGCGCCGATGGCTCGGCGCGTGCGCAGATTCCGGGAGGTCGACCCTTCCTGCTGCAGCCGCTCACGGGCTCGGGCGGCGTGATGACCTTCCCGGAGGGCGCGCCGTTCGCGGGCGACGTCGTGCAGCGCGAGCAGATGCAGCTCTATCCCGGGGAAGCGCTCAACCAATCGCTGCCGAGGCGCTTCTTCAACGGGCTCTGTGGCACGTGCCACGGATCGGTCTCCGGCCGCGAGCTGGACGCGGCGGTGAACGTCGACGTGCTGACTGGCGCGTCACGAACGCTCGCGTACGACGAAGAGCCGCTCGACCTGCGTTGAGCGGATGAGCGGATGTGCGAAGAGCCAGCCTCTCGGCTGGCTCTTTTCGCTTCGCACGTTGCCCATGTGCCGAGCGCCGTGTCGCCGAGCGCCGTGTCGCCGAGCGCCGTGTCGGCGAGCGCCGTGTCGGCGAGCGCCGTGTCGCCGAGCGCCGTGTCGGCGAGCGCCGTGTCGGCGAGCGTCGCGTCGCCGAGCGCCGCGCGCCGCGTCGCGTTCACTCCGCCGCGATGACCTCTTGCGTCTGATTCTCGGCGGTCAGCGTGAGCAGGTCGCGGACGCGACCGCCGTCGAGGCCGTAGACCCAGCCGTGGATCTGGAGCTGGCGACCGGAGTCCCACGCGCGCTTCATCACGTCGAGCTGCGCGAGCGTCCGCACCTGCGACTCGACGTTGAGCTCGACCATGCGGTCGACGCACGCCTTGCCTTCGAGCGTGCTCAGCTCCTCGCGCGAGCGCTCCGCGAGCTGGCGAAGCGAGTGCAGCCACGCGCCGAGGAAGCCCGGCAGCGGATCGTCGGCGAGCGAGGCCATCACCCCTCCGCACTCGGTGTGCCCACACACGATCACGTGCTCGACCTTGAGCACGTGCACGCCGTACTCGAGCACGCTGCGCAGACCGATGTCGTCGGGCTTCACGAGGTTGGCGATGTTGCGGGTGACGAAGAGATCGCCCGGACCGGCTGCGACGATGTCGGTCGGCGGAACCCGGCTGTCGGAGCAACCGACGTAGAGGAAGGGCGGCGCTTGGCCGGCCGCGTGGCGGGCGAAGAACGTCGGGTCTTCTTCGGCGCGGCTCTCCGCCCACTGGCGGTTGCGGTCGAGGAGCTCGCGGATGGTGGAGGCAGCGCGGTGGGGCATCGGAGGAGCTTTCGTGTGGGTGACGGAGTGAATGTCAGTGCGCCGCGACCGCGTTCGGGTCGGGCAGATGTCGGAGGCGGACCTCGATGCGCTTCTCCCGCGCACGCTCGATGAACGCCTCGATCTCGCGGCGCACGTCGGGGTGGATCACGTCGGTGTTGCTGCCGTCGATGACGACCACGCCGCCCTCGTCGACGCGCGTGAGCGACTGCCGGAGCGCGAGCTTGCTGAGCCACGGCACGGTGGGAGCGAGGCGGACCTGGACTTCGGGCTGCTTCGAGGTCGCGCGCCGCACACGCAGCGTCTCGATGACGATGAAGCCGACCGCGACCACGAAGCCACCCACGACGCCCGTGAGCAGATCGGTGAAGAGGATGAGCAGAACGGTCGAGAGGAAGGGCACCCAATGCGCGGGCGCACGACGCAGCATCGTGACGAAGACCGCCGGGCTCGCGAGCTTGTAGCCGACCTGCAGGAGCACGGCCGCGAGCGCGGCGAGGGGGATGCGGTTCATCAGCGGGGCGAGCGCGAGGATCGAGACGAGGAGCAGCAGGCCGTGGAAGACCGTGCTCGATCGCGTTCGCGCGCCGGAGCTCACGTTCGCGGTGCCGCGCACGATCACGGCGGTGAGCGGGATGCCTCCCATGAGGGGGGCGACGAGGTTGCCGGCGCCCTGCGCGACCAGCTCACGGTTGGTCGGGGTCACGCGCTTGTCGGGATCGAGCGAGTCGAGCGCCTCGATCGAGAGCAACGTCTCGATGCTCGCGATGATCGCGAGGGTGACCGCCACCCCCCAGACGTCCGCGCGGCCGATCATCCCGAAGTCGGGGAACGCGAGCTCCTCTTGGAGCGCGGCGATGCCGCCGACCGGCATCTGCACGACGAGCGACTGACCGACCGCGAGGCTCGGGGCGATCGCGTGGAAGAGCTCGTTGAGGCCCATTCCGGCCGCGACCGCGAGCAAGGGCCCCGGGATCCAGCGCAGGTTCTTGAGCCACTCGATCCGCTCCTTGAGCAGGATCAGCGCGAGGCCGGTCAGCGAGATGAGCACCGCGCCGACGTGGAAGTGTCCGAGCGCGAACGGGATCTCGGTGAGGGTGTTGCGACCGTCGGCCTGCCAGAACGCTTCGTCGCCTTCGAAATCGCCGCTGTAGCCGACTGCGTGCGGGATCTGCTTCAGGACGAGGATGAGCCCGATCGCGACGAGCATTCCGCGGACCACGGCGGGCGGGAAGAGCGTCGAGATGCCGCCGAAGCGCGCGACGCCGAGCAGGAGCTGCAGACCGCCGGCGAGGAAGGTCGCGAGGAGCAGGCCCGGGTAGCCGAGGGCTTCGACCGCGCCGAGAACGATCACGATCAGGCCGGCGGCGGGACCGCTGACGGCCTTGTGCGAGCCGCTGAGCAGGCCGACGACGATGCCGCCCACCAGACCGGAGATCACGCCCGCGAGCGGCGGAACCTTGGAGGCGTGCGCCACGCCGAGACAGAGCGGGAGCGCGACGAGGAAGACGACGACACCGGCCGGAAGGTCGCTCTTGAGGAAGCGGAAGTGATCCGCGAAGGAGACGGGGGTCGGAGAAGGTGTGCCCACATCCCAGGCCGAAGCACGCGCCGTACCCAATGGTGATGCGGCAATTGTCGTGTGATTTCCAATGTCTGTAACGATCGTTCGCTACGGGATCGAAAGGCTCTTTGAGGGTCGTCTCGAAAGAATCTTTCGACTCGGATGATCCCGCGAGGCAGAGTTCGAGGACCACCCGTGAGCATTTCGACGCGTACTACCCTCGCGTTCGCGCTCTTCGCCCTGCTCTGTGCGGGCACGACCGGGGCACTTCTTTCGTCCATGGCGGGGGACGACCTCGAAGAGGTGATCGTCGATCGGCAGCGCCTCTTCGCGATGCAGGGGGCGCTTGCGTTCCTCGACCACGTCGAGCTCGCGATCGAGGAGCTGGAGCACGTCTCGCGGATGGTCGAGGTGGACCTCGACGACGGGGACGAGGCGCCCGAGCGGCGCGTGCTCAACGAGGCGTGGCGGCTCACGCTCTTCTTCTTCGACGGCGAGGTGCTGCTGGTCGACGAGACCGGGCGATGCCACGGGGCGGAACCACGCCACGAGGCGTGTGTGGGGCGGAGCTTCGCGGACGCGCCATGGTTCGCGGAAGGCGCGGAGGCTCGTGAGCCCATCGTGCGTTTCGCTCGTGACGAAGGGTCGACGCTCTCGCTCGTGGTGCCGATGCGCGACGAAGCGGGCGCGTTGGAGGGGCTCTTGCGGGGCGAGATCCGCCTCGCGCGGGGCGACTTCTTCGACGACACGGTCTACGGCTCGGGTCCCGGCTCACACGACCTCGTGCTCTTGAGCGCGTCGGGGGAAGAGCTCTTCGTGCACGGGAGCCCACCCCTCGCCACGAATGCGTGGGCCAGCGCGGTCCGTGGCGCCGAACGTCCGGGCGCGATCGCCACGACCGTCGACGGGGAGCGCACGGTGCTCGCGTGGGCACCGGTCGGGAGCACGGGGGCGCGCCTCGTGTACGCGTGGCCGTGGAGCGAGCTCGATCGGGCGGCGGACGAGCGCGCGAACGCGTTGCTGGTGGCGGCGTCGGTGATCGCGCTCGTCGGGATGATCGTCGGGCTGCTCGTCGCGCGAAGGTTGACGGAGCCCGTGCTGGCGCTCGAAGGCGACGTGCGGGCCGCGCGGGTCGGCAAGGGGATCGACGTGCGCGGGCCGCGCGACGAGGTGGGCTCGTTGCGCCGCACGTTCTCGGAGCTCGTGGCGGAGCTCGCGTCGCGCGAGGAGAGCGCGCGCGCCGATCGCGATCGCATCGCGGAGCTCGCCGACACGCTGGAGGAGCGTGTTCGATCGAGGACCCGCGAGCTCGAAGAGACGCGCGACGCGCTCATCGACGCGGAGCGGCTCGCTGCGCTGGGTCGTGCGGGCGCGGCGCTCTCGCACGAGCTGAGGAACTCGCTCAACGCGCTCTCCGTCGGCATGGACGCGCTCGGCGGATCGATGCCGGAGGCCGCTCGCGTGGCGGTGCGACAGCAGGTGCGCGCCGAGATCGGTCGTCTGCGGACGCTCGCCGACGTGCTGCTCGACTTCGCGCGACCACGCAGCTTGAGCTCCACCGACGTGCCCGATCACGTGATCCTCGAGCGGGCGCGTGCGCTCGTGGAGGACTTCGCGGAGGAGCGCGGGGTGACGATCGAGGTGCTCGACTCCGCGCCCGATCAGACGCTGCGGGTCGACGCGGATCTGCTGCAGAGCGTGCTCACGAATTTGTTGCGCAACGCGGTGGAGGCAGTGGCGGGGCTTCCGCCGGAGCGGCGTCGGGTTCAGCTCCGCGCGGAGGCGCTCGAGGGCACGTGGCGCATCGAGGTCGAAGACGCGGGCGAAGGCATCTCGGCGCGAGTGCGCGAGCGGCTCTTTCAACCGTTCAGCAGCGGCCGCGTGGGCGGCGTCGGGCTCGGCCTCTCGCTCTCGCGTCGCTTCGTCGAGCTCCACGGCGGCCAGCTCGAGCTCGTCCCCGCGCGCGAGCTCGGCGGCGCATGCTTTCGGGTGATCCTCCCGCGACCGAGCCCCGACGTTTCGTTCGATTCTCCAGATCAGAAGCGCGTGTGATGGACGGCTACCGCAAGCCGGACGGCGCTCAGCGGTTCGAAGTGGAATCGTGCGAAGCGAAGTGGACGCAGTCCACGTAGCCGCACGATTCGACGAGACTATTGGACCACGCGTGAGCGTGGAGCCGATGAACGAAGTGAGCGAAGGCTCGCGGGTGGGGGCCCCATCGGGGCTCCACGCCCCGCGGGGGAGGGGCTGGCGACAGCCCCTCGAGAAGGAGAGTGACGTGATGCCCAGCGTGTTGCTCGTCGACGACGAGAAGTCGTTTCGTTTGATCCTCGAGTCCGCGTTGGCGGCCGAGGGCTACGACGTGCGCACCGCGGCCGACGTCCGTTCGGGGCGGGCGGCGTGGAGGCTCGCGCCCGCGGATCTCGTGATCCTCGATCGAAACCTTCCCGACGGAGACGGCGTCGAGCTGCTCAAGGAGCTGCGCGTCGAGCGCGACGAGCGAAACCTCGACACGACCTTCCTCGTCGTGACGGCGTACGCGGACGTCGACAACGCGGTGCTCGCGCTCAAACACGGCGCGGACGACTACGTGACCAAGCCGGTGCAGCTCCCCGATCTGCTCGTGAAGCTGCGCAAGGGGCTCGAGCGGCGGGCGCTCGAACGGCAGGTGCAGGCGCTGCGTCGCGGCGCGCCCGACGTCGCGTCGATCCTGCGTCGTTCGCGCAGCCCGCGGATGCAGCGCGTGATCGAGATGGCGGAGCGCGTGGCGGAGAGCCCCGACACGCCGGTGTTGGTGCAGGGCGAGAGCGGGAGCGGCAAGGATCTCGTCGCACGCTTCATCCACGAGCGTACGACGGCGCGCGCGAGCCACGCGTTCGTGGAGCTCAACTGCGCGGCCATCAGCGAGCAGCTCGCGGAGAGCGAGCTCTTCGGGCACGAGCGCGGCGCGTTCACCGACGCGAAGACCGCCAAGCGTGGGCTGCTCGAGCTGGCGGATGGCGGGACGATCTTCCTCGACGAGATCGCGGACCTCGGGCCGAGCGTGCAGGGCAAGCTCCTGCGGGTGCTCGAGACGATGCGGTTTCGTCGGGTGGGCGGGACGCAGGATCGCGCGGTCGACGTGCGCGTGATCAGCGCGACGCATCGTGACCTCGCGGCGGAAGTCGAGGCGAAGCAGTTCCGGCTCGACCTCTACCACCGACTCGACGTGTTCCACCTCGTCGTGCCCCCGCTTCGTGAGCGGCGCGAGGACGTGATCGAGATCGCGACGCAGTTCATGGGGGACACCGCGCGTCGGCTGAGGCGACCGATCGAGGCGATCTCGCAGGAGGCCGCCGAGGCGCTGCTCGCGTACGATTTCCCGGGCAACGTGCGCGAGCTGCGCAACGTCATCGAACGCGCGGTGATCCTCGAGACCTCACGCGAGCTCACCACGCGCTCGATCGTGCTCGGGCGCGCGACGTCGACGCCCGAGGAGAGCTCGAGCTTCTTGCGGGTCGAGGTCGGGCCGAACGGCGAGCCTCCCACGCTGCGTGAGGTCGAAGCGACGTACGTCACGAAGGTCCTGGAGCTCGTGGCGTGGAACAAGACGCGCGCGGCCAAGATCCTCGGGATCACGTTCCCGACGATTCAAAAGAAGATCCAAGACTACGGGCTCGAGCGCTGAACGGCCTTCGAGCGCACGTGCGAGGTCGTCCGTGCGAGGTCGTCCGTGCGAGGTCGTCCGTGCGAGGTCGTCCGTGCGAGGTCGTCCGTGCGAGGTCGTCGCGTGCGAGGTCGTCGCGTGCGTGTTCGTCGCGTGTGTGTTCGTCGACTGTGATGTCGTCGCGTGTGTGTTCGTTGCGTGTATGGTCGTCGGGAGCGGGCTGCACTGAGAGTCTCGAGCCTACACGGGCACGCCATCCACCCCCGACGTCGCTCGAGCTCCTTCACCGGATCGCTCGGTGGATGCGAGCGATTTGTGCGCAACTCTTGCGAGATGCACGTTCGCTGGCGCGGTGTCGATTTTTGTTGAGCCGCCCTTGTGCAGAAAGGGTACGTTGCCCGCCATGAGACAGCTCGGTGCAGTCTTGCTGCTCCTCTCGCTGGCGTGCCAAGGCACGATCAGCGACCCCGAAGGCGGTAGTGGCGGTGGCGCCACGTCGCGAATGTGTCGCAACTCGGACGCGGTGGTCCTCGGGACCGCTCCGATGCGACGCCTCACTGGTCGCGAGTGGGCGAACACGGTGCGCGACCTGGTCGGGGTCGTGAACCTCGAGCTGCCATCGATGCCCCCCGACGGCACGAGCACGGCGTCGTTCGAGAACGAAGCCCTCGCGCTCGGTCCCTCCGAGCTGCACGTGAACCGCTGGGAGCAAGCCGCGTTCGACGTGGGCGGGCTGGTGGCGACCGAACCGGCGGTGCGTGCGCGCAACGTGCCGTGCGGCGAAGCGGACGGAGACTGTGCGCGGCGTTTCGTGGAGGCCTTCGGGCGTCGCGCGATGCGTCGACCGCTCACGCGCGAAGAGAGTGACCGCTACGTGGCGTTCTTCGAGGCGCAGCGCGCGTCGATCGACTTCGCCGCGGCGATTCAGCTCACGGTGGCGGCGTTCCTTCAGACGCCTCAGTTCCTCTACCGCCTCGAGCTCGGCGGCGATCGCGTGCGGGATGCGCAGGTTCGCCTCACGTCCCACGAGGTCGCGAGCCGCCTCTCGTATCTGCTCTGGGAGAGCATGCCGGACGACTCGCTCTTCGCGGCGGCCGACGCGGACGACCTCCGCAGCGCCGAGCAGCTCGAGAGCCAAGCGCGTAGGATGCTCGCCGATCCTCGCGCTCGCCTCGCGGTCCGCGACTACTTCCGCCAGTGGCTGCACCTCGACCGCGTCGCGAGCGAGATGAAGCTCCCGGAGATCGCGCCCGAGTGGAACCCCACGGTGGCCGCGGCGGCGCGCGAGGAGTCGATGCGCTTCGCGGAGCACGTGTTCTTCGAGGGCTCGCTCTCCGACCTCTTCACGTCGCGCATGGGCTTCGTGCCTCCCGAGCTCGCGCCGCTCTACGGTGTGACCTCGCCGGGGGTCGACACGGCGATGGAGCTGCCGCCCGAGCGCGCGGGCATCCTCACCCGCGTCGCGTTCCTCGGTGGCGAAGCGCGCGAGGCGAACGGCTCGCCGCCGCTCCGCGGCGTGTTCGTGCTGAGCCGACTGCTGTGCACACCGCCGGGCTCTCCGCCCGCCGATGCCGACACGTCGCCGCCGACGCCGGACCCGGGAATGGGCCCGCAGACGAACCGAATGCTCTTCGAGGAGCGCACCTCGCCCGACGAGTGCCAGAGCTGCCACGAGCGTATCGACGGCTTCGGCTTCGGCTTCGAGAACTACGACACCGCCGGCCGCTTCCGTACGACGGACAACGGTCTGCCGGTGGACGCGACGGGCCTCGCGCTCGGGCTCGGCGAGGAAGCCGACGGGATCTACGACGGCGCGGTCGACCTCCAGCAGCGCTTCGCGCGCAGTGACACGGTCAGCGACTGCGCGGTCGAGAAGTGGTTCGTGTACGCGAACGGCCGCACCCCGGAAGCGGAGGACGCCTGTCACCTCCGCACGCTCCAGGACGAGTTCGAGGCCGCGGGCGGCGATCTCGACGAGCTGCTCGTGCGCATGGTCCGCCGTCCCGAGTTCGTGCTGCGCCCCGAAATCACGGAGGCCGAGTGATGAAGGTCGATCGTCGTCGTTTCCTCACCGCGCTCGGAGTCGGCGCGGGATCCCTCTACCTCCCGTCGTTGCTCGGGCGTGGGGCTCGCAGCGCCGCGCAGCCGCCGGCGCCGCCGAAGCGCCTCGCGTTCTTCATCACGCCGCACGGGATGGTGCCGCCGACGTGGCAGATGCGTGATCCGGCGTCGCTCGCGCGCGATCACGAGATTGACCTCCGCAGCCTCGCGGAGTCGGACTTCAGCCGGATCTTCCAGTCGCTGCATCCACTGCGGAACAAGCTGCTCATCCTCGACAACCTGACGATGGCGACGTCGATCGCGGAGTCGAGGCGGGTCCGCAACGGGATCGGGCACGACGGGAACGAACATCACCTCGGCCAGGCGCATCTGCTCACGAGCACGTGGTCGGTGCAGCGCTCGGGGTCGACGGCGATCGGCGGTGGCCGCAGCCTCGATCAGGAGATCGCGGCGGCGGTGGCGGTGCCGGGTCGAATCGCGTCGCGCGTCTACGGCGCGAATCATCAGCACCCCTACAACTTCAACGCGGCGAACGAGCCAGCGTCGCGCGAGTCGAACCCGAGCACCGCGTTCCGCGACATCATGGGCCTCTTGCCGTCGGGTCCCTCCGCGCCGACCGCTCCGACGCGTGCGGACCGTCTCCGCGCGGCGCGCGGCAGCGTGCTCGACTTCGCGGCGGGCGAGTTCGAGCGGGTCAGCCCGCGCTTGTCGGGGGTCGACCGCGACAAGCTACAGCGACACCAGCAGCTCGTCCGCGATCTCGAGATCTCCTTCGGCGGCGGGGCCGTCGGCGGAGGCATCTCGTGCGACCCGAGCGTCACGCTCTCGGGTGACTCGGTCAGCCAGTTCGCGCAGCTCACCGCGCTCGCGTTCAGCTGCGACATCACGCGGGTCGTGTCCTTCGTGGCGCCGCACCTCACGAACGCCGACTTCGGGGCGCCCGGTCACCTCAACATGCACCAGGACATCGCCCACAACTCCACGGAGGATGCGGGCGGGTACTCGTCGGAGATGGCCGGCCACATGACGAACTACTACCGCGCGTACGCGGCCCAGTTCGCGCGGTTCTGCCAGACGCTCGACTCGGTACCGGAGGGTGACGGCACCTTGCTCGACAATACGGCGGTGGTGTGGTGCACCGAGCTCAGCACGGGCACTCATTGGCGCGACCGCATGCCGCGCGTCATCGCGGGCGGCGCGGGCGGCTACTTCCGACCCGGGCGTTACGTCTACTACGCGCCGACCAACCTCACGCCCTTCTCGTGGGGGCCTGCGCAACGGGTCGGCCCGGCGGAGTCTCACTTGCACGTGAGCTTGATGCACGCGATGGGGCTGACGGAGCGCGACTCCTTCGGTCTCGCGGAGATCGAGGACAACGCCGGCGCCACGATCTCCCTGCGCGGGCCGTTGCCTCGGCTGACGTGAGGTCGCGCGTGGCGCTGGGGCGCGCGGTCGAAGCGGGCGCTTCTCCTTTCTGCGACGCTCGGTCCTTTGCACGTGCGCTGGCCATGGGGCTCGTCTTCGTGGCCGCGTGTGGCGGCGACTCGGGCGCGCTCGACGCGTCGAGCGATGCGAGCACGCCCGACGCGGGAACGGACACGCACGTGGACTCGAGCCTGCCGGTCGACGCTTCGCTCGACGCGGGCGCGCAGTGCGCGTGTCCCGCGTTCGAGCGCTGCGAGGCCGAGGCATGCGCTTGCGCCGACGAAGTGCTCTGCGGGACGCGAGGGCACGCGGGGTTTCCGATGCGCGCGCCAGCGGAGCGTTCGTTTCGGGTCGACGGCGACGTGGTGAACGACGAGCTCACGGGGCTGTCGTGGCAACGTGAGAGCGTCACGTCGCGACCTTGGGCCGACGCGCGTGCGTATTGCGCGTCTTTGGTTTCCGGCGGCCGCGAGGACTGGCGCCTCCCCGCGCGCGTCGAGCTGGCGACGATCCTCGACGCGAGCCGGACGCCGAGCTTCGATGCCGCGGTGTTCGCGGGCGCGGCCGACTACGTCTGGACGGCGTCGCGCCTCTCGGACGTGGCGGCGTACGCGATCTACTTCGGGCAGGGCGAGACGGTGAGCGCGGGCATCGACGTCGGAGGCGGACACGTGCGCTGCGTGGCGGGCGAGCGCGCGCAAGTGCCGCGCGGCACGGTGGAGGGTGACGTCGTCGTGCACGGCGGGCTCCGCTGGGAGCGTTTGGCGAGCGAAGCGGTTCCGTTCTCGGAGGCGACGAGCGTCTGCGGGGAGGGCGCGCGCCTGCCGACCCTCTACGAGCTGCACGACTTGGTCGACGAAGCGCGGGCGCGGCCTGCGATCGACGCCGAGCTCTTTCCCTCGACGCCGTCGGCGCGCTTCTGGAGCGCGACCGAGCGCGACTTCGGGGAGATCGTGCAGTGGATCGTCGACTTCACGGACGGGCAGACGGCGCTGCTCGAGCGGGGCGGGCTCGCGCACGTGCGCTGCGTGCGCGAGTGACGCACGATCGCTCTCGCACGCAGGAGCGCGGCCACCTCACACGTCGCTCGCGCGCCGATGCGGAACCCCGTAGCCTCGCGCCCCGATGTCGCGTGTCCTTCGCGAGCCGCTGCTCCACTTCGTGATCCTCGGCGCGCTGCTCTTCGCGATCGATCGCGCGCGCACGCCGCGCGAGGAGGCGGCGCCGGTCGTGGTGACGGACGGGTTCGTCGAGGGGCTGCGGCGCGAGTCGCTGCGCAGCACCGGGCGCGCGGTGGAGGACGACGAAGCGCTCGTACGCGCGTTCCTGCGCGAGGAGGCGCTGGTGCGAGAGGCGACGAGCCTCGGAATGGCCGACGGCGACGTGATCGTGCGTCGGCGGCTCGCGCAGAAGATGGAGTTCCTGCTGCGCAACACCGCGGAGGTTCCTCCTCCGACCGATGCACAGCTCCTCGCGTTTCTGCGCGCGCACCCGGGCCGCTACCGACGGCCGCCGCGCGTCACGTTCGAGCACGTGTTCTTCGATCGCGCGCGACGCACGGACGCATCCGCCGACGCAGCCGCCGCGCTCGAGCGTTTGTCGAGCGTGGGCGCCGAGGCGCCGGAGTCGCTCGGGGATCCGTTCTTGCGCGGCTATCGATTCCCGAACGCCGAGCTTCGCCGAGTCGAGGCGGAGCTCGGTGGGCCGGTTGCGGCGTTCGTTCGCGAGGCGGCGCTCGGCGCGTGGGGCGGCCCCGTCGAAGGTGTGCTCGGCGTGCACCTCGTGCGCGTCGAGGCGCGAGCGGCCTCCGAGGAGCCGGCGCTCGCGGAGGTGCACGCGGCGGTCGCGGCGGATTGGGAGGAAGCGCGCCGCGACGCAGCGCTCGAAGCGGAGGTCACGCGGCTCGTGGAGGCCCTCGCGGTGGAGCGGCGCGCGCGATGAGCGCAGCGATCTCGACCGCGGCTCGACGTCGCGTGAAGCGTCCATTCGGGCACGTGGTGATGGCATGGCTCGTGGGCCTCGCGTGGCTCGCGTGTTTCGTGTCTTCGGCGCGGGCACATCCGACGGGCTTCGCGCTGCTCACGATCGACGTGCGCGCGGAGGGCGACGTCGACGCGGTGTTTCGTGTGAGCGGCGCCGCGGACCGCGCGCGACTCGTGGAGGTCGTGTTCCCCGCAGGCTGCGAAGAGCGCGCGCCGACCACGACGCGCGTGGTGTCCACGGGGATCGATCGCACGTTCCGGCTGCGGTGCGATGTGCTGCGCGGGGAGCTGGAGCTGCGCGGATTGCCCGTCGATTTGCAGGCGCGGGTCGAGGTGCGCGAGGCCGCGGACGGCGAGATGCGGACGGTGGAGACGGCGGTTCTCGACGCGGGAAGGCCGCGCGTTCGGCTCGGCGGCGCGTCTTCCGAGGGCGCGTTCGGTCGGTACCTCGTGCTCGGGGTCGAGCACATCGCGTTCGGGATCGATCACGTGCTCTTCGTCGTGGCGCTCGTGCTGCTCGTGCGCACCCCGCGGCGCGCGATCCTCACTGCGACCGCGTTCACGCTCGGGCACAGCATCACGCTCGCGCTCGCGAGCCTCGAGCTCGTCGACGTCGCCACGGCGCCCGTCGAGGCCTGCATCGCGCTCAGTGTGTTGCTGGTCGCGCGCGAGCTGCGGAGCACGAGTCCGAGCGCGATCCACGCACGCCCGGAGCTCGCGGCGGCGCTCTTCGGCCTCTTGCACGGGCTCGGCTTCGCGAGCGCGCTCTCCGAGATCGGTCTGCCGAGCGACGCGCTCGTCACCTCGCTCTTCGCCTTCAACCTCGGCGTCGAGCTCGGTCAGATCGCGCTCGTCGCGGTCGGGCTCTCGCTCCTCGCGCTGGCGTCACGCCGCCTCGACGAGCGCGGTCGCGCGCGCTTCGTCGAGGCCCCGATCGCGTACGCGCTCGGCGCCGTGGCAGCGTATTGGTCGATCGAGCGCGCGCTCGCCGTGCTCTTCGCGTGAGCGACGAGCACGAAGTCTGAGCTCGTGCGCGGTTGGAGCGGTGCTGGGTTCGCGTGAGACCGCGCGAACGTCCCGTGTCCGCGTGAGCGCGCAAACGTCACGTGTTCGCGTGAGCGCCCCGAGTTCGCGTGAGCGCGTGACGTTTGGTGTTCGGTTTCAGCTTCCTTGAGGGTCTGTCGCCAGACCCTCCCCCACGGGGCATGAAGCCCCGAGGGGCCCCCTCCCACGAGCCTTCGCTCGCTTCGCGAGCTGCGCGCCGTCCGGTAGGGCGGCTTGCGAAATCGGCTGAGCTTCAAGTCAGCGCTTGCGGCGGCGACGCGCGACGAGCCACCACGCGCCGAACATCAGCGGGGCAGCGGCCGCTCCGCCTCCGCCTACGCTGCAGCCGCCGTCGTCCTCGCGCGGCTCTCCCGCGTCCGGGGGCGGCACGTCGGCCGACACGGTGGATGCACCGAACGCGCTGGTGAGCACCAGCATCGATCCGAGCACGAGAGCACCAAACTGGGCACCGAGCATCGCGCGCATCAGGACTCCTCGTCGGCCACGTAGATGTAGAAGCCGGCTTTCTCGTTGGGCTTGTCGTCCGAGCTCTCGCTTCGCGGCTTCGTTCCGTCGTCGAGCTTCTCCCCCGTCTCGCTCTTTCCCGGTGGGCGACGCACGCGCGTCTCCGTCTGCGAGGGCGTCACGGGCGGCGCGGGGGGGGGCGGCGGCATGCGCGGACCTCGTGCGCCCGTGCGTGCGGGCGGCGAGCTGCTCTTCGTCTCTTCGAGCAGCTCGGCTTCGAGCTCTTCCATTTCGGGGAGCAGGAAGTCGGAGAGCCCGGCGAGCATCTCCGCGCGCTCGTCCGGCGAGAGCGATGCGGGATCTTCGTGCGCTTCGAGCGCCGGGAGCTCTTGGGTCGCGAGCACCTCGGGGCGTTCGCGGAGCGCGAGGCGCCGATCCTCGCGCGCGGGGTAGAGCGTCTCGGCGTAGTCGCTCACCACGCGACCTCCGAGCGGGATGTCGTGGGCGCGCGCGACGTCTTCGAGTGCGCGGCGCAGCTCGCGCGTTCCGGGCGGGCGCTCGTCCACGTCGCGTGAGAGCACCTGCGCGAGCACGGCTTCGAGGTCCTCCGGGTAGTCGCGTCGGTGCTCGCTCGGTGGGCGCGGCGACTCCTGGAGCACCGCGTTGACGTAGGTGAGGCCGTCGCCCGGGAAGAGCCGCTGACCGGTCGTCATCTCGTAGAGGAGGACGCCGAGCACGAAGAGATCCGCGCGGTGATCGACCGGCTGGTCCTTCGAGATCGCTTCGGGCGCGATGTAGCCGAGGGTGCCGCGGATGCCTTTCTCGCGTTCACGCTGACGCTGCCGATGATCGGAGCCTCCCGCGATGCCGAAATCGAGCAGCCGAACTTGGCCGTCCCGTCCGAGGATCACGTTCTCGGGGCTCAGATCCCCGTGAACGATCCCGAGGGGCTCGTCGCTCACGTCGTCGCGACGTTCGTGCACGTAGCCGAGGATGTCGCAGAGCTGCAGCGCGACTCCGAGCGCGGCCTTCCACGGCATGATGCGCCCGATGCTCTGCTCCGCGCGCCGCACCGCGCCGAGCGTCGGGCCACGCACGTACTCCATCGCGATGTACCAGCGGCCGTGATCGAATCGGAAGTCGTAGACGTGTGGGATGCCAGGGTGCGCGAGCAGCGCGAGGATCGCGGCTTCGTTGCGGAAGTCGTCGAGCGCGGCGGGACGTTCGCCGAGGTGCGGGTGCAGACGCTTCACGACCGCGGGGCGAACGAAGCCGCCGTCGCCCCATTGGTGGGCGAGATACACGTCACCCATGCCGCCGGTGGCGAGCTTGTCCACGAGCTCGAAACGTCCGAGCAGGTCGGCCATCCGCGGGAGCATAGCCGGGGTCTGGCCGTCGAATCGAGAGCGCTGCAATCGAAGGGTCGGCGCATCGGGAGCGGTGACGGTGCGGCGCGGCCACGGCGAATCGACAGGGGACGCGTTCGAGAGCTGGTATCGTTCGCGCCGACGGGGGTGAGATGAAGGCCTGCCCGACCTGCAACCTTCAGTACCAAGACGAGCACGAGCGCTGCTTCGTCGACGACACGCCGCTCGTGCCGATGGCCGACCCTTGGATCGGCAAGACGCTGGCGGGGCGGTACTTGGTCGAGCGCCCCATCGGCGAAGGCGGCATGGCGACGGTCTACCGCGCGCGGCACACGCTCGTGGATCGGCCGGTCGCGGTGAAGATCCTGAGCTCGCGCCTGATGAACGATCCCTCGCTGCGGGAGCGCTTCCGCCGCGAAGCGAAGAACGCCGCAGCGCTCGCGCACCCGAACATCATCGAGATCTACGACTACGGCGAGACCGACGGAGCGGTGTTCCTCGTGATGGAGCTGCTGCACGGGACCTCGCTGCAGACCTTCGTCGATCAAGGGCCGATGGATCCGGGGCGCGTCGCCGGGCTCGGGCTGCAGATCGCGCAGGGGCTCGCGCGCGCGCACGACTTCGACGTGATCCACCGCGATCTGAAGCCCGAGAACATCTTCGTCGTGCAGGCGGGCCCGGGGCGTGAGGTCGTCAAGCTGCTCGACTTCGGCATCGCGCGCTCGACCCACGACACGCGCCTCACGAACGCGGGCGAGATCTTCGGCACGCCGCAGTACATGGCGCCCGAGCGCATCACGAGCATCGACGCGGGACCGGCGGCAGATCTCTACGCGGTCGGCTGCATCCTCTTCGAGATGCTCACGGGCCGGCTGCCCTTCGAGTCGCAGGAGCTCACGGGCTACTTCATCAAGCACATGCAGGAGCCGCCGCCGAAGCCTTCCGAGCTGGCGCCGCAGTGCCCGCGTCGGATGGAGGAGCTGATCCTCAAGCTGCTCGAGAAGAAGCCCGAGAACCGGCCGGTCGACGCGCACGCGGTGATCAAGGAGCTCCAGGCGCTCGCGCCCAAGGGAGGGTCCGTTCCCGCGCCGCCGATGCCGACGCCGAGTCGTCCCATCGCGGCGCCGACCCTGCCGCCGACCACGCTCGAGCGTTGGGCGCGGCGGACCGCGATCTTCGAGCAGATGCTGCAGCACGCGTTCGGGCAGGGACCGGTGCCGAACGATCTGCGCGCGCTGCTCGACGGGATCCGAAACGCGCTGCGGCGCGTGCACGAGCTGCGCAGCGAAGGTCTGAAGGAGCAGCGCAGACTCGAGGAGCTCGAGCGCGAGGCGCGCGACACCCGCGCGCGGCTCGGCTTCGCGGTGCAGTCGCTCGCGGAGGATCTCTCGCTCGCGCGCGAGGCGGCGCGTCAGGCCGGCCAAGAGGTGCAGCCGTACTTCGACGCCGAGAACCAAGCGAAGAGCGCGTACGACCATGCGCTCGGGCGGCTCGAGACGAGCGGCGGCTTTCGGGTGCTCGCGGCGCCGGACGAGGGATTTGCGCGCACCCTGCGGGAGCTCGCGGACGCGGTCGATCGGTGGGGGCTCACGCGCGGTGCCGCCGACAAGGCGCGGCGCTGGGTCGAGGCGAAGCGGCGCGAGGTGGAGGACCTCGAGCTGCAAGTGCGCACGCTGCGCGCGAACCTCGAGCGCACCGAGAACGAGTACGTGGAGAAGCGTCAGTCGAGCGAGGCCGTGCTGACGACCGGCTCGGGGGAAGCGCAGGCGCGCGAGCAACAGCTCATCCAGATGGCGACGCAGTTCTGCGATCGTCTGCGCGGTGAGAGCCGACTGCGCGAGCTCTTCGCGCGGCTCGAGCAGGAGAGCTGAGAGCGGGCCCCACTTGTACGGATTCAATCCGTGCGAGGGGAGCACCGCTCGTGAGGTGGGAGGGGCCCTCGAGCCGGCTTTGCCGGTTGGGGGAGGGGTCGCGCTCGACCCCTCAGAAGATGAGAAGAGCAAGAGTCCGTGCAACGGATGCCTGCTCTGAGGCTCAGGCCTGCGCGACCGCGCGCTTTGCGGCGCGGAAGTCGAACGTCACGCCGGTCTCGCGCTCGCTGAGCTCGAAGAGCGCGTGCGCAGCTTCTGTGTCGCGCGCACGAGCGCCGACGCACGCGATTCCCGGCGCTCCACGAAGCTCGAAGAGGCCCGTCGGACCCACGTAGTCGCCGCCACGAAGATCCGCGGTCGATGCGTAGAGCGTCGGGAGCGCGCCGTCGGCGGCGGACTGCGCGACGTAGCGGTTGTTCAGGCGCATGACCGCGGCGGTGAGCTTGGCGTCCTCGAGCTGCGGGCCCACGAACTGGAGGTTCGTGCTGGAGAACCCGGGGTGACACGCGACCGCGATCGTGCCTCCGGAAACGCTCGTCCGCGGCTGACCCCGCGGACGGGTGGGTGGAGGGGGGCCCCACTCGGGCTGTGCCCGATGGGGGGAGGGGCGCCGGAACGCCCCTCCGGAAACAGACGCGGCTTCGAGGCGACGCTGGAGCTCGAAGGTGAAGAGCAGGTTCGCGAGCTTGGTGCGGCAGTAGACGATCCACTTCTGGTAGCCGCGGCGCGCGTGGAGATCGTCGAGCTTCACGCGACGCACGAAGTGATGACCGACGCTGCTCACGGTGACGACGCGCGAGCTCGGAGTCGCGAGCAGGTTCGGCAAGAGCAGACCGGTGAGCGCGAAGTGGCCGAGGTGGTTCGTGCCCATCTGCATCTCGAAGCCGTCCGCGGTCTCTTGGCGCGGGATCGCCATGATGCCGGCGTTGTTCACGAGGAGGTCGAGCGAGGGCAGCGTCGTACGCACGCGGTCCGCGAACGCGCGAATCGACGCGAGGCTCGCGAGATCGAGGCTCTCCAGCGTGAGCTGCGCGCTCGGGCTCGTCTCGCGGATCCGCGCGACTGCTTCCTCGCCTTTGCTGCGCGTGCGGCAGGCGAGGACGACGTGGGCGCCCTTCGATGCGAAGGCGCGCGCGGCCTCGAAGCCGATGCCGCTGTTCGCGCCGGTGATCACGACGTGGCGGCCGTGGAGGTTCGGGAGATCGTGCTCGGTGAAGGGTCGGGTCATGGCGTCGTTCGTCGTTCGTCGTTCGTGGTGGAGGTGAGGGCGGGGAGGCGGTCGTCAGGAGAGGGGCGCAGGGCTGAAGCGGCGCGTGATCGCGCTCGCCACGGAAGGGAAGCGCGGCGCGAGGTCGTAGGGGAAGGGGTACACGACGCGGGCGGAGCGTCGGTCGAGCGCGCGGACGATGCGCGCGGCGAGGATCTCGGGGGACCCGCTCGGCAGCACGCGGGCGAGGGCGCTCCGGGCGAGCTGCGTGCGTCCCTTTCGTTCGAGGCCGGAGCGCACCGGGCCCGGATAGACCGTGACGACGTGGATCCCACGCGGCGCGAGCTCGACGTGCGCGATCTCCGAAGCCATCGCGAGGCCTGCCTTCGCCGCGCCGTAGTAGGTCGCTCCACGCAACGGGACGACGCCCGCGAGGCTCGCGACGTTCACGATCGCGCCGCCGCGCGACATCTCGGCCGCGGCGCGGCGTTGGAGCCAGAGCGGCGCCACGAGATCGACGTCGATCACGCGTCGCGCGTCGTCCCACGGCATCGCGTCGACGGAGCGGAAGTCGAGGATGCCTGCGCAGTTGATCAAGAGATCCACGGGGGCATCGGAAGTCGCGTCGCGCCAGCGCGCGTCGAGCGAGGCGACGTCCGCGAGGTCCCAGACGTACGCGCGCGCGTCGAGCTCGCGGGCGATCGACGCGAGGCGCGTCTCGTCGACGTCGACCAGGCTCATCCGCGCGCAGCGAGCTCGCAACGCCCGCGCGAGCGCGGAGCCGATGGCGCCGGACGCGCCGGTGACGAGCGCATGACGAGCACCCGTCGTCGAGGGCGACGCCATCGAATCAGCCCCACCCGAAGGGCGCGGCCGGGCGATTGGCGTCGAGGGCGAACCAGAGCACGAAGGTGTGCTCGTCCTCGCCGCGCCACATCGCGGGGCCGAGGAAGAGCCGGGGCGCCACCTCGCGCACCTCGTCGTGGATGTGGCGGATGAGCCACGGGTTCTCGGGGAGGTCGTAGTTCAGACGCACGCAGGGTGCGCCGTCGATCACGGACGGGACGATCGTGGTCTCGAACGGGAAGAGCTTGTGCTTGCCGCCGAGGTGCACGCGGTTGACGCCGAGGCCGTGCGCTGCGTCGCGCGACGCGAAGGACTTACCGCTCCAAGGGAAGAACGGCGCGGCGGCGAGCGAGCGAACGCGCGCGGAGAGAGGGCCGCGATCGAGGCCGCGGATCGCGAGCATGCGCCCGGTGGGGTTCCCGTCGAGCGTGTCGAGCGCAGGCACGCGGCCACGCCGGTAGAGCACGTCGAGGGCTGCGACGTCGCGCGCGGCGAGCGCGTCGAGGTCGAGGGCGGGGTTCGAGGTGCGCACCGTGCTGTCGTGGGTCGTGGTCATCGTGGCTCCTTCGGGGCTTCGGGCTCGTGGGCTACTTCTTCTTGCCCTGGTCGGCGGGGTCAGCCGCCGACTTCTCGGACTGGTCGCGCGTGGACTTCGTGCGCGTGGCGCTCGTGCGGTTCATGAGCTTCGCGCTCGTGGGCTTCGCGGGCTTCACGCTCGTGGGCTTCGTGAGCTTCGCGCTCGTGGGCTTCGTGGGCTTCACGCTCGTGGGCTTCGTGAGCTTCGCGCTCGTGGGCTTCGTGGGCTTCACGCTCGTGGGCTTCGTGAGCTTCGCGCTCGTGGGCTTCGTGG
>JALOQC010000369.1 GCA_025453555.1 Myxococcota bacterium | reverse complement strand
TCGCGGAGCTCGACGATCTCGCGGCGATGGAGGACGCGATGCGCGGCTGCGACGTCGTGTTCTTCGCGGCGGGGCATTACCCGCGCTACTCGCTCGACGGGCGCGCGGCGATCGAGCGGGGGCGCGCGGACGTTCGCTCGGTCTGCACGGCGGCGATGCGCGCGGAGGTGCCGCGCGTGGTCTACACGTCGTCGATCGGGACGCTCGACGGTTCGGTCGAGGGGCCGGTGAACGAGGACGATCGGACGCCCGAGCCGCCGGTGCAGAGCGTGTACCGCGCGACGAAGTGGGCGATGGAAGAAGAGGTCGACTTCGCGCTCGCGCGTGGGCTCGACGTCGTGACGATCCTGCCCGGCGCATGCCTCGGGCCCTGGGACGTGCGGCTCGGGACGACGGGCGTGCTGGTCGCGCTGCTGAACCACGCGCTGCCGTGGTGGGTGGACGGCGTGGTGAACGTCGCGGACGTGCGTGACGTCGCGAACGCGCACGTGGCGGCGGCGGCGGAGATGGCGCCGCGGGGCGCGCGCTACTGCTTCGGAGGGCACGCGACGACGATGCGCATGCTCTTCGAGGAGATGTGCGCGCGATGGGCGCTGCCCTTTCCTGCCGAGGAGCTCGACGCGCGCGAGCTGGTGGATCTCGTGACGTGGGGTCGGCGCGTGGACTCGTCGCGCGCGGCGCTCGAGCTCGGGGTGGTCGCGCGCGATCACTGGACGACGCTGGAAGACGCGCGGCGGTGGCTCGAGCGTATGGGGCACGTGCCGAAGACCCTACCGAACACGATGCCGACGACCGTGCCGGAGACGATGCGCGCGAGCCGCGCGGAAGGAGTGAGCGATGAAGTCGATGAACGCGGAAGATCGAGCGCGACGTGTGCGCGAGACGATCGCGGAGCTGTTGGAGATCGACGTCGCGTCGGTGCGGGGTGAACAACTGCTGCGCGAGGACCTCGGCATGGACTCGCTGACCAGCCTCGAGCTGCTCTCGACCTTGAGCCGCGAGATGAAGGTCGACCTCGAGATGGAGGACGCCATGGAGATCGTGACCGTCGACGACACCGTGCGTTTCGTGGAGCGACACCTTGCATGCTGAGCGCGCACGAGCGGTGAGCGTGGACCTCGAGCCGGCGGTCGAGACCGAGCACCTCGTCGCGGAGGTCGATCGGGTGCTCGGGGTGGAGGTCGACGCGCTCGAGAACGATCGACGCGGCACGTTGCCACGACGCCTCTTGGACGCGACGCGCGCGCTCGGGCTCTTCGGGGTCTCGATCCCGAGCGAGCACGGCGGGCTCGGGCTCGACCTCGTGCCGACGTGTCGGCTGGTGGCGGCGATCGCGCGCCACGATCGATCGCTGGCGACCTGCGTCGGACTGCACGCGGGGCTCGGCGCGACGCCGCTCGTGAACCTCGGCACGGAGGCCCAGCGCGCGACCTGGCTTCCGAAGCTCGCGAGCGGAGAGACGATCGCGAGCTTCGCGGCGACCGAGGTGGGCGCGGGCTCGGACCTCTCGTCGATCGCGACGAGCTTCGAGGCGCACGACGACCGGTTCTTGGTGCGAGGCGAGAAGCAATACGTCACGAACGGGGCCCTCGCGGGGCTCGTGACGGTGCTCGCGCGCGAACGAGGGAGCCGCGGGGGGTATGCGCTGCTCGCGGTGCCACTGCCGCAGGCCGAGGTGCAGATCGGCGCGGAGGAGAAGAAGCTCGGGCTGCGGGCCTCGTCGACGACGAGCCTCGGCTTCGAGGGCGCGCGAGGAGAGCGACTCGGCGCGCCGGGCGGGGGGCTCCATCACGCGTACGAAGCGCTCGCGGTCGGGCGCACCGTGCTGAGCGCCGGCTGCGTCGGGACCGCCCGGCGCGCGCTCGACGCGACGCTCGCGCACGTCACGCACCGTCGGCAGTTTCGTCGCGCGATCGGCGAGTTCGGGGCGAGCCGCGCGCACGTCTCCGCGATGGCCGCGCGGCTCTTCGCGATGGAGGCGCTCGTCGATCACGTGGCGGGGCGCGATCACGGCGCGCTCGGCTCACCCTCGGTGGTCGCGAAGGTGTTCTGCAGCGAGGGCGCGAACGAGATCACGGACCGCGCGCTCCAGCTCCACGGCGCGATGGGCGTGCTCGAGGACATGGGCATCGCCCTGCTCGCACGCGACTGCCGGGTGACGCGCATCTTCGAAGGCGCGAACGACGTATTGCTCGTGCACCTCGGCAGCGAGGTGCTCGCGCGGGGGGAGGCCCCGCGTTGGCACACGACCGGGCATCGGTCCGACGACGCGCTGGCGGAGCGCTGGGAGGTGGCGGCGGGGGTGCTCGTCACGGTTCGCCAGCGCGTGAAGGAGTCCCTCGGGGTGCGCGCGGTGGAGCGGCAGGACTGTCTGCAAGCGCTCGCGCGCGCGTACGTGGGGCTCGCGGCGGCGTCGTGCGCGATCGCGCGTGCGCACGTCGACGCGGACCTCGCCGAGCACGCCGCCAAGACCGCGATCGACGAAGCGCTGAGCCAGCTCGCGAAGCTGCAACGCGGCGACGCGCGCGTGGAGCTCGAGCGCGCGATCACCGACGACCTCTACGCGCGGGGCCGCCACTGGGTTTGGCCGAGCGCGCCTCGATCCCCGCGAAAGATCCCCCTCGCATGAAGATTCGATTCATCTACGCCTCGTTCCATCGGCACGCCGAAGACCACCCCGAGCTTCGCGAGCACGTCCCCTGCGACGAGTACTTCGGGCCGCCGTCCCTCGGGATCGCGTCGATCGCGGCCTTCACGCCGGACGAGCACGAGATCGACTTCCGCGACGATCGTTTCGAAGATCTCGGGCTCGACGACGACGTCGATCTCTTCGCGATCTCGTGCTTCACGCCGTCTTCGGTGCGTGCGATGGCGATCGCGGACGCGGTGCGCTCGCGCGGCAAGCCGGTCGTGATCGGCGGCATCTTCCCGAGCGTGCGGCCGCAGGAGGCGCTGCAGCACGCGACGGCGGTGGTCGTGGGCGAAGGCGAGCTCTCGTGGCTGCGCGTGCTCGACGATCTGAAGCGCGGGCGGCTCGGCGGGATCTACGAGGCGAGCGCGCCCTGCGATCTTCGGCGTTTGCCGCTGCCGCGGGTGGACCTCTACCTCGACAAGGAGTGCGACGCGTACCGACCGGACGACTACCCGGTGCAGCTCACGCGCGGGTGTCCGCTCAAGTGCAGCGCGTGCGCGGTGCCGCTGAGCCTCGGGCGCACGTTGCGCTACCTCCCGGTGGAGCACGTGGTGGGTCAGATCGATCAACTCGTCGCGCGCGGCAAGCTCGCGTCGCTCACGGAGGACACGAGCTTCTTCCCGGGCGCGCCGCGCAAACACTTCGAGCGCATCCTCGACGTGTACGTGGAGCGCGGAGAGGAGGCGCCCATCAGCTACGTGGGCATCAGCATGCCGCTCGTGCTCGCGACGGACGACGCGTTCCTGACGAAGATGCGGCGCGCGGGCGTGCGGATGTTCTATCTGGTCGGAGGGTTCGATCCGATCACGAAGGGCGCGTTCACGGGGACGAACCCACGCGCGCGCGAGAAGGCCGAGCTCGCGATCCGGCGCTGCCAAGAGCACGACATCGATCCCTACACATCGTTCCTGGTCGGCAACGAGGAGGACGACGAGGGGGTCTTCGATCGCATGCTCGACTTCTGCGAGACGGTGTCGCTCGAGAAGGCGGAGTTCGCGATCCGCACGCCCTACCCCGGCACGCCGACCTGGCACGAGATGAACGACGCGGGGCGGATCCTCCACCGCGATTGGTCGAAGTACAACGACGCCAACGTGGTGTTCCGACCCGCGCAGATGTCGCCGGAGCGGCTCGAGCGTGGGTACCTCGAGCTCTGGCGCGACTTCTACGCGTCGCGGCGCGCGCTCTCGAAGCGCGATCACCGCGAAGCGACGATCCAGTTCTGACGTTTCGGGCGGGAGCGCGCGAGCTCGTGAACGACGACGTACGGATCGCGCGCGACGCGGGCGACGAATCGGACATCGCCAAACGTTCGGAGCTCGAGACCCGATTCTGCGAGCACGACGTCGCGCGCGAGCTCCGCTTCGCGCGGCGTTGGCTCCTCGTGATCTACGCGATGATCCTCGGCATGGTCGCGCTCGGCGGGGTGACGCGGCTGACCGGCTCGGGGCTCTCGATGGTCGCGTGGGAGCCGACGCGGGTACTGCCGCCGCTGAGCGAAGCCGAATGGGCGGACGAGCTCGCGCGCTACCGCGCGTCGCCGCAAGGACGCGAGACGAACGCGTGGATGGAGCTCCACGACTTCCAGCGCATCTTCGGGTGGGAGTACGTGCATCGGCTCGCGGGGCGTCTGCTCGGCGTGGTCGCGTTCGTTCCGCTCCTCGCGTTCACGTGTCGACGGCGGCTGCCGCGCGGGAAGCTCGTCGCGGGCTGGGGTCTACTCGCGCTCGGGGGACTGCAAGGCGTGCTCGGCTGGTGGATGGTGAAGAGCGGGCTCGTCGATCGGCCGGAGGTCGATCACTTCCGGCTCGCCGCGCACCTCACGCTCGCGTTCTTCGTCGCGCACGTGGCGCTCTTCCTCGCGATCCGTTGGGGATCGAACGCGCCCGCACCACGGCCTGCGCGCGGTCTTCGCGTCACGACGTGGATCGCGCTCTTCTCGGTGAGCGCACAGGTCGCGTGGGGCGCCTTCGTCGCGGGCAAACGCGCGGGGCTCGCGGCGCCGACCTTTCCGGACTTCTTCGGTCGCTACGCACCGACCGCGGTGCTCGGCGACGCGCCGCGCTGGCTCGAGGATCCGCTCGCGCTCCATTACGTGCATCGCGTGATCGCGCTCGCGCTCGTTGCGATCGCGATCGGGCTGGTGGCGCAGACGTGGTCCACGCCCCGGCTCCGGCGCAGCGCGCTCGGGGTGCTCACGGCGATGCTCGTGCAGATCGGGATCGGCGCGTGGGTGGTGCTGGCCTTCGTTCCGACCGGCGCTGCGGTGCTGCATCAGGTGGTCGGCTTCGGCGTGGTCTCGCACCTCGTGGCCTTCGCGACCCGCGCGGGGGTGCTCGGTCCGGTCGCGCCCGGCTCGGCGACGCGCCCGGTACGTACGTGAGCTTTCGCCCGATCGGATCGATCGACCTCGGCTCGCTTGATCGAGCGCAACCGATCCGATTTGCGACTGCTGGACGCTGAAGGGGCTTCGCCGACCCCACTCTGTCTCACTCGACCCACGACGGAGGACGCGCATGACGCTCCCGATCGACCTTCGGCTCGCTGCACGCGCTCTCCTCGATCGGCCTCCGCGGCGACCTCCGGCCCGAAGCTCGTTCCAGGCATCCAGGCTCGACGTGGAGCTCGCTCGCCGACTTCCGCCGCTCCCGATCCGCCTCGCGCTCTGGGCGCTCACGCTCGCATCGCTCGCGCTCGGCTGCGAGCAGCCGCTTCCGGGCGAGGAGACCTATTACGATCGCGAGATCGCCCCCTCGCTCGCAGTGGGCTGTCAGATGACGACCTCGGGCTGTCATCTCGCGAACGAGCGCGGCAGCGCGCCGGGCAACCTCGATCTCGCGAGCTACGACTCGCTGCGGCGTCGCTACGACCTGCTCGTGCCCTACGGCCCCTACGCGCGGCCGATGCTCTTGCTGAAGACCGGCGAACCGGAGGCGATCACCGTCGACGTCCACGATCCGCCGGATCCCTCGCAGCCCGACGTGCGCACGCTCGCGATCGAGACGGACATCCGCCACGCGGGTGGCCTCGGGCTCCCGCAAGGCTCGCTCGCGCGCGCGTCGATCCAACGCTGGCTCGCGGAGGGTTTCGATCGTCACGGCGCGATCCGCGAGCCTCCGCGGGCGGAGAGCTCGGGGGAGTGCGCGCCGGGTGCGGGACACGCGCCGGGGTTCTCCGTCGACGACGTGCCCGACGCGACGCTCTTCGAAGCCTTCACGCGCGACGTGCAGCCGATCCTGAGCCAACGCTGCGCGGGAGACGCCTGCCACGGCGCGGTGCTCGCCGACTTCCACCTCGCGTGCGACGAGACCGAAGAAGAGCGGCGCTGGAACTTCTGGATCGCGACGCGCTTCTTGGGCGATCCGATCGAACGCTCGGAGCTGCTCGCGAAGCCGCTCGCGGTCGCCGACGGCGGCGCGTTCCACGGCGGCGGCGACACCTTCGTCAGCCGCGACGACCCGGAGTACCGCGCGCTCGCCGACTTCGCGACCGAGGTCGCGGAGCGCGCGCCCGCGTTGGTGCGCGACGACGACGTGTCGGACGGCTACCGCTACTTCGTCAACCGCGTGCAGCCGACGCTGGTGCGCAAGGGCTGCATGGCGCTCGCGTGTCACTCGCCACTCTCCGTCGCGTTCCATCTGCGCGGCGGATCCAACGGCGCGTTCTCGCGCTTCTCGCGGAGGCTGAACTACGAGACTACCCTCTCGTTCCTCGCGCTCGAGTCGGACGATCCGAATCAGAGCCGTCTGATCGGCAAGAACCTGCACCCCGCGCACCTCGCGCCCGACGCGCACGGCATGCTCCACCGTGGCGGCGCGCTGCTCGAAGACTTCGGGAGGACCGCGGATGCCTCGGATTGTGAGGGCATCGACGCGCAGAACGATCCTTTCGACGAGGTGCCGGCGTATTGCGTACTCCGTCATTGGCACGCGCTCGAACGCGTGGCGCGGGTCGACGCGGGGGAGCTCGACGAGGACGTGCGTGCGATCGCCTTCGTCGCGCGACCTCCGGGGATCGGCGATCCGACCGACTTCGACACCTACCGACCGGGCGCGGATCTGCGCGTGGCGCCCGCGTCGACGGGACCCGACGGCGCGCTGCTCGTGGAGGCCTCGCGCAGCGTGCTCTCGGCGTGTGGGCTGGAGGCGAGCCGCGCGGACGTGCGGCGGCCGCGGGTGCGTTGGGATGGCGGCGCGATCGCGTTCGCCGCGCGTTCGTCCGCCGAGACGCCGCTCCGGCTCTACGAGCTCGACCTCGCGACCGATCGCTGTGTTCCGATCGACACGCAACGCGTGAGCGAGCGCGACGGCGACGTGCTCGTGCACGACCTCGATCCGGCCTACGCCCCGGACGGCTCGATCGTCTTCGCGTCCACCCGAGGCGACGCGCAGGGACGCGCGACTCGAACGCCCGCGCGGCTGCAGCCGAACGCAGATCTCTACGTGCTCTCGCCCGATCGCACCTCGGTTCGGCAACTGACCTTCCTGCTGAACCAGGAGCTCGCGCCCGGCTTCCTCGCGAACGGTCAGGTGATCTACACTGTGGAGAAGCGTGAGCTCGACTTCCACGTGCTCGCGCTCCGGCGCCAGAACCTCGACGGCGGCGACTACCACCCGCTCTACGCGTCGCGCACCTCGCTCGGTTTCGACGTCGCGCACGACGTGAGCGTGCT
>JALOQC010000039.1 GCA_025453555.1 Myxococcota bacterium | reverse complement strand
GACGGGGACTACGCCCCAAGCGCTCTCCGGCGACCCTCTCCCGAACCGCGACCGGAGGCCTACCACTGCAGGCACCCGGTCGTGGAGTAGATACAAGCGACCGTGAGCTCGACCGAACGACGCCCTCTGCGAAGGGCGTCGTTCCCGCATGCCGTTGACGATCGCGCGACCCGCCGTCATGACGAACGGGTCGCGACGCACGCGACGACGATGACCACGCGCTGAACGATTCCGGTTCCGCTCCGCTGCTCGAAGCCCGATGGCCAGGCTCGAGCCCCGCGGAGCGAGGTCACCACCGCGCCGCGCGAGTGCTCCCGACGGAGCTCGCGCGACGCGACGTCTCGGTCGGGTCGGCGGTCAGCCGCCCGACGTTCCGCGAGGTGCGCATGGGCTCCGATCGGCTGGGCGATGCGGGGCGGTCGAGCTGACCCGCCGACGTCCTGCGATCGGCGGCCTGCACGCTGCGGACGAGCCGGTCTGCTCCGCATCGGCGGCCGAACGGATCGGCCAGCTCGATCGAGCCGACCGGCTCAGCTCCGCATCATGCGGTCGAGCTGATCGGCGGTGACGAGCACGAGCTCGAGCGGGCCCACGTGCAGGGTGCCGCTCGGGCGGAGCTGCGCGCGCTCGCCCGGCGCGAGGCGCACGCCGTCGACCGCGGTCCCGTTCACGGAGCCCGCGTCGATCACGAAGAGCCGGCCGTCGTTCCAGCCGAGCGTCGCGTGGTGCTTCGACACGAACGAGAGCTCGAGGCGCACGTCGCAGTCGGAGCCGCGCCCGAGCCGGATGTGCTCGGGGAACGGTCCCGCGCCGCGCACCGCGAGCGGACGCACCACCATCGGCGGCAGCGTGACGGCGTGCGAGCGCTTCGTCGGGAGCACCTCGGTGCTGACGCCGAGCGGCGCAGAGCGGAGGCGCGTCGCGGCGGGGAGCCGCACGAGGTACCACGCGCTCACGTCACGAAGGGTGTACGAGCCACGCCGTTGCAGCTCGCGCAGCCAAGCGAGGCCCGACCCTTCGGTCGTCGTCGCACGACTCACGTCCTCCATGGACCGTCTCGTTAGCGCGCGAGACGCGGATCGTCGACCGGAATCGAAGCGGAATCGTTCGAGGCGAAGCCGAACGATTCCGCGAAACTCTCGGGACGCGCGGGCGCGCGGAGCCGATGAATCGCGAATGAACGCCGCTCACAACCCGCATTGACCCGACGCGGTGTGCAACCGCGGACACGAGCTCGGCGCTGCCTCGGCCTCCTGGCGCGAGGGATCCGCGACGCTTGTGTTCGTCGTTTTTTCGGGAAGATCGCGGGAAGCGAGGCGCGATACCCTCGGACACCGTGGACGACCGTGCCGACCTCGTCGCGAACGCGATGGCCGAGCAAGCGCGCCTCTCCCGCGACGTGGAGGAGACGGATCGGCTCGGGGAGCTTCGTCGCATCGCGGGCGCCGACGTCGCGTACGAGAAGGACGGCGAGCGCTTCTTCGCCGCGGTGGTGGTGCTCGACGCGCACACGCTCGAGGTCGTGGAGATCGCGCGACACGAGGGCGAGCATCCCTTCCCCTACGTGCCGGGCTTGCTCTCCTTCCGCGAGCTGCCGGCGCTCTTGCCGTGCTTCGAAGCGCTCGCGTCGAACGTCGATCTGGTCGTCTGCGACGGCAACGGTCGCTTGCACCCGCGCGGCTTCGGCGTCGCCTGTCACCTCGGCGTCGCGCTCGACGTGCCGACGATCGGCTGCGCGAAGAACCTCCTGCTCGGCGAGGTCGGGCCGCTCGCGCACGAGCGGGGCTCACACGCGCCGATCGTGGTCGACGGTCTCGAGCGCGGCTCGGCGCTCCGCACGCGCGACGGAATCAAACCCGTCTACGTCTCGATCGGACATCGCGTGAGCCTGGCGAGCGCGCGCACGATCGTGCTCCGCCTCGCGCGCGACTTCCGACTTCCCGAGACGACGCGTGCGGCCGACCACGAGGTGAACCTCTGGCGCCGCGCGGCGTTGGAGCTCACGTGAGTCCAGGCTTGCGGGGATCGCCCCGAGCCGCTACCGAGCCGCATGGCCCTCTCCTGGCGCGGCTTCTACGCGATCGTCGACCCGGACGTGTGTACGAGCGATCCGCTCGACGTCGCGGACGCGTTCTTGCGTGGCGGGTGCGCGGTGCTCCAGCTCCGTCACAAGTCGTCCGCGGGGTCGACCGCGGACGATCGCGCGACCCTCGCGCTCGCCCGCGCGCTGTCCGCGAGGTGTCGTGCGGCGAAGGTGCCCTTCGTGATGAACGACCGGCTCGATCTCGCGCTCCTCGCGGACGCCGACGGTTTGCACCTCGGACAGGACGATCTGCCGATCGCGGAGGCGCGCCGCTTCTTCCGCGGCCCGATCGGCGTCTCGACCCACGACCTCGCGCAGCTCACGCGCGCGATCGCGGACGGCGCGGACCTCGTGGGCTTCGGCCCCGTGTTCGCGACCTCCACGAAGAAGAACCCCGATCCGGTGGTCGGGCTCGACGGGCTCGCGGCCGCGTGTCGCGCGGCGACCGTGCCAGTGGTCGCCATCGGCGGGATCGATCGCGAGCGAGCGCGTGCGTGCTTCGACGCGGGAGCGGCGCTGGTGGCCGCGATCGGCGCGACCTGCGGCGCCGACGATCCCGAAGCCGCCGCGCGCGCGTTGCACGAGGTGGCGGCGTGATCCTCGAGGCGGCCCTCGGTGGTGCGCTGGTGGCGACGGCCGCGCTCGTGTGGCGACGCGTGCACGAGCGGCGCGCGATGCAGAAGCGTACGGGCGAAGAGGCGAGCGCAGCCGAGACGACGAAGGAAGCCGCGAAGGATGTCGCCAAGGACGTCGCCCAGAAGGTGACGAAGGCGACCGCGAGCACGGCGAAGCCGGTCGCGAAGACGAGCGCCGCCGGGGCGACGAAGGCGAGCGAGCTCGCGAAGAGTGTGGGCAAGAAGGGCAAACCGAGCGGCGAGAGCAAGCCGCACCGCAGCGGACCGCGCGGGCTCCGCGTGGGCGACGTGCTGCTCTACGCGGACACGGAGCTCTGGCTCGCGGGCTCGTTCGAGCTCGACGAAGAAGGCCTCGTGGCCCGGGTCTTTCGCGCGCCCGGCAACGACCGCGCGCCTTGGGTGATCCAGCTCGATCCGGACGCGCAGAAGATCGTGCTCGCGCGCGACTGCGGCGCCGAGGTGCCGGGCGGTCGCGTGCCGGCCGAGCTGCCGATCGGAGGCATGCGCCTCTCGCTCGAGCGACGTGGGCACGCGAAGGTGACGGTCGAGGGCGAGCTCGACGCGCCCGACGCGAAGACGCTGCGCGCGGAGTACGTGCGCATGACGGGCCCCGGCGGTCGCGAGCTGCTGGTGGTCGACTTCGAAGGCGGCGCGCGCCTCGCGCTCGCCGGCGAACGCACGGGCCGCGAGCTCTTCGACTTCCTGCCGGGAGGCGACGACTGATGCCGAAGCTGCCGCGCTGGTGGTGGATCGCGCCGGTGCTGCTCGTCGTGGCGTACGTCGCGCTGCAGACCCAGTCGACCGGCAACGACCTGCGCTACGACGAGCTGCTCGCGAAGATCCGCGCGGACCAGGTGCAGTCGGTGGTGCTCGAAGGCAACACCGTGCGCGGCGAGCTGAAGCAGGGCGACGACCGGGCGCGCGCGTTCACCTCGACGCGACCGGAGGATCCGCGCTTCGTCCCGCTCCTCGAAGAGCACGGGGTGCGTGTCCGCGCGATGCCCGAGAGCCGTGGGAGCTGGATGAGCTGGCTGTGGATGCTCTTGCCGCTGCTGCTCCTCTTCGGGCTCTTCTCGCGGCTCGCGGCGGGTGCCGGAGGAGGCGGTCCGGGCGGCGCGCTCGCGTTCGGCAAAGCCAAAGGCAAGATCTTCACCGAGCGCGACGTGAGCGTGACCTTCGAGGACGTCGCGGGCGTCGACGAAGCCAAGCAGGAGCTGCGCGAGGTGCTCGACTTCCTCCGCGAGCCCGACAAGTACCGCGCCCTCGGCGCGCGCATCCCGAAGGGCATCTTGCTCGTCGGACCGCCCGGCACCGGCAAGACGCTCCTCGCGCGGGCGGTGGCGGGCGAAGCGAAGGTGCCCTTCATCTCGATCAGCGGCAGCGAGTTCGTCGAGATGTTCGTGGGCGTCGGCGCGGCGCGCGTGCGTGATCTCTTCGAACAGGCGGCGCAGGCCGCGCCCGCGATCGTGTTCATCGACGAGCTCGACGCGCTCGGTCGCAGCCGCGGGCCGGGGAACCTCGTGGGTGGCAACGACGAGCGCGAGCAGACGCTCAATCAGCTCCTCGTGGAGCTCGACGGCTTCGAGCCGCTCGGCGAGGGGAAGCGTGGCGCGGTGGTGATCCTCGCCGCGACCAACCGGCCCGAAGTGCTCGATCCGGCGCTGCTCCGTGCGGGCCGCTTCGATCGGCAGGTCGTGGTGGATCGCCCGGATCGCGCGGGGCGGCGGAAGATCCTCGAGGTGCAGACGCGCAAGGTGCCGCTGCACGAGGTCGACCTCGACGCGATGGCCGCGCGCACTCCGGGCTTCGCCGGCGCGGATCTCGCGAACCTCGTGAACGAAGCCGCGTTGCGAGCGGCGCGCGAGGGGCGCGACGTGGTGACGATGGCGGACTTCAGCGCCGCGCAGGATCGGGTGCTCGCGGGGCTCGAGCAACGCTCGCGGCTCGTGGATCCGGAGGAGCGTCGGCGCGTGGCCTTCCACGAGTGCGGTCACGCGATCGCGGCGCGCCTCGGCGGGAGCGACTCGAAGGTGCACAAGGTCAGCATCGTGCCGCGCTCGATCGGCGCGCTCGGCTTCACGATGCAGATGCCGGAGCGCGAGCGGCGCCTCTTCACCGCGACGCAGCTCCGCGCGCAGCTCGTGGCGCTCGTGGGTGGCCGGGCGGCGGAGGAGCTGGTCTTCGGGGAGGCCTCGACGGGCGCGGCGGACGATCTGCGCAAGGCCACCGACATCGCGCGCGCGATGGTGCTCGAGCACGGGCTCTCCGACGCGGTCGGTCCGGTGTCGATCGAGCGACGCAACACGTACCTCGGCGGCGTGGCGAGCGATCTCGACGTCGGGCCGACGGTGGCCAACGCGGCGGACGCGGAGGTGCGACGCCTGGTGGAGGACGCGCTCGCGAGCGCGAAGGCGCTGCTCGTGCGAGAGCGCCCGCGGCTCGACGCGATGGTGGAGGCGCTGCTCGAGGCCGAGGTGCTCGAAGGCGACGCGCTCGACCGACACCTCGCGTGATCGCGGACGGCGCTCAGAGCAGGCATCCGTTGCACTGATTCCTGCTCTTCTTTCTTGCCGAGAGCGCGACCCCTCCCCCGACCGGCAGAGCCGGATCGGGGGCCCCTCCCACCTCCCGAGCGGTTCCCCACTCGCACCGATGGCAATCCGTGCAAGTGGAGCCCGCGCTCAGGCCTCGCTGGCGCGCGCCTTCTGACGCAACAGCGAGATGCCGATCGCCACCGCGAGACAGACCACGATCACGGTGAGCGAGACCCAGTTCGGCAGCTTGAAGTAGCCGTGGCCCACGAGCTTGACGCCGATGAAGGTCAAGATGATCGCGAGCGCGTACTTGAGCTCCGCGAACTTGTGGATGGCCTTCTCGAGCACGAAGAAGAGCGAGCGCAGGCCGAGGATCGCGAAGATGTTCGAGGTGAACACGATGAAGGGCTCGGGCGCGACCGCGAGAACGGCCGGGATCGAGTCGAGCGCGAACACGATGTCCATCCACTCGACGACCACGAGGCAGAGGCCGAGCACCGAGATCATCGTCTTGCCGTCGACCTTCACGAGCAGCTTGCCCTGGTGGTCGACGCTGTCGGGAGCCACGTTGAGGAACTTGCGCAGCTTGCCGATGAAGCCGTCGCTCGGACCTTCCTCGTCGTCGTCGTCTTCCTTCTCGGGCGCGAAGAGCTTGAGGCCGGTGTAGATGAGGTACGCGCCGAAGACGTAGAAGAGCCAGTCGAACTTGCGCAGGAGCATCACGCCGCCGATGAGCATGATGCCGCGCATGATGATCGCGCCGAGGACGCCCCAGAAGAGCACCCGATGGCGGTGCATCGGGGCGACCTTGAACTGTTTGAAGACGAGCGCGATGACGAAGATGTTGTCGACGCTGAGCGACTTCTCGAGCAGGTACGCGGTGACGTACTTCGCCGCCGCTTCGCCGCCAGCGTTCGGGATCATCCGGCCGTCGTCGCCCTGGACCATGGCGCCGCCCCAGCCGTTCTCGAACATCAGGTAGACGAAGCCGGAGAACGCGAGGCCCATCGTGATCCAGACGATGGTCCAGCCGGTGGCCTCCTTGATGGTCACCTCGTGCGGGTTCCGGTGGAACACGCCGAGATCGAGGGCCAGCAGGATGACGACGAGGACGAGGAATCCAACCCAGAACAGGGTCATTCGTGAGCTCCGGGCGCCGGGGACGCGGCGCGTGCGAGGGCGACCGTGTACCACGCTTGCGCCCTACCCGCCCGTCGGGCGTTGCAAGCCGCAACACCTGGGCCCTACCCCGGGGGTGACCTGTCATCCCTGTCCCTTGTGTGGCTCGGACGGTGCCGAGATCGTCGCTCCAGCAGGCGCCGACGCCGACCGCCGCGGGCCCGACGGAAAGAATGGTGGATCCTTCGGGGTTGAGGTGGATCCTTCGGGGTTGAGGTGGATCCTTCGAACGGGGTTGAGGTGGGCGCCGACGCCGACCGCCGCCGGCCCGACGGAAAGAATGGTGGATCCTTCGAACGGGGTTGGATCGGATCCTTCGAACGGGGTTGGATCCTTCGAACGGGGTTGATCCTTCGAACGGGGTTGAGGTGGGCGCCGACGCCGACCGCCGCCGGCCCGACGGAAAGAATGGTGGATCCTTCGAACGGGGTTGAGGTGGGTCCTTCGAACGGGGTTGAGGTGGGTCCTTCGAACGGGGTCTTCGAACGTGGTTGAGGATCCTTCGAACGTGCTTGAGATCACTACGTTTTCGTCGTTCACGCCACGCGCGGAGACGTGCCGCAGCGGAAGGCGCCCGTGCGTGGGCTCCCGACACCCGCCCGAAACCTTTGCGTAACTCTTCTGCGAGCGACTATGCTTCGCCGCGAGGTGGCCGGATGACTCGGGGGTCGTGGTGCATCGGGGTGGCGCTCGCGCTCGTCGCGGGAGCGTGGTCCGTGGGTGGCTCGGTCGGCTCGGTCGGGATCGGAACGGCGGCCGCGCAGTGCATGGTCAGCCTGCCCGGCTGCGACTCCGGCCGACCGACGGGCCTGCTCGCGACCTTCGCGTGCGCCTGCGACGAGCCCGGGGTCTGCAACATCGGCGCGTTCTGCGGCGGCGGCGGCGACCCGACGTGCCCCGACCAGGGCATGAACGCCACGTGCGAGAGCCGCATGTGGCATCAGCGCAACGACAACTCGTGCATCCCGAGTCAATCCGAGGGGCTGAATCCTCAAACGGATTGTTCACCCGACATCACACGCTTCTCTCCGACTTGTCCGCTCACGTTCACGGTGCTCTCGCGCGGCACCGCTCAGTTCCGAAACGTCTTCGGCTGGTACGAGGTCACCGGCTCCCGGCCCGAGCTCGACGATCTGAACGTGATGCTCGACTGCACCGCCGCAGCGGGCGACTCGGTGGTCCTCGACGTTCGCTCCGACCCCGACTACCGCGGCGGTCAGATCGGCTTCTTCCTGCTCACGCCCGAAGGACGCTCCGGCGACACCGGCACCGCCTCCTGCGCGGGCGGCGACTGCTGCGCCTCGCTCGACCGCTACCGCGCCGGCGCGGGCTTCCTCTACTTCTCCGAGCCCGCCTTCAGCGACGACGGCTCGGTCACCCACCTCAACGTCTACGACTCCACGATCACCGAGCGGAAGTTCTACTTCGCGTGGGAGGACACGTTCGGGCGCAGCAACTTCGACTTCACCGACCTCGTGACGAGCGTCGAAGGCGTGGAGTGCGCGGGCGCGGGCGCGGCGTGCGACACCGGCGGCATCGGAGCGTGCCGCGCGGGCGTGACGCGCTGCGCGGCGGGCGAGCTCGAGTGCACGCCGATCGTCACGGCCGAGGCGGAGGTCTGCAACGGCGTGGACGACGACTGCGACGGAGACGTCGACGACGACGCGCCCTGCCCCGAGCGCGAGGTCTGCCACGACGGACGCTGCGTCCCGAACTGCGACGTGAGCGACGAGTTCGTGTGCGACGTGGGCTTCGAGTGCGACCCCGCGACGGGCTTCTGCATCGAGGTCGCGTGCCGCGGCGTCACCTGCAGCGAAGGTCAGATCTGCCGCGACGGCGTCTGCGCGGGCGAGTGCGAAGGCGTGGTCTGTCCCCACGGCCAGCAGTGCTTCCGCGATCGCTGCATCGACCCGTGTCGTGGTGTGAGCTGCGGCGCCGGCGCGATCTGCCGCGGCGGAATCTGCGTCCCCGGCTGCGGGCAGTGCGACGGCGTGGTCTGCGAAGGTGGGCTCACGTGCCCGACGGTCGGCGGCGAGTGCGTCGACCCGAGCTGCGCGACCCCCTGCGCAGCGGGCAGCTTCTGCCGCGCCGGCGCGTGCGTCGACGCGTGCGAAGGCGCGATCTGTCCCCGCGGCGCGGCGTGCGTCGCAGGCGAGTGTGTGGGCGGCGAGGTCGAGCCCGGCACCGACGCCGGCACGACGCCGCGCACCGACGGCGGCACCACCGAGCCCGGGATCGACGGGGGCCGTCCGCCCCGCGGACGCGGCGGCGATCCAGGCTGCGGCTGCGCGGTCGGAGCGAACGAAGCTCCGAGCCCACTCGCGCTCGGGCTCGCGGGGATGGTCGGGGCCATGATCGCGTCGCGTCGCCGCCGTCGGTGACTCCGGCGGCGCCTCAAGCCTGGCGCAGCACCAGCGTCGTCTGAGGGAAGTGGGTCGAGCCGATCGAGAGCCACGCGATGCGGCACGCGTCGACCACCGCCGTGACGCGCCAGATTTCCCGCAGATCGGCACGCAACCCGGGCTCCAGCTTCACCGGCTCGCAGGCGCGGAGCATCGTGAGGTTGGTGAACTGCCAGCCGTGGCCGTAGACGATGCCGGTGTCGAGATCGACGACCCACGGCTCGTGCGGGCGGCTCTCGAGGCGGCGACCGGTCAACCCCGTGGGCACCTCGAACATCCGCACCTCCACCCGATGACCCACCGGGATCGGGTAGGTGCCGACGCACTCGATCGTGACGCGATCGCTCATCGCTCACCCGCCCGAGCTCTTCTTCGCGAACGTGAAGGCGCCGTCCTTCACGTCGACCACCACGGTGTCGCCCGCGCCGTAGCCGCCTTCGAGCAGCGTCTGCGCCATCGGATCTTGGAGGTTCTTCAGGATCACCCGCTTGAGCGGGCGCGCGCCGAAGGCCGGCTCGTAGCCCATCTCCACCACGAGCTCGCGCGCCGCTTCCGTCACCTCGAGGCCGATGCGGCGGTGATCGAGGAGCTTGCCCAGCGCCCGCATCTGGATGTCCGCGATGCCGCGAAGATCCGATTTGTCGAGCGGGTTGAAGATGATGACGTCGTCGATGCGATTGAGGAACTCCGGGCGATACGTCCGGTGAAGCTCGGCCTCGACTTTTTCTTTGAGCTCTTCGTTGGTTCCGTCGTGATCCAGGATCAAGTGCGAGCCGACGTTGCTCGTCATGATGATCACGGTGTCGCTGAAGAACGCCGGTCGACCGCGCGAGTCCGTGAGGCGTCCGTCGTCGAGCACCTGGAGGGTGATGTTGAAGACGTCCGGGTGCGCCTTCTCCATCTCGTCGAAGAGCACCACCGAGTACGGCCGGTTGCGCACCGCCTCGGTGAGGAAGCCGCCCGCGTCGGAGTCCTTGTAACCGGGCGGAGCGCCGAGCAGGCGCGCCACGGTGTGCTTCTCCATGAACTCGCTCATGTCGAGGCGCGTGAGCGACATCTCGTCGTCGAAGAGGAACTCCGCGAGCGCCTTGGCGAGCTCGGTCTTTCCGACGCCGGTCGGCCCGAGGAACAAGAAGCTGCCGATCGGTCGCCGCGGATCGCGGAGCCCCACGCGCCCGCGCCGCACCGCCTTGGCGATCGCGGTCACCGCGTGGTCCTGACCGATGACGCGCCCCTTGAGCTTCTCCTCCATCGCGAGGAGCTTCGTCGTCTCCTCTTCGAGCATCTTGGCCACCGGCACGCCGGTCCAGAGCGCGACCACGTCGGCCACGTCTTGGGGCGACACGTGGTTGCGCACGAGGAGCTTCGACTCGTCGAAGTCGGCCGGCATATCCTTCTGCGCGTCCTCGAGCTGTTTCTCGAGCAGCGGGATCGTCCCGAAACGCAGCTCGCCGGCCCGCGCGTGGTCGCCGCTGGCGCGCACCTGCTCCAACTCGCGATTCGCGGCCGCGAGGTCTTCTTTCAAACGCCGAACCTCACCGACACCCTTGAGCTCAGCGGTCCAGCGCTTCTGCAGGCTGTCGATCCGCGGCTGCAGATCGTCCGCCTCGCGCGTGAGCTTCGCCTTCGACGCCTCGGACTCGCTGTCGTGGTCGTCCTCCAGCGAGCGCCGCTGGATCTCGATCGCCTCGAGGCGCCGCTTGAGCTGGTCGAGCTCGGTCGGCTCGCTCTCCATCGTCACGCGTACGCGGGCGGCCGCCTCGTCGATCAGATCCACTGCGCTCTTCGGGAGATTCGCGCCCGGGATGTAGCGCCGCGCGAAGGTCGCCGCGGCCACGATCGCGGGATCGCCGATGCGGACGCCGTGGTCCATCTCGAAGCGACCCACCACGCCGCGCAGCACCGCGATCGCCTCGTCGAGCGTCGGCGGCTCCACGCCGATCGGCACGAAGCGCCGCACGAGCGCGGCGTCCTCGTCTTGCGCCTTGCGGATGGTGTCCGGCGTCGCGACCGCGATCGCGCGCAGCTCGCCGCGACCGAGCGCGGCGCTGATCAGATCGCCCGCGCCCTGCCCCTTCTGGCCGATGAGCGCGCCGAGGTCCGGCAGGAAGAGCAGGATCTCGCCCGCGCTGTCGCGGATCGCGTCGAGGATCGCGCGCGTGCGCTCTTCGAGCTGACCGCGCAGCGAAGCGCCGGCGATCAGCGTCCCCATCTCGAGCGCGACGATACGGCGCCCTTTGAGGAAGTTCGGCACGTCGCCGATCGCCATCCGCTGCGCGAGCGCCTGCACGATGGTCGACTTGCCGATGCCCGGCTCACCCACGAGCAGCGGGTTGTTCTCGCGGCGACGCGCGAGCACCTGGAGCATCCGTCGGATCTCCGCGTCGCGGCCCACCGTCGGATCGAACTTTCCCTGCGCCGCCAGGCGCGTCAGATCGCGACCGAAGGCCTCGATCGGATCGCCGAGATCTTCCTTGCCCGTGCGCTTCACCGGCGGAGCACCCGGCGGCCGCGCGTCCTTGTTGTCCTCACCGAGCTTGGCGCCGCCGAGGGTCGCGCGAAGGATCGGCGCGGAGAGCCCACACGCGGCGAAGACGTCTTTGACGCCGCCGTCGGTCTCCTGCGCGCACGCGAGCATCAGGTGCGCGACGCCGACCGGCACACCACCTTGGCGCGCGGCTTCTCCTTCGGCGCGCCCGAGCAGATCGAGCATGCGCGGCGAGAGGTACGACTTCACGTCGCGCGAGGAGGGCAGCTTCCGCAGCAGGAGCTCGGCCTCGACGAGCACGTCGGTCGGATCGACGCCCGCGCGCTCGATGCCGCCGCGCGCCTCCGCCTGCGACTCGAGCAGGACGAAGAGCAAGTGCAGCGGCTCGACCTCGGCGTTCTTCCGTTCGTCCGCGAGCGACTGCGCGGTGGAGATCGCGGTCTTCGCTTCTTTCGCGTACGCCTCGAGGCGGAGGGTCAGGGTGCTCATCGGCGGGAACGTTCGCGGAGCGCGAGGACACCGTCAATCGATTCCGGATGGTTCGGCCTCGACGCGGACTGACGATGACGACGCTGCTACGCTCGGCCCCATGCGCGCGCGCACGACGCTCCTGCTCGCCTTCTGCCTCGCGTGCCCCGCGGATCTGTCGCGCTTCGCGATCGAGGGCGAGACGGACGCCTCGGTGCCCGTCGTGGACTCGGCGGGCTTCGACGCGGAGCTCCGCGACGGCGCACGAGTCGACGCAGGGAGCGACGACGGCTGCGACCCCGCCCCCACCTGCCCGAGCGGTTGCCCGCTGCCTTGGCTCCTCGCGAGCGTGGAGGACCTGCAGCCCGGCGACGCGTGTGGCGGACGCGTGATGCGGTGGTCGCTGGGCGACGAGACCGAGTGCCTCTGCCCTTCCCTCGGCGCGGACGTGCTCGCGCTGCCCTTCGCGGTCGGCTTCGTGCCACCGCGAAGCGTGGTGGCGGTCGATCAGGACGGGACCGTGACCGCGATCGACGCAGACACCGACCGCGTGCAGTGGATGGCGCCATCGACCGGCACCGACCGGCTGGTCGCGGACGTGTTCCCGCTCGCCGATCCGGCGGGCGTGGTGCACGCAGCGGTGGCGACCACACGACGCGGGATCGAGAACGTCGACGAGCTCGTGGTCTACGACGCCGCGGGCGACGTGCGCATGCGCTGGGGCCCGGGCGGCATTGCGTTGCCGGGAGGGAGCGGCCTCGCGTCCATCACCCTCTCGTCCCACGCCGACCGACGCATCCGCGCGCTCAAGCCCAACGGGGGGTTCGCGGCGGCCGAGATCGATCCCTGGACCGGCACGCTGATCTCCACGCCGTACCACACGCTCTCGCGCGAAGGGTTCTTCCTCGGCACCATCAGCGCGCTCTACGCGAACGGAACCCACCGCACGGTGTGGACGGGTCGCCGCACGGATCTCTCGCCACAGATCAGTGAGGTCTACACGATCCGCTCCACGACGCCGACCGAAGACAACCGCGTGCCGCTCGGCGACGAGTGCACGGAAGGTCCGGACGGTCTCGCCTACGACGCGGTCTGCGAGTTCGTGCACGCGGTCCCCGATCCGCTCGACGACTTCCACACCTTCACGATCTGCGAGATCGCCCCCGGCGAGCGGCGCGTGGTGCGGCTCTACCACTTCGACGGCCAGTGCCGCGACCTCGCGCAAGACACGCGGATCTTCCCACGGGCGCGCTTCTCGAAGCTCGCGATCGCGCTGCCGCGCCATTGGCCTTGAGCGCCGGGTTGCTCGCGGAAGGAAGCCGGCTCGCGGAAGGAAGGCCGCAGGTCGTCGTATCCTCGCGTCGATGGCGCAGGAACGTCCGCTGATTCGGCAGCTCGCGCGCACGATCGTCGACGTCGCACGCGACACGTCGGGGCTCGTCGTCCTCTTCGACGACGACTCGATCGAGCGCCTCGACGACGACGGGACGTCGATCGCACGCGTCGCGACGCTCGCGAGCACCGGAGGTGGCGTGAGCGAGCTGCTGCCGCTCGCGGACGGTCGCCTCGTCGTGCGTCCGAGCGTGGGCGTGCTGCAGGTGCTCCGCACGGAGCCCGGCGGTGCGGCAACCCTCGAGCGGATGACGCAGCTCGGAGAGCTCGAGTCCTTCGGCGGCGTGGTCGCGCACGAGGACGGATTCTTCGCGTGGTCCAAGCGAGGGCTGCTCTTCGAGCGTGGAGGGCAGAGCTACGCCGTCTCGACCGAGCACTGGATCGAGCGCGCGATCGTCACCCCGCACGGCGCGCTCACGTGGGGCTTTCAGGGGTGGTTCCTCGTGACGAGGGGAGGCGACGTCGTGCTGAAGGGCGACGAGCGTTTCCTCGGCGCGACGGCGCGCATCGGAGACCTTCTGCTCGCCACGAGCTTCGACGGGTGGGTCGCGCTCGATCTGACGAAGAACACCCGCGTCGAGCCGCCGACGCTGCGCGGAGAGATCACGCGCGTCTGCGCGGTCGGCGATCGTTTCGTCTGCGCGCGCGAGAGCGAGCTCGTCGCGTTCGATCCGAGCTTCGCGGTGCTCGAGCGGCAGCGTCTGCCCTGGGCGCCGAAGGTCCTCGCGGGCCGGGGTGACTTCGTGGTGGCCGCGATCGACGGGGACGCGCGGGTCGGCCCACTCGGTGCGCTCGACGAGGTTCAGCTCGTCGGTCGCCTCGATGCCGCGCTCGCATTCGGCGACTCGATCGCGCTGCACGACCAAAGCCCCGAGCTCACGATCTGGAGCCGACGCGGGATCTCGACGCTCACCCACGACGCCCGCCCGTGGCGCGTGCGGTCGCTGGGCGACGCGCTCGCGACGACCGAAGCCGACGTCTTGCGTGTCCACCGACCGGGCGTCGATCACGGGGCGCCGCGCGTGTCGGGCGCCGCGGGCCCTCCGATGGGCCAGGCGATCGTGGTGAACGGAATGCTCGGACGTCGCGTCGACGAAGGCCTCGTGGCGTACTCGCTCGAGCTGCCGGGTGGCACGCGCGCGCGGGTCCCACGCGACGCCCCGTACCGTGCCGCGATCGACGCCACTTCCGCGCACCACGTGGTGGAGCTCCTCGCGCGACGCGACTTCGAGCGCGCGCCCCTCGACGAAGCGCTCTCGAAGCTCGACCCGTGGAGCCACGCTTCGTGGGACGCGGTGGTGAACCGTCACCCGAAAGACAGCGTGGGCTTGTTCCTGCGTGGGCTCTTCGAGGGCGACGAGCCGGCGAGCGCGGCAACTTCCGGCCCGCGCTCCGCGAGCGCCTCGATCTCCGCCTTCGATTCGAGCGTCGACGCGAGCCTCGAGACGAGCGACGCAGACACCGTCGCGACCGACGCGACCACCGGCGACGCAGGCACCGACGACGACCCACGCCTCGATCCGCGCTTCGCGATCCAGGTGCTCGCCACCCGCACCTACGACCGCGTCGTCGCCGAGCTCGCGTGGGCTCTCGGTCGATCCCCTCTGGAGCTCATCGCCGCCATCCGCGCAGGGCGGGTCACCTTCGACGACGCGCTGGAGATCCCCGGCTTCACGTACCTCGGCACGTTCGAATGCTCGGGCAAGCTCGTGGTCTGCGATCCCTGCCATCGCGACAAACCGGTGCTTCGCGCCGACCTCGCCAACGTCGCCAAAGGCACGTGGCACGTGCTCGTGCGCGAAGGCGTCGGAGACGCCGCGGGGCGCATCGCGGAGCTCGTGGCCTCGCACGCGGACGGGCTCGCCTGCTCGGCCGACCAAGAGGTTCGCGCGCTCATCGGCGTCGACGCCGGCATCGTCGGCATCTACGACCACGACTGCCCGAGGCCCGATCTCGACGCGCACTTCGAGACGGGCCCGTTCGCCGGACTCGGCGCCCACTCCCGGAGCGGCTGGGGAGACGGCGGCTACGTCGCCTACGTCGCGCGCGTCGACCGCCGCGTGGTGAAGGTGCGCGTCCCCTTCTTCGACGACGGCGCCGTCGACCGCTCCGTGCTGCTCCCGACCGCGAGCGCGCGGACCTACTCGCCACGCGAACGATTCGGCAAAGACGACCTCGTCGCGCATCCGAAGTTCGGCGTCGGACGCGTGATCGAGGCGGGCCCGGATCGGGTGGAGATCGAGTTCCGAGGCGAACGGCGAACCCTGGTGCACGGCCGAGGTTGAGTCGGGCGCCTTCCGCCTCCTCCCCATCGCAGTCGGTCAACACGAAGTGGGAGAGCTACGCACTCGGCGGCGCGCTCCCCACTCGAGGACCGCCCTCGACAGCGGCACGATCAGGGCACGCACCCTCGATACGCCGCGCGCAACACCGCCTCGGCGGGCTTGCCGCGCGGCGAGAAGCCATCCGGCCCTTCGTCGCGCGTCTCCGGATCGGTGAACCACTTCCAGACGTACACGCCGCGTACGAAGTCGTGCCCGCGGAGGCTCGCGAAGAACGCCTCGTACGCGCGGTGTTGGGTCGCGAACGAGACCACGCGCTCCGCGTCGTGCTCCGGCCACGCGTGTGGTCGCACCTCCGCACCCGGCGTCGAGCGGTACCCGACCTCCGTGAAGACGATCGGCCGCTCCGTGCGCGCGTGCAAGGTCGCGAGCACGGACATGTAGTGCGTCAGCCGCGCGTCGAGCGCCTCGCGTGGTGCGTCCGGCACGTCGGCGAGCGGCGGATAGAACTGCACCCCGATCGCGTCCACCGCGTCCCAGAGCCCCACGTCCACCGCGCGATCCCAGTTGGCGGCGTAGAGGAGCTCCCCGTCGTAGATCGCTCGCACCTCGGCGACGAGCTCACGGAAGAACGACTCGAAGCGGATCACGATCGGATCGAGCTCGACCCCGATCACGAAGCTCGGCAGCTCGTGCGTCGCGGCGAAGCGCGCGTAGTGCAGCACGAAGGCGCGGTAGCTCGCGAGCCAGCGCGCCCAGTCGGCGTCGTCACGCATCGCGATCGTGCCGACCCACGCGCCTCCCCGCACCCAGAGGTGCGGCTTGAGCATCACGCGCAAGCCTCGCGCACGACAGGCCGCCACCTCACGTTCCAAACGCGCGTCGGTCTCCGCGCTCGCGTGCGAATCCGCGAGCACGATCTCCGGCACGTCGCTCGACCGCATGAACGCGAACGGCGTCAGGCTCACGGTGTCGACGCCGAGCGCGCGCAGCTCGTCGAGCGTCTCGGCGCTCGTCGCGGAGCCGTACCCGCGCGCGCCCTGCTCGCGGTACTCGTGCGCGTAGCAGATGCCTCGCGCGACCTGCGCGCCGAGCGCGGGTACCCCCGACGCGCACCCGCTCGGATCGAGGTGCGGCTCGACGCGCGACGCGAGCGTGGGCGCGCGCGGAGTCTCGCGCGGCTGCGGATCGCGGCACGCGAGCAGAAACGTCATGCCGAGGAAGATCACTCGCACGGGGAGAGTCTCGGGCGAAGCGCGCGCCGCGCCCAGGGGGTCGCGACGACGCGTCGAGCACGCGCTTGGTTGCCGGTGCGAGCGCGAACGAACCATGCACCGGCGACACGGCGTCGACGCTCAACGTGCCCGTCGCTGCGCCACCTGCTCCGCACGACGACACCCCTCCGGCAGACCGAGCTCGCACGCGCGCCGCGCGTCGCGCTCCGCTTCGACGAGACGACCCATCTGGAAGTGGGTGCCGCCTCGCTCCAGGTGCGCCTCCGCGTGGTCGGGGTTCGCAGCGATGAACCGATCCCACGCGGCCAAAATCGGCGCCCACTGCCGACGCGGCGCGAGGCTGCGATCGAGCGCGAGCACCGCGTCGAAGTCGAGCGGCTGCTCCCGCACTGCGTCGTGCGCGGCGAGGATGTGCGTCGACGGCGCGTTCGCACCGAACGTTCCCGGCGCGAGCTGCTCCCCGAGCGCGTTCGCCCGCGCGACGAGCTCGGAGTCGCCCGCCGCCGCGGCGTTGCTCGCTTGCCAATGCAGCCCCTCCACCATCATCGGCAGGTTGCGACGCAGCCGATCCTCGAGCGGGCTCACCCACGCCGCGATGCGGAAGTGCTCCGCCGCGCGCACGTAGTCGCGCGCTCGCGCCGCGGCATCGAACGCGCCGAGCTGCCCTTCCACCGAGGACGGCGTCATCGCCAAGATCGCCTCCGCGTCCCGCGCCGCGAGCTCGTGCCGCTCCGCGCGCCGATGGAGCCGCATCCGCAGCCGCAGGAACATCTCGTACGGCACCACCCCGACCGCGCGATCGCAGTGCGTCAGCGCGTCGTCGAACGCCTGTTGAAGCTCCCGCTGATAACACTCGCGCCACGCGGACATCCCGCGCATCACGACGAAGTGTGGTGGCGCGCCGGGTCGATCGCCCTCCGCGCGCACGAAGTCCTCGAACGCCTCGACGGAACCGCCCCAACGCGGCAGGAGCGTCATCGCGTACGACAGCCTCGGCCCGAGACAATGCGAACAGATCGCGGCTGCTTCTTCGTAGGTCGCCCGCGCCGCTTCGACCTCACCGCCGGACATCAGCATCTCGATGCGGGTGTCGTGCGCGACCACCTCGTTCGGCCGACGCGCCCGCACGATCGCGAGATCCGCGGACGCCCGCGAGAACGCCTCCTCCATCCCACGAAGCTGCGCCTCCGACGTCTGGTCGATCGTGTCCGACCCGCGCCGCGCGTACCCGAGGCTCGCGAGGTACACCCCACGCGCCAGGTGCGCCTGCCAACTCCCGGTCTCCGCGACCCACGCGTCGAGCAACGCTTCCGTGCCCGGGTCTCCCGTCGCGAACGCGCCGAACCCGAGCCGCCCCCAGTGCTCCTTCGAAGGCTCGGCGAGCGCCTCGTCCGACATCCGCGCGAGGGCCGCGTCGAGCGCCCCGTAGCGCCCCACGTCGAGCCACCCGAGCAGCCCCGCCACGTCGGGCGTCGTCGCCACCCGCCCGAGCACATCCCGCCCCTCCCGCACCAAGAGCCCCGAAGCATCCGCCGGCACCGGCCGCGGAATCCGAAGCCCCGTCCACGCCTGCTCCGGGATCTCGTCCGGCCGCGTCGGTGGCGTCCGCCGCACCCCCGACTCGTCGACTACTGCGGACGGAGAAGAAGCGACCTTCTCGAAGAAGTACGCCGCGACCGCGAGCCCGATGGCGGCGAACAATGCGAGGAGAAAGTACGGAAGTCGGGAGCTCATGGGTCGTGTCTCATGCGACGAAGTCGCGATGCGACGTTCAGTCGCTCATCTTCGCTCGAAGAACCCACGGAGAGTACACGACCTCCTCCGTTTGTCCCGGCCGCGCGCGCCGGGGAACGTCGCGCGCCGCCCAGCTCAGCGCGACGGGCACCCCGTCGACGACGAAGCGCTCGACCCAGATCTCTTCTCGGAGCACCGCCATGCGCTCGTTACTTTCCCTCAGACACCTCACGTTCGATCCGAGAAACCCCCGCACGTCCTCGCCGATCTCCGCGCGCTCCTCCGGTGTCGACACGTCCTCGAAGTTCACGAAGTCCGCGCCGGCGCCGAGGAAGAGGTTGAACCTCACGGCGTCGTTCCACGGCGGTCCACGACGGTCACCCACGTGGAGCTCGAACGGACAGTGCTCGTCGAACCTCGAGAACAGACTCAATCTGGACAGCCCGTGGACGCGATCCGTCGACGAGCGAGCGAGGTCGATCCGCCCCTCGTCGATCCAGGACACGGGCCACACCGCCTCACGCTCGATCGGAGACAAGCTCTCGAGCCAACGCCCAATCATCGACCCTCCCGCGACGGTGCCAATCTTGCCAGGAAGCCGCCGGGTGGCCGCGTCCACGTCCGCGCCACCCACCAAGCGGCGGTCCCGGGAGTGAAGCATCTCGATCGAGCGACGTCTCGATCGTGCGCGCGATCGCAAACGCCCACGACGCAACGCACGTCGCCGTGAACGACGGCCCGAACACGCCCTCGTTCCCGCGCGGGCGGCGACATCTCGAGCGAGAGCTCAGCGAGTCACTGGGTGGAGGAGCTCCCCGGCTGCGCCGGCAGCGACACGCAGTTCACCCACGGCGGCACGCATGCAGCCATCGACGTTGGCGGTAGCGCCGTCGATCGACGCCGACACCGCACCATCGCTCGACCAGCGCGCTGTCACGGCCGCCGAGTCGGTGCCGACGCACGCAAGGATCGCGTTCCGCCGCGCGTCGAGGTGCTCGCGAACGGCGCGTTCACGCGCGACGGTGTCGTCGTCGGTCGCCGACCCGGGATCGGCTCTCACGCTCTCGATCGTCTCGAAGAAGGACTGAAGAAGCGAAGACGTTTGGTCAGAAACGCGAACCTGACGCCCGCACAGGTCGAACCCGACGAGCGATTCCGCCTGCTCGCGGAGCGCGGCGACGCTGAGGGTTGCGTCGGGCAACGGAACTGCGGTGCTGCCAGCGGTGGTCCGCACCTCCAGCGTGGCGCAGCGCGAAGGTCGCCCGTTCACGTCCATGGCTCGCAAGTGAGCTCGGTCGGGATCGACGCTCGGCACCACGATCAGGAGCAGCGCGACCGAGGCGGAGCCACCGTGCAACGTCAGTCGAACACCCAACGTTCCGTCGGTCGCGCGTCCCGTGCTGACGCCTTCCGGCGGTCGTGCATCCTGTGTGATCGTCGGTGCGGAGCGCGACGTAGACGAAGGCTCGGACGACGACTCGGACGACGACTCGGAAACAGATCGGGAAGATTCTTGAACACAAGCGTACTGGCCACACACGTAGCGGATGGCGTGTCCGCAGCCGCGAACCTCGAAGAGCCCCGCCCCGAGCTTCTCGCGCGTGGTATCGCCGGCAGGGCAGCCGGTGTCGGACTCGAAACGATGAGCGAGCTGCCTCGTACAACCGACGAGTGCCACGATCACGAGCACGTATCGAATCACGGTTCTCATGCACCGCGACCCTACCTCATTTCGCAGTGAAAACGAGACCCTTCGTGGAGAGAGCTCGTAGAGCGTTCGATGCACGGCGACTCGCGATTGCTACCTCGTTCGTCGACTTGCGATGCGAAAGCGCATCGAGACCGACGAGGCAGATGGCACCACCTTCGTCGAGAGACTTCGTTCTGACGCTCTTCGATTCGAGCAGCATCGATCGTGTCGTGCGCGCAGCTCACGACGCGCCCTCGCTTCCTCCCAGGCGAGTCGTGTCGTGCGCGAGTCGTGTCGTGCGCGCAGCCCACGACGCCCCCTCGCTTCCCCCCGAAAGCGAGTCGTGTCGTGCGCGCAGCTCACGACGCGATCTCGCGCCGCGACGAACGCACGCACGTCGGACGTGAGGCTCGCCGATCACCGCGCGCTCCGTCCGAGCCAAGCTCGTCCGGACCACACCACGTCGATCCTCCCGAAGCACCGACGGCCATCGTCCACGCCTCGCGTCACGCGCGAAGCTCGTGACACGAGGCGTGCGTACGCACGTTGGAAGCTCCCCCGGCCCGCACGCGCGCGGCTCGTGTCACGCGCGAAGCTCGTGACGCGAGCCGCCACGTACCCAGAGAGAGCGGTGTCGATCCCCGTGGAGATCGAAGGCCACCGATCGCAGGTCGAACGGGACGCGACCTGCGAAACCCTACGGATTCGGAGACGACGCGCTCGCGCGTCGGCTCCGAACCTCCGCGGGTTTCGCGGGGCGTGTCCCGTTCGGCGCACACGCGTCCAAGCAGCACAATCCCAACACGCCCCCAACACCAACCGCACGCGTCCAAGCGCCACCATGGCCGCGAACACGAACCGCGCGCGTCCAAGAAGCAGAACGCCAATCACGCCCTCAACACGAACCGCCGCGCCCAAGAAGCCAAGGCCAATCACGCCCTCAACCAACCGCCCGCGTCCAAGAAGCCGAAGCGCCAAGAAGAAACGCCCGCTTCGTCCAACGAAGCGGGCGTTTCCACCGTCACGGCGCCGCGAACGTCACGCGTCGATCGTGATGCCCAACTTCTGCCGCAACTGCAGGTACTCCGGGCTCACCGCGAACAGGTAGAGCTCCTTCAGGCGCTCCTTCTGCGTCGCCGCGTCGTCCGGGCTCGCCTTCACGAGCGCGACCGCGATCTCCAGATCGTTCGCCATCACGAAGCCCACGCGGTCCGCGGTCATGTCCACCGCCGCCACCCAGCGCTTCATGTCCAGCTCCGGGGCCGCCGCGAGCAGCCGCGTCACCAGCGTCGTCACCTCGCTCTGCGCCGCCGCGTTCAAGTGCTGACGCAGCGCCGCCAGGTGCTCGTCCACCTTGTCCTTCAGCGACGCCGGCACCGGGAACTGCGGCGTCGCCAGCTTGATCGCCGCGAGCAACCACGCGCGCAGCCCGCTGCCGCTCGGCACCAAGTGCCGCAGGTAGTAGCCGGGCCGGAAGTACGCGAGCTGCCGCGCCGCCACGAACGCCAGCGCCTGCGCGGGGCCGCCCGCGAGGGCTGCCTTGCCCACGCCGATCGCCGGCGGGTCCGCGAACACCACGCTCAGACCGCCCTGATCTTCCGGCAGGTAGTAGACGTTCGGCAGATCGATCTGCGTCACGCCCGCCACGTAGTGCAGCGTCCGCACCATCACGGACTCGTCGTTCTCCGGGTTCCGCTTCTGCTTCTCCGTGAGCTTGTACGCGGCCAGAGTCTGCGAGCGTGTCGCCACCACCGCGGGGGTGATCGCCGCGAAGATCCCGGTCAGAAGCGGGTCCTGATCGGGGTGCGTGACGTGATTGAACCACACGTCCTCGTCGAAGAACTGCTGCGCCGCCGCCGGGTGCTTGCTGCGGTGCTTCTTGAAGAAGCTCTCCTCGTCCGGCCCCGCCATCGCGAGCGACTTCAGCGCCTGACACACGCACCACGACTCGTCGGCGCGCTTGGCCTCCGTGTAGAGCTCCCGCAGCGCGCGGTAGCTCTCCATCCGGTAGGGGCTCGTCCGCAAGAGCTGCGCGTGCACGTCGACCGCCTTGCGGAAGAAGCGCTTCGGATCCGAGCCGAAGATCTCCGCCAGCTTCTCGAGCCGACGACGACCCTCCGGATCGAGCTCCAGCGCGTGCTCGTAGGCCTCGGTCGCCTTCGCGAGATCTTCGATCTTCGTCTCGTAGACCGCCGCGAGGGCGTCCCAGAGCTTCGCGCGCTCTTCCGGCGAGCCGGCGCGGCGCCGCTCGAGCTGCGCGGTGTACGCCTCCGCCAGGTCTTCCCAACGCTCGGCTTGCTCGAGGCAGGTCACGAGGCCGGCGAAGGCCTTGTCGAGCGAAGGATCGTTCTCGAGGGCCTGCGCGTAGTAGTCGGCCGCCTCGTCGACGCGCGAGAGCTCGCCGCGCGCGATCGACGCCGCGGTCAGGTAGTACTTCGCCTGCTGCGCGGGCTCGTCGATCAGCTCGGCGATGCGGAGGATGACCTCCACGAGGCGCGACCAGTCCTTCGTCTCCGAGTAGACCGCCATCAGCTTGGTGAGCAGGTTGCGGTCGTCGGGCACGATCTCGAGCGCGGCCACGAAGCTCTTCGAGGCCTTCTCGCGATCCTTGAGCTCCTTGAGGAAGACGTCGGCGCTCCTGATCGCCCGCGTGCTCCATGCGCTCGCGCAGGACACGCACGACCTCGGTCCACTCCTTCTTGTCCGCGTGGAGATCGCGGAGCGCGCGGAGCGGCGCGGGATCCTCGGGGCGAAGCTCGGCCGCCTCGAGGAGCAGGGGCTTGGCCTCGTCGAGGTGCCCGGCGCGCCGGAGCGCGTCGCCCTGACGAAGGACGGCCTGACCACGATCGCCGGGCTCGAGCGCGCTGCCGTGCTCGGCCAAGAAACCGCGGTAGAGCTCGGCTGCCTCGTCCCATTCTTCGGCCGCGAACGTCGCGTCCGCGAGGCGCTCGAGAACCACCCGATCCTTGGGCGCATAGGCCTTCGCGTTCGTGTAGGCGCGCTGCGCCTTGCTCCAGTCGCCGAGCTTCCCGAAGGCCTCGCCGCAGCGGAGGCTCACGGACTTGGCGTCCTCGACGCTCATCTGCCCGGTGCGGGCGAGGAGCGGCTCGTACTTCTCCGCCGCGGTGGCGAAGTC
>JALOQC010000368.1 GCA_025453555.1 Myxococcota bacterium | reverse complement strand
CGCTTGAGGAAGAGCACCAGCTCGTCGCTCGAGCCCTGTGCGATGTTCGTGTCGAGCGTCGAGACCAGCTCCCACCCGTCTCCGCCGAGCTCGTCGAGCGCTCGCTCGAGCTTGGGAGTGTCGACCTTCGGGCCCGAGAAGCTGCCGATCGCGAGCTTCACCACACGGTATTCCCAACGTGTCATCGCCCGATGTTCGACGCCTCTTCACGAGCTGTAAAGGACGTGTCGCGGGTGGCAGCCTTCTTGCTCTGCGAGTCCCCTCATGCGATTCCCGTCGTCGCCCGTGAACCCGCGTTCTCCGAAATGGCGCGTGATGCGCCAGCTCCTCACGGCGACGGCCCTCGTCGCGATCACTGCGAGCCCCGCGTTCGCCGACCGCGTGGTCGTGCTGCGCGCGACCGGCAACGTCGACACGATGCAGCTCGACGCCATCGAGGACGCGGTACGCGAGGCGGTGCGTGGGCTCGCGCACGAGCCGGTGGGCGAAGCGCGCGCGTACGAGGCGCGCACGAACGTGGTGCCCACGACCGCCAACGAGCTGCGCGCGGTCGCCGAGCTCCAGAACGCGACCTTCGTGGTGGTGCCGATCGTGCGCGACGGTGGTCCTCGCGCGTATTGGATCACGCTGCGCGTCGGCTACGCGCCCGCGACTCGCGTCGACGAGCTCGACGCGGAGGTGCGGCGCGTTCGGCAAGGGCCGCGTCTCGCGGAGTTGCTGCAAGCGCTGCTTCGTCCGGAAGGGTTGTCGGAGGACGGGCTCACGCTCGCGGGCGAGGACACGGTCGGTCGGCAGGAAGAGACGTCGGCCGACGCGGCGGACGCGGAGCGCGAGCGGCTCGAAGCGGAAGAGCGCGCCCGCCGCGAGGCGGAAGAAGCGGCGGCTCGCGAGGCGGCGGAGCGCGAGCGCGAAGCCGAAGAGCAGGCGCGGCGCGAGCGCGAGGCGATGGACGCGGAGGAGCGCGCGCGGCTCGACCGGGAGGCCTTCGAAGCACGTGATCGCTACGGCGTCGCGGACGGGCTCTGGATGGTGCAGGCCGGCGTCGGCGTGCGGCCGATCTTGCGGAGCCCCGGCGAAGGCGGCGTGCTCGGCACGCTCGAGCTGCGCGGCGGTCGCGGCTTCGAGGGGCTTCCGGGCCTCGAGCTCCGAGCAGGGATCGAGCTCGTGTTCGGTGCGTCGAGCAGCTTCGCGGTGCACGTCGGCGGTGTGTACCTCGCGAGCCCGTTCACCACGCCGATCCACCTCGGCGCGAGCGTGGAGGCGGGGCTCTTCCAGTCGATCAGCGGCAACCGCGTGCCGAGCTTCAGCGGCCGCGTGAGCGCGGTCGTGGCGTGGAACCCGGGCGGCTCGATCTACCTCGAGGCGTCGCTGCCGGAGCTGCAGTACCTGAGCGCGAACGAGGGCGTGATCGTGATCGGCGCGAGCGTGCGCCTCGGCACGCGCTTCTGATCGCTCGGAACACCTCGGATCGTGCTTCGGATCGAAGCGCGCTTCGGGGATCGCCGCGCGCTTCGATCGCACGCGCTCGGGATCGTGCGCGCGCTTCGGACCGCCTTCGGATTGCGCGCGCGCTTCGGATCGAACGCGCTTCGGATCGAACGCGCTTCGGATCGCTCACGAACGGACGCGTAACTTCGGCTTCTTCGGCAGGTGCCGGAGGCCCATCCACGCGAGCGCGCTCATGTGCTGCGCGACCTCTTCGATCGGCGGTTTGCGCACACCCGTCCACCAATGGCCCACGAAGGTCACCATGCCGACGAGCGCGTGGGCGTAGATCGGCGCGGCCTTCGCGTCGTAGCCCGCGTCCTCCAGGGATCGCACGAAGACGTGGCCCACGCGCTGCGCGAGGTCGTTGAGCAGGCTCGACATGCGCCCGCCGCCCGACGTGATGGGGGAGTCCTGCGAGAGCACCGCGAAGCCGTCGGGATCGTCGCGCACGTACGCCAGGAACGCGAGGGAGGCGCGCTCCACGCGCTCGCGCGGGCTGCCTTCGCCGATCGCCTCCGCGATGCGTCGCACGACGTAGTCCATCTCGCGATCGACGATGACGGCGTAGAGGCCCTCTTTGCCGCCGAAATGCTCGTAGACGATGGGCTTGCTGACGTTCGCGCGGGCCGCGATCTCTTCCACCGACGTGGCCTCGTAGCCGTGCTCGGCGAACACCGCGCGGCCGACCGCGACGAGCTGAGCGCGGCGTTCGAGGGCGGGTAGGCGCGTCTTGCGGGCGCGCGCGGAGGCGGCCTTTCGCTCTCGCTCCGCCTCACGACGCGTGCGCTCGGCGAGCTTGGAAGCAGCCCGCGCCGACTTCTGCTCCTCGAGCTCCTTCTTGCGTGCCTCCCGGGCTGCGCGCTCCCGCGCCTCCAGGGTGCGCTTCGCTTCCGCTCGTTCGGCGCGCTCGTTCACTTCGGTCGCCTTCTTCCGCGCGTCGCGCTCGGCGCGCTGCTGGGCTTCGAGCGCCTTCTTCTGCGCTCGGCTCGGTGCGTCCACGGGTGCCTTCGGGCGTCGCTCGGAGCTGGCCATGCGCTCCATTACTACTCCCGCGTAAGTTACGCCATCGTTTCCGGAACGAGTCATGGGGCGACGGTCGTGCCCTGGTCGTGGACGGGAGGGCGTCAGCATGCGGTCCACGAAATGTCGACGAATGCTCGTAAAACGCGAGGTGATTCACGTGACCGGCGTGAGCGTGATGACGAAGTTGTGACTCGACGCGGCGCGTCATCGTGTCAACCTACGGTCGAGTAACATAGGAGGGCCGATGTTGAGCACGATCGAGCGTCGCCTGAGCGCGACCCTGAGGGATGCCCGTCGCACGGCGGCGCGCCGATTCTTCGTCGACCGACAGACGGGGCTCTGGCGCAGCGAGCTCGCGTGGCTCGGCGTCCGTTCGCGCGATCACGCGCGCGTCACCGCGGTGCTGGAGGAGACGCCGGACACGCGGACGTTGGTGCTGGAGCCGCCGCGGGGTTGGGTGCCCCATCGTCCGGGGCAGTGGACCCGCGTCGAGATCGAGCTGGCGGGCGTCCGGACCAGCCGCTGCTACTCGCTCTCGTCCGCGCCGCACGACCCGGAGCTTCGGATCACGGTGAAGCGCGTGGCGAACGGGCGCGTGTCGGGTCGTCTGCACACGCTGCGGGTCGGCGACGCGCTCCGCATCTCGCCGGCGGAGGGGCAGTTCGTGCTGCCGACGCACCCCGTTCGTCTGCTGCTGCTGAGCGGTGGATCCGGGATCACGCCGATGCGTTCGATGTGGCGCGCGTTGCTGCAGAGCGACGCGGCGGACGTGGTGATCGTCCATCACGCCCGCACGCGAGCCGACGTGATCTTTGCCGCCGAGCTCGAGGCGCTCGCGACGCGTCGGGGCTTTCGGGTGGTGGTGCGCCTCGACGACGAGCACGCGCGGCCGGGCGAAGGCGGCTTCGACGTGGGGGCGCTGCGCACGGCGGTGCCCGACCTCGAGGAGCGGGAGGTCTTCGTGTGTGGCCCGCCGGCGATGATGCGACGCGTGGAGGCGATGGGGCTCCCGAGGCTGCACGTCGAGCGTTTCGCCGCGATGCCGCGGCCCGCGGCCGATCCCGACGCGACCGAGGTGCTCGTGACGCTCGGAGGCCACGCGAGCCCGGGCGGTCGCACGATCGCCGCGCGCACCGACGGGGCGCTGCTCGATCAGCTCGAAGCGGCGGGAGAGCGACCGGCGTCCGGTTGCCGCATGGGCCTGTGCCGAACCTGCTCCTGCCTCAAGCGCAGCGGCACGGTGCGCCACGCGATCAGCGGCGCGATCTCGGACGCTCCCGACGAGATCATCCAGCTCTGCGTCTCGGTGCCCTGCACCGACGTCGAGCTCGGGCCGATCGTGCAGCACGCGGTGCACGCCGCGCCCGACGAGCGTGCGTCCGAACGAACGCTCGACCCACGAGAGAAGCTCGCGCGCCGATCCGCGCAGAAAGTCGATCCGAGGTGATCATGGACACGCAATCGATCGAGACGAGTGGACGCTTCGACCCTGCGAACGGCGCGGTGACGAGCGTCGTGACGAGCGATGCGACGCGCGACGTGACGCGTTCTCCGATGAGTCCCACGACTGAGCTTCGGCCGGCTCACGGGAAGTCGAGCCGTCGGCTGAGCCGAGACGAAGCCGACGCGCTCGGGCGCGAGCTGGACGCCATCCGTGCGGAGGTGCTCGCCGATCTGGGCGAGCGGGACGTGGCGCACATCCGCGCGGTGATGAAGGCCGCGGGCGCGGCGTCGATCGCGGGGCGGACGTTGCTGCATTTCGGGATCGATCCCGTGACCTTCGTGCTCGGAACGAGCGCGCTCGGGTTGGCGAAGATCCTGGAGAACATGGAGATCGGCCACAACGTGATGCACGGTCAATACGACTGGACCGGGGACCCCGCGCTCCGTGGAGATACGTACGAGTGGGACATCGTTTGTCCGGGAGACGACTGGAGGTCATCCCACAACTACGAGCATCACACCTTCACGAACATCCTCGGGAAGGACCGCGACATCGGCTATCAGTTCTTGCGAGTCGCGGACGAGCAGCCTTGGGAGTTGCGGCACCTCGCCCAGCCCGTCACCGCGCTCGCGCTCGCGGTGTTCTTCGAGTGGGGCGTGGGGATGCACGATCTGCGCGTCGCCGAGACCACTCGCGGCGAGCAGAGCCTCGCGGAGCTCGGGCGCCGCTCGGGTCCCTTTCTCGCGAAGGCCGGCTGGCAGATCGCGAAGGACTACGTGGTCTTTCCGCTGCTCGCGGGGCCGAATGCGCCGCGAGTCCTCGCCGGCAACGTGCTCGCGAACGTCGCACGGAACCTCTGGACCTTCTCGGTGATCTTCTGTGGTCACTTCCCGGAAGGCGTCCGTGTCTACTCGGAAGAAGAGACGAAGGACGAGTCGCGCGGGGAGTGGTATGTCCGGCAGATCAACGGGTCGGCCAACCTCGAAGGAAGCCGATGGATGCACCTGATGACGGGGCATCTGAGTCACCAGATCGAGCATCATCTCTTCCCGGATCTTCCGGCCGCGCGATATCCGGAGATCGCACCGCGGGTTCGCGAGATCTGCGAGCGCTACGGACAGGTGTACGCCACCGGTTCGCTGCCCACGCAGCTCGCGGACGTCGCGAAGCGGATCGTGCGGCTCTCGTGGCCGCGTCGAGCAAAGCGAGCGCCGAGCGCCGCGGTCGCGTGACGTCGACTCGACGCGCGAGCGCGGAACGCACGTCGGCTCACTTGGAGAGCGCTTCGATCACCTCGGGCGGCGCCTGCACGAGCTCGAGGAGCACACCTTCGGCGCCGATCGGGAACGCGTCGTTGCCCTTGGGGTGCACGAAGACGATGTCGTAGCCGGCCGCGCCCGGACGAGGCTCGCCGAGCACGCGCACGCCGTTCTGCTTCAGCCAGGTCACCGCGGCGCGGAGGTCGTCCACCCAGAGGCCGACGTGGTTGAGCGGCGGCACGTGGACCTTCGGGGCCTTCTCGGGATCGATCGGCTGCATCAGGTCGATCTCGACCGCGTGCGGTCCGTGGCCGAGGCGCAGGATGTCCTCGTCGACGTTCTGCGCGACCTCGCGGTAGGTGCCGTGGGCCTCGATGCCGAGCACGTCGACCCAGAAGCGACGCAGCGCCTGCTTGTCGAGGCCGCCGATGGCGACCTGTTGGATGCCGAGCACACGAAACGGGCGGTCCGAGTAGTCCGTCATGGGTTCCTCTCGCTTGGAGCGGGTCGTCGAGCCGAACGACTCGACGGGAGGTGAGCGTCGCCTTCCGGCGATTCCGTGCGCTTCGTAGCAGGTCGGGCGCGGCGCGCAGGATGGTGGGCCGCGAAGGACACCGGGCCCGCGCAGGCAGCCGCGCCGCGAAGGGTGCTCCGAGCTCACGCGGCGCTAGCGTGATTCGACGGTCGACGTGGAGTCGGGGCGCGGCGCGGTTGCCCCCCTCGCAGGCCCGCGCAACGATGCGCGCGCCATGACCTCGACCGACGCGAGCACCAAGACCTCGCTCACCGGCATCAAGCCCACCGACACCCCGCACCTCGGCAACTACCTCGGCGCGATCCGCCCCGCGCTGCAGCTCGCGAAGTCGTTCAAGAGCTTCTACTTCATCGCCGACTACCACGCGGTCACCACGCTCCGCGATCCGGTCGCGCTCCAGAAGAACGTCTACGACGTCGCGGCGACGTGGCTCGCGTGTGGGCTCGATCCGAAGGAGATCGTCTTCTTCCGGCAGTCCGACGTGCTGGAGGTCTTCGAGCTCGCGTGGATCCTGAGCTGCCTCGTGGCGACCGGTCAGCTCGAGCGCGGGCACGCGTACAAGGACGCGATCGCGAAGGGCGTCGAGCACCCGAACGCGGGCATCTTCTACTACCCGGTGCTGATGGCGGCCGACATCCTGCTCTACGACACCCACGTGGTGCCGGTGGGCAAGGATCAGAAGCAACACATCGAGGTCTGCCGCGATCTCGCGGCGCGCTTCAACCACGTCTACGGCGACGGCGTGCTCGTGGTGCCGGAGGCGCACATCAGCGAGGACGCGCCGCTGGTGCCGGGGCTCGACGGCGAGAAGATGTCCAAGAGCCGTGGCAACTCGATCCCGCTCTTCGCGTCGAGCAAGGAGCTGCGCAAGGTCGTCATGAAGATCACGACCGGCAGCGAGACGCTCGAAGAGCCGAAGGTCGCGGAGGGCACGACGATCTACGAGCTGACCAAGCAGCTCACGCCGAGCATCGCGGCGGAGATGGCCAAGAAGCTCGCGGCCGGCAACTACGG
>JALOQC010000367.1 GCA_025453555.1 Myxococcota bacterium | reverse complement strand
CAACTTCAGGCGCTCGCGCAGCGCATGAGCCTGAAGGCGACCGATCTGCTCATGAAGCTCATGCAGATGGGCGTGCAGGGCGTCCACATCAACAGTACGCTCGACGCCGACACCGCGATCCTGATCGCGGACGAATTCGGCTACGAGGTCGAGAACGTCGCGCAGTCGATCGACGAGGTCGTCGGCGACGCGCGCGGCGAGTTCGAGGATCGCGAGGACGACCGCGAGGTGAAGCCGCCCGTCGTGACCATCATGGGTCACGTCGACCACGGCAAGACCTCGCTTCTCGACAAGATCCGCTCGGCGAACGTCGCGGCGGGCGAAGCGGGCGGCATCACGCAGCACATCAGCGCGTTCCGCGTGCCGACCCCGAAGGGCGAGGTCGTGTTCCTCGACACGCCCGGCCACGAGGCGTTCACCTCCATGCGTGCGCGCGGTGCTCAGGCGACCGACGTCGTCGTGCTCGTGGTCGCGGCGGACGACGGCGTGATGCCGCAGACGCGCGAGGCCGTGAGCCACGCGCTCGCCGCCGAGGTCCCGATCGTCGTCGCGGTCAACAAGATCGACAAGCCCGATGCCCAGTCCGATCGCGTGATGAACGAGCTCGCATCGCTCGGGCTCACGCCGGAGGAGTGGGGCGGCGACACGATCTACGTGCCGACCTCCGCGGTCACCGGCCAGGGCATCGAGGATCTCCTCGAGTCGCTCGCGGTTCAGGCCGAGATCCTCGAGCTGCGCTGCAACCCGAAGATCCCGGCCGAAGGCGTCGTCCTCGAAGCCCGGCTCGACAAGGGCCGCGGCGTCGTCGCGAACGTGCTCGTGCAGGACGGAACCCTCTCGACCGGCGACTACGTCGTGGCCGGCACCGCGTGGGGCCGTGTCCGCGCGCTCACGGACGACCGCGGTCGTCAGCTCAAGTCGGCACCGCCCGCGACGCCGGTGGAGCTCCTCGGTCTGGACCAGCTCCCGAGCTCCGGTGAGAAGGTCTACATGGTGACGACCGCGAAGAAGGCGCAGGAAGTCGCCGAGGCGAACCGCGCGAAGGTCGCGATTCGTCCCTCGGTCATCGCCCCGCGCGGTCTCGAGCAGCTCCAGCAGATGATGCGGAGCGGCGCCCAGCAAGAGCTCCAGGTGGTGCTCAAGGCGGACGTGCACGGCTCCTCCGAGGCGCTTCGCAAGAGCCTCGAGGATTTGAGCACCGACAAGGTGCGCGTGAAGATCGTCCAATCGGGCGTCGGCGGCATCACGGAGAACGACGTGATGCTCGCGTCGGCCTCCGACGGCGTCTGCATCGTGATCGGCTTCAACGTCCGCCCGCAGGGCAAGGCGTCGTCGATGGCGAAGGAGAACGGCGTCGAGATCCGCACCTACTCGATCATCTACGAGGCGATCGACGACGTGAAGCTCGCCATGGCGGGCCTCCTCGCGCCGAAGCTGGTGGAGCGCGAGCTCGGCAAGGCCGAGGTCCGCGAGACCTTCTCCATCCCGAAGATCGGCACCATCGCCGGCTGCATGGTGCAAGACGGCAAGATCGTCCGCGCCGCGCGCGCCCGCCTCGTTCGCGACGGCGTGGTGGTGTGGACGGGCAAGCTCGGCTCGCTTCGTCGCTTCAAGGACGACGCGAAGGAAGTCGCGCAGGGCTTCGAGTGCGGCATCGGCCTCGAGGGCTACAACGACCTCAAGTCCGGCGACATCATCGAGTGCTTCGACCACGAAGAGGTCGCGGCGACGCTCGACGACAACTGATGGGTTCGGTCGGCGGACGGCGACGCTCGCGTGCCGTGCGCTGGTTCGAACGAGCGCATCGATGGACCTCGAGGAGTGAGGGAAGGGCGTGCTGATCGGAGTCTGCCGCATCGCCCTCGCGCTCCCCGGGGTCTCGTCGTTGAAGGAGAAGCGCTCCATCGTGCGCAGCGTGCTGGAGCGTGCCCGCCACCGGCATCCGGTTGCCGTCGCCGAGGTCGGGGACCAGGATCGTCACGAGCGCGCGATCTTGGGCTTCGCGGTCGTGTCGAACGAACAACCTCACGCGGCGTCGGTTTTGGCGGCGGTGGTGCGCGGGATCGAGTCCGAAGGTCAGGCGACGGTGGAGCGGGTGCGTACGCAGTTCGTGAGCCTCGGCGCGTTCGACCTCCTGGACGGAGACGAGCTGGACGAAGGCAGTGTGCTCGGCTCGTGGGCCGACTACTCGACCGAGTCGGGGTCAGCCGCCGACTTCGCGACCGAGTCGGCGGGGTCAGCCGCCGACTTCGCGACCGAGTCGGCGGGGTCAGCCGCCGACTTCGCGACCGAGTCGGCGGGGTCAGCCGCCGACTTCGAGGCAGACGAGGAAGAGCGATGAAAGAAGGCAAACGATCCGACCGCGTCGGCGAGCAGCTCCGCATGGAGATCGCCGAGCTGTTGATGCGCGGAAAGGTCCGGGATCCGGACGCGGCCGACACCATCGTGTCGGGTGTGAAGGTCACCGACGATCTCTCGATCGCGCGTGTCTACGTGCGGGTGCTCGGCGAGGCCGACGAGGCGCGTCGCGCCCGCGTGGTGCGTGCGCTGCAGCGAGCGGCGGGCTACCTGCGCCGGGAGATCGGGCCGAAGCTCCGCTTGCGTCGCACGCCCGAGCTGGAGTTTCAGTGGGACGACCTGATCGATCGCGTCGAAGGGATCGAGCGCGCGCTGCACGAGATCGCGAGCGAGCGTTCGCGCGAAGGTGACTCGTGAGTCGCGAACAGACGTTGAAGCTCGTGCGTGAGGGGAACCGTTTCCTCGTCACGTGCCATCGCCGCCCCGACGCCGACGCGTTGGGTTCGGCGATCGGCCTCGCGGAGATCCTGCGATCGCTCGGCAAAGAAGCCTTCGTCTGGGTGCCCGAGGTGCTCGCGCCGAACTTGCTCTTCTTCGCGGCGGGCCGCGTGGAGCACGTGCTCCCCCAGGGATCGTTCGACGCGACTTTCGTGATGGACACTGCAGCGCGCTCGTTGCTCCCGAAGGGTCTACCGGACCGCGGAGCGGGCCCGCTGGTCGTCGTCGATCACCACGCGGCCCACGACGACGTCGGCGACGTGGTCTGTCGGGAGTGCGACGCGTGCTCGACCGCCGAGGTCGTGATGCGCCTCGCGGCCGAGCTGGGCGCGCGCCCGGTGCCGGAAGCGGCTGCGGCGCCGCTCTACGCGGCTCTGGTCGCGGACACCGGGGGCTTCCGCTACGCGATGACGACCCCCGCGACGTTGCGTCTCGGCGCGGAGTTGCTCGAGGGCGGCGCGGAGGCGTGGCTCACCGCCTACGAGCTCTTCGAGGGTTGGCAGCCCGAACGGATGAAGCTCCTCGGTGAGGTGCTCGAGTCGCTCGAGCTCGCGCTCGACGGACGCGTCGCGATACTGAAGGTCACCCGCGAGATGCTCGCGCGCACCCAGGCCGACGACGACATGGTCGAAGGCATGGTGAACTACGGCCGCATGCTGCGTGGGGTCGAGATCGCGGTGCTCCTCTGGGAGTACCCACGCGATCGCCTCAGCGCGCCGCCGGACGGGAAGGGCCCCATGCGACCGTCCTCCATCCCGAGCGTGCTCGACACGAAGGTCAGCCTCCGATCGAGCGGTCGCGCGGACGTCGCGCGCATCGCGACCGCGCTCGGCGGGGGTGGGCATCGAGCCGCGGCGGGCGCGCAGATCTCGGAGACCTTCGACGAGGTTCACGCGCGGGTGCTCGCGGAGGCCGCCGCCGCACTCGAGCACATCTCGTGAGCTCCGTGACTCGATTCGGCAGTCGCGATGCTTTCTGAGCACGAGAGAGAGCGTCAGGTGAATCGTGGGTGAGCACGCCGAAGACGCCGCGCCCGCGCACGAAGACGCTCGCTCGCCGCACGGAGTCCTCGTGGTCGACAAGCCGGCCGGCATGACCTCCCACGACGTGGTGGCTCGCGCTCGACGGGCGCTGCGAACCCGTACGGTCGGTCATGCGGGCACTCTGGATCCGGCGGCCACCGGAGTGCTCGTGGTCGCGGTGGGTGAAGCGACGAAGCTCGTCCCATGGCTGACGGCAGCCGACAAGACATACACGGCGACGATTCGTCTCGGCGTCGCCACGGACAGCCTCGACGCGGACGGGGCGATCGTCGCGTCGGAGACGCCGCCCGCGCTCGACCGCGAAACCGTTCGACGTGCGGCAGACGCGTTCCTCGGCCCGCACCGACAGCAAGCGCCGGCGGTGAGCGCCATCAAGGTCGACGGCGTGCGTCTCCACGCGCGCGCGCGGCGAGGTGAGGTGGTCGAGCCGCCGTTCCGCGACGTGGAGCTGATCTCGGTCGCGATCGAGTCCGTCGAGGGCCCGGACATCCATCTCTCGTTACGGTGTGGGAAGGGCTTCTACGTGAGGTCCTTCGCGCGCGATCTCGCGGCGAGCCTCGGGACGCTCGGGCACCTGACCGCGCTCCGGCGCACGGCGAGCGGGCGCTTCGAGCTCTCGGACGCGTGCCGCCTCGACGAAGTCGCGCGCGCACGTCTGTTGCCGCTCGTGGAAGCGACCGCGCGCGTCTTGCCCACCGTCGCCATCGAAGAATCCCAGGCGACCGATGCGCGGTGCGGGCGGCGCCTGCGTGGGCTCCCGGAGGGCGAGCTCGCGATCCTGGAGTCGGGTCGCTTGGTCGCGATCGTCCGTCCGGATCCGGCGGAGCCCGGGGTCCACCGGGTGGCGCGTGGGTTCGTCGAGGACCTCACGGACCGCTGAGCCACGCCCGAGCCGAAGCTCGGGCGTGGCCCCTCGAGTCCGAGCGAGGGTCGAACGTGAGCGCCTGCTCGGCGGAGCGTGGACCTCGGCGGAGCGGGCATCTCGGCGGAGCGTGGACCTCGGCGGAGCGGGCATCTCGGCGGGGGCTCGCTCGCGAACGCGTGAGACTCGCGCGCGGGTGGTCATTCGCGATCGTGTGCGGCTCACGCGTGATCGCGGGTGAGTCGCCGGAGATCACACGTGGGTCGAAGTCGCAGGCCAACGAGCTCCATGGAGCGAAGCCACGAGAGCCGCTTTCCCGAGAGATTCACACAACGAGTTTACATAATCCATCTTCTGCGAAATTGCGGACTGGGTTGGGTGGATGACTTGCGGCGGCCTCCGGCGAAGCCCGTGGCCCCAAAACGGATCGCGAACGAGTCACGCGTGATCGTGTTCGAGTCGTCCGTGATCTCGGTTGGTTCGTGGCTGATCTGGCTCGGTGGCGGCTGACCTGGGTTGCTCCGCACACGCGTTGCGTCGTGGCTTGGCTTCGACGTCCAGGTTCATCCGCCAGGTCCACCGAGCTCCACACACGCGTTCCGCCAACGTGACGCCGTCGACGTCAGCCCTGCCGTGGAACCTGGGCGTGGAAACGATGGACCTTCCGGGACGCGATGAGCACGTGGAGCTGCGACACCCGTCCGTCTGGCGCAAAGACGGCCCGCACCAGCGCCCGGGTCGGAAGCCGTTCGCAAGGGGCGTACTCGACCGCGATCGCCGGGCCCCCGTTCGCGACCACCTCCCACATCGCGGTTGGGATGTGAAGCGCATGGACGGTCCGCTGGAACGCCACGATCGCGTCTCGTCCACGGATCGCGCGAACGGCCGCGGTCGCCTCCCGGTTGGCGTCCGTGGTGAGCACCGCGTCCTCGCGCAGGAGCGACGCGACGCTCGACAAATCGCCGGCCGCGATCGCGAACAAGAGACGACGAAGGCGATCCGAAGCCTCGTCGAGAGCGCGCGTGGGTTGCTCGGCGTCCTCGATTGCACGCCGCGCCCGAAGCAGGATCACGCGGACGTTGCCCTCGGTGATGCCGAGCACGTCCGCGACCTCGGCCGCGCTCGCGCCCATCGCGTCCCGCAACACGAGGACGGCGCGCGCGCGCGGGTCGAGGGACTCGAGCGCCATCAGGAGCGCGACCTGCGCGCTCTGCACGGACTCGAGGCGCGCGTCGGGGCCCGCGAAACCTTCGAGCGCGAGGTCCTCGACCGCCCCGGGGAGCCACGGACCGAAGTACGCGCCGCGACGTTTTCGCGCACGGAGCGCGTCGATGCAGAGGTTCGTCGCGACGCGGACGAGCCACGGGCGCAACGGCGCATCGTCGTGGGGAGCGCTCGAGTACGCGCGTACGAAGGTCTCCTGGACGACGTCCTCGGCGTCGGCCGCGCACCCGAGCATGCGGTAGCAGAGGCCGAAGAGCCGACTGCGTTCGTGCTCGATCTCGGCGGACCGGTTCATCGCGCGCATCGTGTCACCTCGAGGAGTGACACGTTCGGACGTTCGCGGGCGTTACAGGCGCGGGGCGACTCCGTGTGTGCACCACTTTGGGCCACTCGGATCCGCTTGGTTCGGGGCTTCTTGGACGCGTGTGCGCCGAACGGGACACGGCCCTGCGAAACCCGGTGGAGCGCTCGGAGCCGAACACGCGAGCGCGTCGTCTCCTCGTCCACAGGGTTTCTCGGGCCGTGTCCCGTTCGGCTTGCTCTCGATGGCCTTCGACTTCCACTGGGGTTTCCGCCGCTCTCTCTTTTGAACGTGGCGGCTCGCGTCACGAGCTCCCGCGCGTGACACGAGCCGCGCGCGTACGGGCCCATGGAGCTTCGAGCGTGCGTGCGTCCGCCTCGTGTCGTGAGCGGAGCGCACGACACGAGGCGTGACCGGTGGCCTTCGAGGCTTCGGGGGGACGGTCCGCGCGGTGGGCGCCGAGCCTGACGTGCGTCGTGCGTGCGTTCGTCGCCGTGCGAGGTCGCGTCGTGTGCTGCGCGCACGACACGACTCGCTCTCGGGAGGCGAGATCGCGTCGTGAGCTGCGCGCACGACACGACTCGCCTAGTTTCGATGCCCGACACCCGGTCTGCGACACGGTCTCCGACTCCGACACGGTCTCCGACTCCGACTCGGTCTCCGACTCCGACACGGTCTCCGACTCCGACACGGTCTCCGACTCCGACACGGTCTCCGACTCCGACACGGTCTCCGACTCCGACTCGGTCTCCGACTCGGTCTCCGACTCGGTCTCCGACTTGGTCTCCGACTTGGTCTCCGACTTGGTCTCCGACTCCGACTCGGTCTCCGACTCCGACTCGGTCTCCGACTCCGTCTCGGTCTCCGACTCCGTCACGGTCTCCGACTCCGTCACGGTCTCCGACTCCGACTCGGTCTCCGACACCGTCTCCGACTCCGACACCGTCTCCGACACGTCTCCGACTCGGTCTCCGACTCCGTCAGGGTCTCCGCGGCCTGAAACGCGGGCCTGTAACGTCCGCGCCTGCTCGTTCGTGCTCGTAGGCATGAACGTCCAACCTCTTCCCGTCTCCGACCTCCACCACACCACGCCCGCTGCTGGCAGCGAGCACGGCTTGTTTCCCCTTCCGCCGCTCGATCGACCGCGCGGGCTGCTGACTCGCTTGCTCTTCGCCGCGTCGGCGCGTCGCTACGGCCGGGTGCCTACCGGCTTTCGTGTGATCTACCCGCGCGCGCCGGGCCTCGCGTGGGTGACGTTCGCGATCGTCGGTGTGCTCTCGTCCTTCTTGAAGCTCGACGCGGCGACGCAGCACCTGGTCCGCGTCGCGCTCGCCCGCCGCCGCGGCTGCACCTTCTGCGCGGACCTCACCTTGGCGGAAGCCATCCGCGCACGCCTCGGCCGCGAACGCTTCGCCGCGCTCGAGGAGTTCGAAACGGCACCCTGCTACTCCGAGCGCGAGCGCGCCGCCCTCGCCTACGTCGCCGCCGTCTCCGAGTCGCTCCACGTTCCCGATGTCGTGTTCGCGCGATTGCGCCAGCACTTTTCCGAGCGTGAGCTCGTCGAGCTCGTCTGGGTCTGCGCGGTCGAGAGCTACTTCAACACGATGGCCCTTCCCCTGCGCGTCGGCTCGGATCACTTGTCCGATTGATTCGTTGACGCAGACGGTGTCCGAGACGCAGACGGTGTTCGAGACGCAGACGGTGTCCGAGACGCAGACGGTGTTTGAGACGCAGACGGTGTCCGAGACGCAGACGGTGTCCGAGACGCAGACGGTGTCCGAGACAGTGTCCGAGACAGTGTCCGAGACAGTGTCCGAGACAGTGTCCGAGACAGTGTCCGAGACAGTGTCCGAGACAGTGTCCGAGACGGAGACGGTGTCCGAGACGGTGTCCGAGACGGAGACGGTGTCCCATCGGCGAGTCGTGTCGTGCGCGCAGCACACGACGCGACCTCGCACGGCGACGAACGCACGCACGACGCACGTCAGGCTCGGCGCCCACCGCGCGGACCGTCC
>JALOQC010000038.1 GCA_025453555.1 Myxococcota bacterium | reverse complement strand
GGTCAACGCGCGCGACGCGATGCCGAGCGGCGGACGCCTCCGCTTCCGCACCGCGCTCCGCCGTCGTGCCGACAGCTGGGTGCACCCCGTCGGCTACCGAATCCCGGCCGGGAGCTACGCGTGCCTCGAGGTCGTGGACGACGGGATCGGGATGTCCGCCGAGACGCTCGAACGGATCTTCGAGCCGTTCTTCACGACCAAGGCCGATCGAGGGAGTGGGCTCGGGCTCGCGACCGCCTATGGGATCGTGAAGCAACACGGTGGCTACATCGCTGCGACGAGTCAGCTCGGTGCGGGGACGTCGTTCGAAATCCTCCTACCGCTCCGGAACTCGGAGAGTCCCACCCGTCGCGATCGGGCGACGTTCTTCGCGTCCACCGAACGCGTCACGCATCACCGCGTCCTCCTGGTCGAGAGCGACGAATCCGTGCGTCGAAACGTCGCCAAGACGCTCGAGTCGCGAGGCTTCGTCGTGAGCGCGGTCGCCGACACGGAGGGCGCGCTCCCGTGGCTGGATGCGGATCCGCTCCCGTTCGACGTCTTGGTGACCGAGGTGATGGCTCCGAAGACGAACGGCATCGCGCTCGCTGCACGCGCGCGACGCTCTCGCGCGGACGTGGCGATCGTGCTCGTCTCGAGCCGCGACGAGCACGACGGCGTCGCGCGGGCGTTCGGCAGCGACGGAGCCTCCGTCCGCAAGTCCGCCTCGTCCGCGGTGTGGCTGGACGCCGTGGAGGACGCGCTCGCGAAGGCTCACGGACCACGTGGATGACGCGGGCGGCACCGCTTCCGAATCGACGACTCGATCGACGCGCGGATGACACGCGTCTTTCAGTCGACGAGCGGATGACGTTGCGCCTCGGTCGACGAGCGGAAGACACCGCGTCTCATTCGACGAGCGTGAGATGCGGTCGTTCCCGAATCGGGGCGACGGCGCGCGCGTAGGCTGCGTCCCACGCCTCGAGATCCGCCGCGGGGCAGGTGTCGCGGCGCAATCGCACCGCGAACCCGCGCGGAAACACCGTGGCGTCTCCGACGCGGCTTCGTCGGGTGACCACGCCACGCAGGTGGATCCACGGCGACGCCTCGTCGGGGCGCAGCTCGATCCAGACGTCGAGACCTTCCGGTAGGGCAGCCATCGTTCGCACGAAGAGCCCGTCCGCGGCGAAGTCGTGCACCAGCCCGAGGGAAGGAGAACGCGTGCCGGCGGCGCGAAAGGCGCAGACCGAATCCGAGAGCACCCGTCGTGACGAGCGTCGGTGGGGCGGATCTCCGGTGAGCTCGTGCAGGAGGAAGCCGAGGTCTTCGGAGATCGCGTCGTCGCGGACGACGAGGGTTCGCGCTCCCGCGCGCGCGCGCGGCGCCTTCGTTTGGTCGCTCACCAGCACCGAGGGTAGTCCGTGCTCCAAGAGCTCCGCCGCCGACCGAGGGTCGTCGGGACGAAAGAGGAGCGCCGCGACGGGGAGGCGCGCGAGGCGGAGCGTCGCCCGCAGCTCTTCGAGATCGTCGACCAGGATCGGGTCGAGCCCCGCGCGACGGGCGGCGCGACCGAGGACCCGGCGCGCCGTCCAGTCGGGGTGATGCACCAGCGCCGTACGGCGATACGAGCCGGGGCGGACGTCGGCGTCGAAGGAACGCATCGCCGCCAGACGCGCCGCGATGCCGTCTTCGTCGTCTGCCGCGACCGCGTCCGTCGCGCCGAGCCAGATCGCCCGCCGCTGCTCTTCTCCGAGCGATGGAGCCACGAGGGCGAGGATCGGGAAGTGGAAGAATCGCGCTTCGTCGCGGAGGTCCATCAGGAGCTCGCGGGCTTCGGCCTCGCGCACGTCGACGCAGAGCCCGCGCACGCGGCGTGCGCCGAGCTCGCGCAGCCGTGCCGCGCCTGCCCGGACGTCGGCAGCGAAGAAGGGCACCACGTCCGCGCGGTGACAGGCCGACAGCAGTGCATCGGACTTCGGGGCGATGATGATCACGTGGGTCACGTCGACACCTCCGGCGCGTAGTTCTCGGGTCGGTGAACGCATCGCGCGTGCCAGGCGAGGGACGCGGTCGAGCGGCGCCGACGAGTCGTCTTCGGATTCGACTCCCGCGCTCGGGTACGCGGCGTTTTCGCGAGGTTTCGTGACCGGTCGGGCCGACGACGCCGTGACGACCGCACCGGGGCTCGTGGTGTCGGTTCCACGGTTCGTTGGTCGATTCGACCTATGGAGAGGGTCGAATCGTCCGATGAGAACGTGCGAGCCCATGACGGATTCGATCCTCATCGTCGACGACGACTCGGACTTGTTGCGCGCGCTCGAGCGTGTGTTGACACGTCGAGGGTTCGCCGTTCGTACCGCGGGCGACGCGGACGATGCCCTGGGCATTCTGCTGCGCGACCGCGTCGACGTGCTGCTCCTGGATCTCTGCATGCCGGGGCTCGGCGGGCTCGAGCTCCTGCGGAGGCTCCGGGCGGATCAGCTTCGGGTTCCCGCGGTCGTGATGAGCGGCACGGGGACGATCCCGGACGTGCTCGAGGCGATCCGGCTCGGAGCTTGCGACTTCGTGGAGAAGCCGGTCGAGACGGAGCGATTGCTTCACGCCGTCGCGCTCGCGCTCCAGCTCCGACCGTCCCCGCACGTCCGCGCGGGGCTCGACGGAATCCTCGGCGAGAGCGAGTCGATCGTTCGCTTGCGAGAGCTGGTCGCGAAGGTCGCGCCGTCCGAAGGTCGTGTGCTGATCACCGGCGAGAACGGGACGGGCAAGGAAGTGGTCGCGAGCGCGATCCACCGCGCTTCGTCTCGGCGTGACGGCCCCTTCGTGCAGCTCAACTGTGGTGCGGTGCCGCGCGACCTCGTGGAGAGCGAGCTCTTCGGCCACGAGCGCGGCGCCTTCACGGGCGCACATCAGCTCCGCCGCGGACGATTCGAGCTCGCGATGGGCGGCACGCTCTTCCTCGACGAGATCGGCGACATGCCGCTCGACATGCAGGCGAAGCTCTTGCGAGTGCTGCAGGAGGGGCGGATGGAGCGCCTCGGCGGAGCACGAACGCTCGAGGTCGACGTCCGCGTCCTCGCCGCGACCCACCGTGATCTACCGGCCATGGTCGAGCGCGGGACCTTTCGCGAAGACCTCTACTATCGGCTCGACGTGCTCTCCATCCACGTCCCCCCGCTGCGCGAGCGACGCGAGGACGTCCCGCTGCTCGCGGAGGTGTTCCTCGAACGCGCGACTCGGGCCAACCGACGAACGCTCGAGGGCTTCACCCCCGACGCGCTCGTGACGCTCGCGGCGCACGACTTTCCCGGCAACGTGCGCGAGCTGCAGAACCTCGTCGAGCGCTTCGCGATCCTCGCGGCGGGCCCGCGGGTGACGAGCGCCGACGTGCGTCGCGCGCTGGATCGGTCGCGTGGCCGCACCATCACCCACGAGGTGCAGGGCGTCGCCCTGGCGGAGCTCGTCGAGCGCTTCGAGCGTCACGTGATCGAGGCCGCCATCGCCGAGCACGGCAGTCGCGCCGCCGCCGCGCGCGCGCTCGAGGTCGAGCGCTCGTTCTTCTACAAGAAGTGCAAACGCTTCGGAATCGTGGGGGACACGTGAGCACCCGTTGCAGACCCCAGACGTTCGCGCGGACGTTCCGCGTGCTCGACGTTCGACGACGAAAGGCCGCCTCATGACCAGCATCGCTCCCCGTGAGCCTCGATCCCTCGACGTGATGCGCGGAGGGCGCGTCGCGCTCGTCGACGACGATCCGACCATCCTCACCTCGCTCTCGCGTTCCCTACGCCGAGCCGGGCACGAGGTCGTCACGAGCGAGAGCCCGATCGACGTGCTTCGTCGCGTGGTCGACGAGGAGTTCGACGTGTTGATCTCGGACATCCGAATGCCGGAGATGGACGGGCTCGATCTGCTGACCTCCGTCCGAAAGAGTCGGCCGAACATGCCGGTCATCCTCGTGAGCGGGTCGGCGACGATGGACGCGGCGATGAAGGCATTGACCGAGCGTGCTTTTGCGCTCTTGCCGAAGCCCTGTGATCACGCGGAGCTCCAGGAGACGGTGCGTCGCGCGGTGATCGAATCTCGTGAGAAACGCGAGGAGCACGCTCGGCAAGCGGAGCACGAGCGTGCGCGCTTCGAGGCGAAGATCCGACGGCAGCGCGAGTCGGCGACCTTCGATGCGGCGCTCGAGCAGGTCTTCATGGTGTACCAACCCATCGTGCGGCTCGCGACGCGCGAGGTGATCGGGTACGAGGCGCTCGTTCGGTCGCGGCATCCGGAGCTCGGCAACCCCGGTCTGCTCTTCGCGGCGGCCCACCGTCTCGAACGGCTCGATCAGCTCGCGCGCCGCATCCGCAACCTGGCCGTCGTCCCGTTCCGTGACCGCGAGCCCGAGCTCCGCTTGTTCATCAACGTGCTCGCGCAGGATCTGGACGACGCATCGTTCGCGTCGCCCGACTCCCCACTCGTGGAGCACGCCAATCGTCTGGTCCTGGAGGTGAGCGAAGAGTCGCGGGTGGGCGGTGACCTCGGGCGCAAGCTCGCGGCGTGTCGCGAGGTCGGCATGCGCGTGGCCATCGACGACCTCGGCGCCGGATACGCGAGCCTCAACAGCGTCGCGGAGATCGAGCCGGAAGTGATCAAGCTCGACATGGTGCTCGTGCGCGACGTGCACCGACACCCCGTACGACAGCGACTCGTTCGCGCGTTGGTCGGTGCGGCGCTCGAGCTGCAGGTCGAAGTGGTCGCGGAGGGCGTCGAGACCGCCGACGAGCTCGAGTGCCTTCGCACGCTCGGCTGCGAGATCTTCCAGGGCTACCTCTTCGCGAAGCCGGCCCCCGAGCTCTCGCCTCCGAGCTTCCGGCTCGCCTGATCGGCGACCGGCGATCGAGGGCGGCCGCTAAAGATCTTCGCCGCGCGACCGATGGAGTCGACATGGCCACCCTCCATCGCACTCCGTGCCCCGCCTGCCATCACGCCGTCGCGGTGTCGTTCCACGACGGAGGGAAGCAGCCGCTCGCCACGCTCGCTTGGCCCGCCAGCGCAGAGGCCGCGCGCGCCATGAAACGGCTGCCCCACTCTTTCGTGCGATGCACGGGGTGCGGCCACGTGTTCAATCGCGAGTTCGACTACACCGAGATCCCGTACGGCGACGAGCCGAATCGGATGTTCAATCGCGGTCCGATCTGGGGGGCACACCTCTCCGTCGTTCGCGACCGCTTGCTCGAACGGCTGCCGACCGCGCCCCGGGTCGTGGAGATCGGTTGTGGCGCGGGGGAGCTCCTCCACGCGCTCGCGGAGGCGGCCCCCCGCGGTAGCTACGTCGGCTTCGATCCCGGGGCGCCGCACGAGTCGAACGGGCCGGGGGTGAGCTTTCGCCGCGAGCTCTTCGATCCCGCGGTGCACCTCGCCGAGCTCGCGCCCGACGTCATCGTCGCGCGGCACGTCCTCGAGCACCTGCACGATCCCCTCGCGCTACTGCAGGAGCTCCACGCGACCGCCGAGATGCTCGGTCGACCGCTGCTGCTCTTCGTGGAGGTGCCCTGCATCGACCGCTGCTTCGAGACCGGCCGAACGGCGGACTTCTTCTACGAGCACTACTCGCACTTCACGACGGCGTCGTTCCGCACGATGCTCGAGCGCGCGAGCGCACACGTGCACTTCGTGGAGCACGGATACGGCGACGAGGTCGTGTTCGGGGTGTCCGAGCTCGGGGGCTCGCTGCCGCAACGTGGCATCCTCGTGGAGGCGCGGCGCTTCGAGGAGCGCGCGTCCACCGGACGTCGGGTGGTGCGGGCGCAGCTCGATCGCCTTCATGAAGAAGGCGCCCGCGTCGCGCTCTGGGGCGGCACCGGCAAGGCCGCGATGTTCATCAACGCCTTCGGCGCGGACGCCGAGCGCTTCCCGCTCGTGGTGGACTCCGACCCCGCCAAGGTCGGCACCTTCGTTCCCGGCACGGGGCAACGCATCGAGTTCCGCGACGTGCTCCACGAGCGGCTGGTCGACGTGATCGTGATCACCACGCAGTGGCGCGTACGCGAGATCGTCGCCGAGATGGCGCGCGAAGGGATCTCGGCACCGCTCGTCTTGCTCGAGCACGACGGACGCCTCGTCGCGCACGACTCTTCGGCGCATCCGTATCTCGACTCGATCGGCGCCCCGATCGCCCGTTCGGCATCCGGCGACGCGAACGTGCCGAGCGAACCGCGTCGCGAGAGCGGGCTCCACTCGCACGCAGTCAATCCGTGCGAGCGAGGGAGCGCTCGAGAGGTGATCGGGGGAGGGGTCACGCTCGACTCCTCGGCGAGAAGAGGGTCAGGAATCGGCGCGCCGGATTCCCACGCTGCGACGTCGACCACCGACGTGAGCTCGCTCGCCCGCGCGCTGGAGGAGACGACGTGGTCGAGCACTACGCCTGCCTCCACCGAGGTTCTCGCGCGGCCGTGCTCCACGGAGGAAGCGTGAAACGCTCCGGCCCGTCCGACGTCGCGGAGCACGCGCTCGCGCACGCTCGGTTCGGTCAAGCGCAGCTCGCGTTCCTCGATCGCCTTCGGACGGCGCCCGACGACGACGACGCGCTGCTCGGGCTGGGGCGTGCGTTCCTCGGCGCGGGGGACGCGAAGCACGCGTTCGGGTGTTTCGAGAAGCTCGTCGCGCGCACTCCGGAGCACGCGGTCGGTTGGCGGTGGCTCGGGCTCGCACGTCATCGGCTCGGTCGACCGCGCGCGGCCGAAGAGGCGCTCGAGCAGAGCCTGCGACTCGCGCCGGACGACGCGGAGACGGCCTTCCTGCTCGGCGCGGTGAGGCTCGCGGACGACCGACCCGCCGAGGCAGAGCCGGCGTTCGCACGCGCGTGCGAGCTCGCGCCGCGCGATGCGCGCGCGTGGCTCGGCCTGGGCTCGAGCCGACAAGCCCTCGGCCGCGCAGCGGAGGCACGCGCGGCGTTCGATCGCGGGCTCGCGCTGGAGCCCGACTCGCTCGCGCACCGTTGGGCTCGCGCCGCCGCGTCGCCGCTGGTGTACGCCGACGAAGGCGAGCTGTCCGAGCTCGTCGCCCGAACCGAGCTCGAGCTGGAGGAGCTCTCGCGCTTCGTCGACGACCGATCGCGCTCGGCGCTCGCCGCCGAAGGCCTCGCTGCGATCCAAGACAACTTTCGAGTGCATTACCGAGGGCGCGACGTGACACGCCTCCAGCGCATCCACGGCCGCGTCGTCCACCGCGTGGTGAGCGCGGCGATGCCGAGCCTCGCCGCACCCTTGCCGCCTCGAAGCACGAACGCGCGCGTTCGCGTCGGCTTCGTTTCCTCGTCGTTTCGCTCTCACACGGTGCTCGAGCTCTTCGAACGTTGGATGACCGAGCTCGATCGCGAGCGCTTCGAGGTCTTCGTCTACCAGCTCGGCCCCGCCGTGGACGCGCGAACCGCCGAGCTCGCGCGGGCGGTGGAGCACTTCCATCACGACTCCGACCTCCTCGCGCTCGGAGGTCGCGTCCGCGCGGACGCTCTGGACGTCGTCGTCTTCCCGGAGCTCGGCATGGACCGACGCGTGCTCGCGCTCGGCGCGACGCGGTTGGCGCCCGTTCAAGCCGTGTCGTGTGGGCATCCGGTCACGACGGGGTTGCCGACGATCGACTTCTTCTTGAGCGGAGAGCTCGTCGAGCCTCCGGACGCGGACGCCGCGTACGTCGAACGCCTCGTCCGACTCCCCGGCCTCGGGCTCACCCCGAAGGTCCCGCCGACGGTGGCGCTCGCCGACGGCGACGAACGCGCGAGCACCCGCGCATCCCTCGGGCTCTCGAACGGTCCTCTCCTGCTCTCGTGTCAGTCGCTCTTCAAGTACCTGCCCGCCCACGACGATCTGCTCGCGCGGATCGTGCGCGAGGTGCCCGAGGCCGAGGTGGTGTTCCTCAGCCATCCGGTCGGAGAGGTCACGAACCGATTCCGCGACCGGATGCACGCCGCGTTCGCACGCCACGGCGTGGCGGATCGCCTGAAGATCCTGCCGCGTCTGCCCCACACGACGTACCTCGCGCTGAACCGAGCGGCGGACCTCTTCCTCGACACCCTGGAGTTCTCGGCGGGCCGGTCGGGCTTCGAGGCGATCGCGATGGGGCTCGTGCCGATCACCTCCCCCGGTGCGTTCGCGCGCGGCCGTTACCTCTCCGCCGCGCTCTGTGCGATCGGGCTCGACGAGCTCGTCGCGCGCGACACCGAAGAGTACGTGGAGCGCGCGGTTCAGCTCGCGCGCGATCCCGCACGACGCGCAGCGCTCTCCGAGACGCTTCGTCGTCGGGCTCCGCAGATCTTCGCCGGGCAGGAGCCGCTCCGTGCGTTCGAGCGTTTCCTGCTCGCACAGTCGCGACGAGCCGGCGCGCGCGCGGAGCTCCGCTGAACTCGCTCAAGCTTCGGGTCGTTCCATCCGAAACGATCGACATGCCTCAGGAGCGTCGAGCACAGGACCGGGTCCGCGCATCGTTCGTGTTGCGGATCCTCCCAGGGGAGTCGCGGGTGCAGGTCCGCGCGGGCGACGTGTCGCCCACGGGTCTGTTCGTCGAGCTGGACCACGAGGTCGGCGCTCCGGGCGAGCTGCGTCGTCTCCGCCTCGGTTCCCGCGACGGGGTGCGCATCGTCGAGCTCGACGCGCGTGTGCTTCGGGTGGTGCGGAGCGACGACTTGCTCGCCGGACCTCGGATCCACGGCGTGGCGTTCGAGTTCGTCCTCGCGGACGCGGAGGTTCGCCGCCGAGTGGACACGCTCGTCGAGCATCTGCGTCGCGGCGAGGTCGTCCCCCTTCACGACGCGTCGCCACGCGTGCGCGCGGCGTGTTCGACGTCCGAAGCGCTCGTCCCGAACGAGGTGAGCGACTCCCTCCCCGACGGTCTCTGCGTCCGCCTCGAGACGCCCTGGAAGCTCCGTCCGGGGGAGCGCATTCGGCTCGAGGTCCCCACGGAGACGGGCCAACGCGTCCACGTGGATGCGCGCGCCGTCGAGAGCCGGGTTCGGAAGAACGGTCGCTTCGCGACGCGGTTCTCGTTGGAGCGCGGCGAAGACGAGGTCGGCGAGCGCGACGTGAGCGGCATCCGGCTCGCGCTCGCGCAGCGGACGCCGGAGCTCTCGGGCGATCTGGGCTCGCTGTCGCTGCCGACCGTGCTCGTGCTGTTGTCGATGGAGCAGCTCTCGGGAGTGCTCCGGTTGAGCGCCGAGGACGACGTACGCGTGTACCTGCGACACGGCCACGTCGTCGACGTCGAGGGGGCGGGGACCTCGCCGCGCGCCGTGCTCGCGCGCGCCCTGGAATGGTCGACCGGCACCTTTTCTTTCGCGCGTCGCGACGTGAACCGGGAGGATCGCGTCCTCGCGTCGACCACCGCGCTGCTCCTCGATCTCGCCCGCGAGCAGGACGAGAACCGCCGCGAGGTGGCGTGATGACCTCGTCGAGCAGCCGGGTGCGCCTCGTGGCCGACGGCGACCGTCGAGCGCGTTCGTGGACCGAGCCTGGTACCGTGTTGGTGGTCGAGGACGATCGCCTGAGCGCGCGCCTCACGCGTCGCCTCCTCGAGGCGCTCGATCATCGCGTTCGCGTCGCGCACACGCCTGGCAGCGCGCTCGAGCAGATGAACGACGAGGTCGACGTGATCTTGTTGGACGTCGAGATGCCGGATCTCGACGGCCCTCGGCTGCTGCCCTTGCTGCGAGGACGAAGTCGGAGCTTCGTTCCGTGCGTCTTCCTCACGGGACGTGACGACGACGACGTCCGGCTGCGCTGCATGGACGCGGGTGGCGACGACTTCCTCTCCAAGTCCACCCGCAGCGTCGAGCTCGGGATTCGCATCTCGTCGATGCTTCGGATCCGAAGGCTCACGCGCGAGCTGGAGCGCCGTGCGCACGTCGACCCGTTGTCGGGGGTGGGCAACCGCAACGCGCTCGAGATCGCGCTCGACGAACGCGCCAGCGAGGCGCTCCGGTACGGCCGGCCGCTCGCGATTCTGATCGCGGACATCGACTTCTTCAAACGTGTGAACGACCAACGCGGTCACGCGGCGGGCGACGAGGTGATCCGATTGCTCGGCGACACGCTCCAGAGCGGCACGCGGGACGCCGATCGCGTGTTTCGGTACGGCGGGGAGGAGTTCGTCGTGCTCGCGCCCGAGACCGGGGCGGAGGGCGCGCGTTTGCTCGCCGAGAGGCTCGCGATCGCGTTTCGCGAGGTCACGTCCAGCTCACCGTTCGGGCGTCAGACGGTGTCGATCGGCGTCGCGGCGGCCAGCCTCGAACGACGCTTCACCCCACGTGAGCTCCTCGCGGCAGCGGACCGTGCGCTCTACGTTGCGAAAGCGAACGGACGCGACTGCGTGATCGTCGACGAGGATCGTCGCGAGCGGCGGACGGAGCCTGCGCCCGCGCGGGTCGGCTGAGAACGAGCGACGACGCGCTCGGCGGTCCGATCGCGCCCACGTCGATCTGGCAACGCTCTCTGGGTCGCGTCGAGCAGCACGCGATGTCGAGCTCCCCGCGTTCGTCCCCGTCGTCCCCGCTCGCCGCGCTCACCCTCCTCGTCCTCGTGATGAGCCTCGTCGGGCTCGCGCGCGCATGGCGGACCGAGCGACCTCCCGTCGCGCTCCGCGAGCCGCGTGTCGCGGTCGACGGTCCCGACGCCCGTGCGTTGCGTGATGGGGAGCGACTCGACCTCAACCGCGCCACCGAGGCGGAGCTGGAGCTCCTCCCCCGCATCGGCCCCGCGATGGCGCGACGCATCGTCGAGGAGCGTCCGTTCGCGAACGTCGACGAGCTCGTGCGCGTGCGAGGGATCGGGGCGCGCACGCTCGAGCGACTGCGACCGCTCGTCCAGGTCGGAGAGCCGGACCGGACGTCGAGCACGCCTCAAGTGGGTCCGAGGATCGTCCGATGAATCGCGCATGGTCCGCTGCATCCTCTCGATGCTCTCGCTCGTGCTCGTGCTCTCGGTGCCTGGCACCGCGCTCGCGGGCGAAGCCGACTACGCGGTCGTTCATCTGGAAGGCGGTCTCTCGCTCACGGCGCCGCAGCGCGATCGTTTCGGGATCGGCGGTGGAGGCGCGCTCACGGCGTTCCGCGCGATCGGTACGCACTTCGCGATCGGGGGGCGCCTCCGCGCGTGGATGCTCCGCGACGGACCGCCGCCGGCGGATTCCGATCTCGTCGATCCGGGCCGAGGTGGGCTCGGCAGCATCTCGCTGATCGCGCGCCTCGGGTTCCCGCCGAAGCGAAACCGTGCCTGGGGGGTCGGGCTCTTCGTCGAGGGCGGCGGTGGAGGCGCGATCACCGGCACGTTGCTGCGCGCGACCGTCGAAGGTGCCATCGGCTACGGCATCGCGCTCGGGCGCTTCGTCCTCGCGCCGGTGGTCCGCTACGTCCAAGTGCTGCAGCCGGACGGGCCGCGCCAGCTCGACGGGCGCGACGCACGCCTGGTGATGCTCGCGCTCGAGCTGCACGACCTGCGGCGTCCGCGCACACGCGCGCCGCGCACGGAGAGCGCCGAGGAGCGACCCGTGCTGCGGCTCGACGATCGCGACGCGGACGGCGTCGTCGATTTGGAAGACGAGTGCATCGAAGCCCCGGAGGACCGCGATGGCTTCGAGGACGAGGACGGTTGTCCCGACCCCGGCGCGCACCCGGCGCCGACGAATGGAGGATCGCGATGAGTCGTTGGATTCTGGGTGTGTTCGTGGTCGCGACGACGCTCGCGAGCTGCGCCAGCCCCATCGTCGGCGCGGAGTGCCGTGCCGGGCTCGAGGTCTGCGACCGACGCTGCGTCGACCCGCTCTCGGACCCCATGCATTGCGGCGGCTGCGGGATCGTCTGCGAGGGCGCGTGCGTCGGCGGTGTATGTGAGGGCTCCATCGACGGCGGGCGCGTCGACGGGGGTCTCCGTGATGGCGGTCTCCGTGATGGTGGTCTCCGTGATGGTGGTCTCCGTGATGGGGAGGTTCCGCCCGATGCGCTCGACGCCGACGTCGACGTGCCGGACGCGGACGGCGACCGCGACGGTTCGGTCGAACGCGACGGTTCGGTCGACCGCGACGCGGGCGTCGATCGTGACGGTGGCAACGTCTGGCGCTTCGATGGCTCCATCGTCGTCGAGCGTGACGGCGGTGGGATCGTCGACCGCCCGTTCCCGTTCCCCTTCCTCGACGCCGGCTCGACCACCGACGCTGCGTGTGGCGCGTGCGGCACGGAGACGTGTTGTGGTGGCACGTGCGTCGACCTGAGCTCGAGCCTCGCGCACTGCGGCGGGTGCGACATGCCCTGCGCGTTCGACGAGAGCTGCGAGGAAGGTGTGTGCACACCGCGGTGCGAAGAGCCCACGGTGTGGTGCACGAGCGCGTGCGTCGTGCTGGAGGACGACCCCGACCATTGCGGTGCGTGCGGGCGTCGATGCCCCACGGGGCTGTGCGTGGATGGACGGTGTCTCGGTGATCCCGCCGGCCACGTCGTGCTCGTGGGCCACAGCTACGTGGAGTCACGTCCGGCCATCCGGCAGGTCGTCGCGAACGCGGTGTGGCTCGCGGCGGGCGCGGCGATCGACGTCGTCGTCTACGAAGGCGACGCGTCGTCGGCGGCGCGAGGCGGCGTCGACCGCGCGATCGACGAGCACGCCTCGGGACGCACCTGGCGGCGCAGCGTGCTCACCGAGCCGCTCTCGGTCGCCCTCGCGGATGCCGAAGTGCTCGTGGTGCACGCACAGCTCCGTGCCTCGGACGACGAGCTGCGCGCGTTGGGCACTGCATGGCGCACCGATCTCGACCTCTTCGTGCGCCGCGGCGGCATCGTGGTGCTCCTCGACGGTGAAGGGTCGCACGCCGGGACCTGGCAGATCCTCGACGCGGCTGGATTGCTCGTCGCGACCTCGCGCGTGTCGGTCGATGCGGCTGCGGTCTCGGTCGTCGCTCCTGGCGATGCGGTCGCGGCCCGTCTGCCGGATCGCTATCGCGCCGAGCGTTCGAGCGTCGCGTTCTTCGGCATGAGCCTCGGCACCACCGTGGTGGCGCACGAGCTCGGTCCCGTCGTCGTCCATCGCGTGGTGGGGCCATGAGCTCTCGAGGCGCACGCTCCGCCCACGACGTTCGGCGTGTCGTCGCGCTCGCGTTCGTGTGCTCGGCCGTGCTCGGAGTCGGGCGCTCGACCGTCTCCGCGGACGAAGCGTGGATGCTCGGGCTCGAGCTCGACGCGATGGTCCCGCTGCGCGCGCCTCAGACCGAGTGGTTCCGTCCGGGCGGCGCGGGCTCGGTGACCCTCCTGCGATCCGTCGGCTCGCGTTTCGCGTTCGGTCTACGCACACGAGGAGCCTGGCTCACCGACGGGCCGGCCCCCGCGGACACCACGCTCGTGGATCCCGGGACAGGCGGCCTCGGCACCTTGGAGATGATCGCGCGACCACGCCTGAGCGCGGGTGGACCCCGCGGCGCGCGCGCGACGGGTCTCTTCGTCGAGCTCGGCGGCGGCGCGGCGATCACCGGGGGTCGACTGCGGGCCACGTTCGGCGGTGCCCTCGGCTACGGCATCGCCGCGGGACCGATCACGATCGCCCCCGTCGCTCGCTACCAGCACGTGTTGCAGCCCTCGGAAGGGCAGCTCGACGCGCGCGACGCATCGCTCTTGCTCGTGGGCATCGAGCTCGTGCTCTTCGATCCGCGCACGCGCTCGCCCGTGGCGGAGTCGACTCCGTTCGAGCTCGATCCTTCGAGCCTCGATCGCGACGGGGACGGAATTCCGGACGCGCGCGACGTCTGTCCCGACGAGCCGGAGGATCTCGACGGCTTCGAAGACGAGGACGGTTGCCCGGACCTCGACGACGACGGCGACGGCATTCTCGACGTCGACGACGCGTGCCCTCGCGAGCCCGAAGATTCCGACGGCTTCCGAGACGAGGACGGGTGTCCGGATCCCGACAACGACGACGACGGAATCCTCGACGTGGACGACGCGTGTCCGCTCGAGCCCGAAGTCGTCAACGGCATCGACGACGCGGACGGGTGCCCCGACGAGGGCCTGATCGTGATGATCGACGACCGCGTGGTGATCGACGAGCAGGTGCTCTTCGACTTCGAGCGAGCGCGCGTCAAGAGCGCCGCGCGGCCCGTCCTCGATGCCATCGTCGAGCTCGCGCGCCAGCACCCCGAGTGGACGCAGCTCCGCGTCGAAGGGCACGCGGATCGCCGTGGCGACGAGGAGTTCAACCTGCGGCTGAGCGAGCGTCGCGCGCGCAACGTGATGCGAGCCTTGCTCGAACGCGGGCTCGAAGGACGCGAGGTCACCTTCGTCGGCTTCGGCGCGAGCCGTCCGCGCGACGAGCGTCGCAACGAGGCGGCGCACCAGAGAAACCGACGAGTGGAGTTCGTCGTGGTTCGGCGAGGCGGCGTGGACGCTTCGTCGACGCGAGGTCACTCCGCGGACGCGGACCACACCGACGCAACACTCGACTGAGGGGTTGGGGTACCAGATGAGGCACGCATCGATCGATTCCGACCGCGCGAAACCCGACTCCGAACGCGCGACGACCACCCAGGCTCGGCGGCCGAGCCACTCGACGCCCGGAAGCCACCCGCCGAGCACTCGTCGGCGCCCCGACAGCGTGAGCCCGCTCGCGCTGCGGATCCTGGAGCGCGCTTCGTCCCCCGAGTGTCGGGTCGACGAGCTCGCGGCGCTGGCGACGCGCGATCCGAGCTTCGCGCTGCGGATACTCCGCGTGGTCAACAGTCCGGCGTTTCGACGGGCACTTCCGGTGGAGGACATCCGCCAAGCCGCGAGCATACTCGGCGCCCGCGGACTCCGAAGCGTCGCGCTCGGCCTGGTGGTGGTGGGCATGGTCCCCGACGACGACCTCGGTGAGGCGCTCCTCACGGCCTGTCTCCGTCGTGGTGCGGCGGCCCGCGCGCTCTGCCCCGCACTCGGCGAGACCGATCTGGATCGTGGATTCACCCTCGGGCTTCTCCTCGAGGCCGGGTTGCTCGGTCACGCGATCGCGTACCCCGATCCCGTCCGAGAGCTCTTGTCCACGCCAATCGCTCATCGGAGCCTTCGCGAACGCCTCCTCGGGCTCGATGCCCACGCGCTCGCCGGCGCGGAGCTCGCGAAACGAAACTTCATGCCCTCGGAGGTGTGCGACGCGATCGCCACCCACCACGACGCCGAACCGCCCGCCAGCGCGCTCGGGCGCGTGGCGTGGCTCGCCGAGCGGATCGTCGCGGTGTTCGAACCAGGTGATCCCGCGCGCGCACTCGCTGTGGCCCACGACGCGGCTCGCGCGGTGAACGTGGACGTGGAGGACGTGGACGCGGTGCTCGCACGACTCCCGAAAGAGGTCGCTGAGACGGCTGCGGGCTTCGATCGTCCCGTCGCTGCGCAGGTCGAGATCGATCAACTGGCGGAGGTCGCGAGCGCGGCGCTCGTCGACTTGAACCTGGAGTACGAACATCTCGTCCGGTACCTCGAGCGTGCGCTCGAAGAGAAGGACGAGCTCTTGCGGCAGAAGGAAGCCCTCGAGAAGGAGCTGCGCGAGCTCGCCAGCTCTCTTCGTCAAGACGCCAGCACCGACCCGCTGACCGGGCTGCCCAATCGACGCGCGTTCGACGGTAAGGCCGAGCGAATGCTCGCGGACGCGGAGAAGACGGGTCGCCCGCTCGCGCTCCTCGTTCTCGACCTCGACTTCTTCAAGCGCGTGAACGACTCGCACGGGCACGCCGGGGGGGATGCGGTGCTGACGCGGCTCGGCCGTCTGCTCGTCGCCGAGCTCCGCCCCGAAGACGCGCCCGCCCGCTTCGGAGGCGAAGAGTTCGTCGTCCTGTTGCCCAACACCACGGCGGTGCAGGCGCTGTCGGTCGCCGACCGCATCCGCAAGCGCGTGGAGACCACCACGGTCGCGTTCGACGAACGTCGGATCGCGATGACCGTCAGCATCGGGGTCGCGACCTTCCGGCGTGGTCGCAGCGACGAGGGCCAAGCGCTCTTCGAGCGCGCCGACAAAGCGCTCTACGAAGCGAAGCGCCGTGGGAGGAACTGTGTCGTCGTCGCCGCCAATCCCGGCGCGACCGGCACCTCTACGGGCTCACTCCACGCTGCACGCGTGGGGCGCTGACGCCTCGGAAAGCGAGTCCCGTCGAGCCCACCGCCCGACCGCCGCCCACCACCGAGCGCCCGTCGCATGGCTCCAATCCGTGCACGTGCGCTCGGCGTCAGCGATCGAGCCACGCGTGCACGCTCGCGCGTTGGGCATCGCGTCGCGCCGCGCACAGGCGCACGCTCTCCACCGCCGACGCGAGGTTTCGTGGTCCACCCGGCAGCGACTCCACGCGCGGGCCGAAGAAGGTCTCCAGCTCGCGCGCGGCCTCTTCGTCACAACCCTGTCCGACCACGAGCGGCAAATAGCCCGCGTAGCCGGGCGGGAGCTTCGCCACCAACGCGTCGACGTTCGCGGCCATCCACTCGCCCACGATCGGCCGTACGCTCGCCTCGCGGTTCAGCATCGCGATCGGCGTGAGCACCTCGTTGACCCGCAGCTCGTCGCCGAGCGTGAGCGCGAGCACCTCGCGGACGCGCTCGGGGTTCCGCGTCGACGCGAGCGCGCGGATGAGGCTGCGTCGGATCACTCCGTCGGATTCCGTCGCGAGCCGCGCGCGCACGAGCGGCCACACGTCGTTCGGCGTGCCCTCGCCGACCTCCACCGCGACGCGCACCGCGGCCTCGACGAGATCGGGCGGGACGGCCGAACGATCGATCGCGTCGGTGCCGAGGAACGCTCGACCGCGTCGTGCGGCTTCGGTGCGCGCGGCGCCGTCCTCCGCCACGCCCGCGAGGAACGCGAGCACCGCCGAGCGCCGCAGCGCGACCTTCTCGTCCTCGCCTGCGCGAGCGCTCCAGCCGAGCCGCCGCGCGTCGCTCGCGTACGCACGCGAAAGGCGCGTGCGCAGCTTCGCGGCGTGGCCTTCGTCGACCACGTGCTCGAGCACTCCGTCGAGGAAGCCGAGGCTCGCGGTCGCCACGGCGTGGTGCGGATCGGACGCGAGCGAGAGGAGCGCGTCGATCGCGGCGCCACCGTCCACGCGGCCGGCGTCGAAGGCCGACTGCGTCGCGTCCGCGAGCGAGAGTCGCTCCGCCACCGAGAGCGACGCGCGCGCGCGACGGAGCGCGTCGAGCTGCGTGGCGGGGAGCGACCAGCGGTAATACCCCGCGGCGGCCGCGTTCGGATGGATCCACGCCGGACAGCTCGGCGTCTGCAGCGCGAAGCCACCTTCGGTCGACGTGAGCAGCCCGCAGGTCTCGCCGACCGTCTGCGGCTGACCCCGCGGACCAGCGACGTCCGTCGCTCGTGCGCCGCGACCGATCGGATGACGCACGCACACCGGGATCTGCCAGGTGCGATCGGTCTCCATCGGCGAGCCGATCGGCGCGAAGCGGCGCTGCTTCAACTGCACGCGCGCGCTCTGCCCTTCGCACACCAGCTCCGCTTCCACGAAGGGAACGCCCGGTTGCTCGAGGAAGGTGCGGAAGGGCGTCGCCACGTCGCGTCCGCTCGCTTCGCCGAGCGCGCGCATCAGATCGTCCGCGGTCGCGTTCTCGAAGCGGTGCGCGTCGAGGTACGCGCGCACGCCGCGCTGGAAGCTCTCGCGCCCGAGCCAACGCTCGAACATCGCGAGCACGCCCGCGCCCTTGCCGTACGTGATGCCGTCGAACGCGTTGTGGATGTCGTCGCTGGTGGCGATCGGCTGACGGATCTGCCGCGCGCTCACGAGCGCGTCCTCGTTCATCGTCGACTGCACCCAATCGAGCAGCTCGAGCTCCGGCTCGTACGCGGGGCGCCAGCCCTCGATCGCGCGGTACTCCATCCAGCTCGCGAACGCCTCGTTGAGCCAGAGGTCGTCCCACCACGCCATCGTCACGAGGTTGCCGAACCACATGTGCGCGAGCTCGTGCCCCACGAGGTACGCGAAGGTGCGCAGCAGCCGCGTCGGCGAGCGCTCGTCGTCCACGAGCAAGAGCGCGTCACGGAAGGTCACGAGCCCGACGTTCTCCATCGCGCCCGCCTCGAAGTCCGGCACCGCGACGAGATCGAGCTTCGCGTAGGGGTAGGGCGATCCGAACCACGCCTCGAGCGCGCCGAGGATCGCCGGCGTGTGCTCCATCGCGTACGCGAGCTCGGGGCCTCGACCACGCACCGCGAGCCCGCGCAGCGGCAGCGGCGCCTCGCGACCCGCGGCGGGCGGCACGGTCGTCTCGACGACGTCGAAGGGACCGACCGCGAGCGCGAAGAGATACGTCGGCATCGGCGGGGTCGGCGCGAAGGTGTGCACCTCGTCCTCCACCGACTCCACGGGCGAGTTCGCCGCCACGACGTCGCCCGCGTGACCGCGCACCTTCACGCGGAAGGGGGTCTTGAAGCGCGGCTCGTCGAAGCAGGGGAACGCCTTGCGCGCGGAGAGCGGCTCCATCTGCGTGAACGCGTAGCGATCCTCGCCGACGTTCACCGCGTAGAGCCCCTCGAGGTTCGTCGCGAAGGGCGCCGTCCAGCGCAGCTCGAGCTGCGCCTCGCCTTCGATCGCGCGCGTGAGCACGAGCTTGCCGAAGCCGTCCTCGTCGCTCGCGCCTTCCCACGACGCGGGCACCATCTCACCGCTCGGCAGACGCGCAGCGGCGGTGCGCACGTCGAGCCCGAGCCCGTGCATCCAGATCACCCGCCGCGGCGCGTCGATCCGAACGTCGATGCGCACCTCGCCGGAGAAACGCTCTTGCCGCGGATCGACGTCGAGCACGAGCGCGTACGCGGTCGGCGTCACGTCGTTCGGCAGGCGCCCCGCCTCGGGGCTCGATCCGTCGGGCCCCACGTCGACCGTGTCGGCCGGGGGCGGGGTGAGCGGCGGGTGCGTGACGTGCCCGACCTCGGGGGGAGGGCACGCGAGCACGAAGAGCAGGGACGAGCAGAGCCACGAGCGCATCGGGGCGATGTAGCAAACCCCGAGAGCGAGGCGAAGCCGCGCCGAAGACACGCGCGACGCGTGAGCGCGGGCGGGGTGTCGGCGCGAGGAGGAGGAGCCCGCCGCGGAGCGTCGTCGCGGAGCGCCACGAAAGGACGAGGGGCGAACGACAGGTGCGCGCCGTCGCTTCACGACGCAGACTGCGCGCCGTGCCGGTCCCGGAAGCGCGCATCCCGCGCGAAGTCTTCGAAGTCTGCGACGTGCTCCGTCGCGCGGGTCATCGCGCGTGGATCGTGGGCGGCTGTGTCCGCGATCTCCTGCGTGGTCTCGAGGTCTCGGACTGGGATCTCTGCACCTCGGCCAAGCCCGAGCAGACGAAAGCCTGCTTCAAGAAGGTGATCCCCACCGGCATCGCGCACGGAACCGTGACCGTGCTCTGGAAAGGCCACGCCTTCGAGGTCACCACGCTGCGCGGCGAAGGCGCGTACACCGACGGCCGCCGCCCCGACGAGGTCTTCTTCGTGGACGACATCCGCGAAGACCTCGCGCGCCGCGATTTCACGGTCAACGCCATCGCCTACGATCCCGTGCTGCGTCGCGTGGAAGATCCCTTCGGCGGCCGCGAGGATCTCGACGCAGGGCTCCTGCGCGCGGTCGGTGTCCCGGCGGAGCGTTTCGCCGAGGACGGCTTGCGCATCCTCCGCGGCGCCCGCTTCGTCGCCACGCTCGAGATGGAGCTGCACCCCGACACCCGCGACGCCTTCGCGGGAGCGCTCGACGTCTACGCGAAGGTCAGCCGCGAGCGCATCCGCGAGGAGTGGCTCAAGGCCTTCAAGGCCCGCCGTCCGTCGCGCGCGTTCGTGGTGATGCGCGACACCGGCATCCTCGCGCGCACCTGCCCGCTCCTGCAGGCGCTCGACGCGATCGCGGTCGGCCCGGGCGTCACCGCCTTCGATCGCTCGCTGCGCGCGATGGATCTCGCGGAGGGCCCCGTCGCGCGCCTCGCCGCGCTCCTGCACGCGGTCGGGCTTCCGCGCGTCGACGAAGGCTCGCGCGCGTATGCCTCGGTCGGCGCGGATCTGCTCGAAGCGTGGCTCCGCGACTTCCGCTTCTCCAACGACGAGCGCCGCGACGTGCTCCACCTCGTGCGCCATCACGCCCTCGATCTCGACGTGCTGCGAGACGACGTCGCGGTGCGCCGCTTCCTCCAGCGCGTCGATCCCAAACACGCACCGGCCGTCCTCGCGCTCGCGAAGGTGGTGCGCCTCGCCGCCGCCGAAGACCCCGCCACGATCGACGAGCTCCTCGAGCGCGTGCGCGCCGCGATCGCCCGGCGTCCGCCGCTGCGCGTGGGGGATCTCGCGGTGAACGGCCAAGACGTGCTCGCCACGGGCACCTCCGGTCGCGCGGTCGGTCGTCTGCTCGATGCGCTCCTCGATCACGTGATCGAGCACCCCGAGGACAACACGCGCGACGTCTTGCTCCCGCGCTTGAACGAGCTCGCGAGTGTCCTCGCGACGGAGGCGAGCGCATGAGCGATTACGTCGATCTGCACGCGCATTGGGTCCCCGCGGTCGACGACGGCGTGAAGACCTACGACGAAGGCCTCGCGCTCGTGCGCGGCCTGCGCGGCCTCGGCTACTCGCTCTGCGTCGCCACGCCTCACATCCGCACCGCGATGTTCGAGAACCGCCGCCCCGGCCTCGAGCAGGCCCACGCCGCCTTCGTCGCGCAGGCGTCGCGGCAGACCGACGTCCCCGAGCTCGGCCTCGGCGCGGAGCACTTCTTCGACGACGTCTTCTGGAGCCTCTTCCAGCGCGGCGAGCACCTGCCGTATCCGGGCGAAAAGGCCGCGCTCGTCGAGCTCCCGCCCGAGCGCCTTCCGCTCCGCCTCGAGCACGTCTTCTTCGAGATGCGCGTGCGCGGCGTGCGCCCGATCCTCGCGCACCCCGAGCGCTACCGCGCGTTCTACGACGAGAGCGACGCCCTCGATCCGCTGCTCGACGCGGGCGCGATCCCGCAGCTCGATCTGATGAGCCTCGTCGGTCGCTACGGCCGCCAGCCCCAGCGCGCGGCGGAGCGTCTGCTCTCCGAGGGTCTCTACTACCTCGCGTGCAGCGACGCCCACCGCGCGATCGACGTGGACCTCGTGCGCGACGCGATCGCGCGGCTGCGAACCTTGGTGGGCCGTGAAGAAGCCGACGCGCTGATGGGCGAGAACCCGCGGCGGATCCTGGCGGGGAACCCCGACTTCGAGTAGGTCCGGCTCTTTCGCGGCTCTGCCCGCTCCTCCCTATCTTGGTCGCTCCGCGGTGCCGAGCGACAGCGCCCGATGAACGACGCCGCCGACACGCCCGGCTTCTTCCGCCGCATCCTGCCGAAGCTCGTGCTCTCGCTCGCCCTCGGCGGCTTGTTCGCGTGGCTCGCCGCGCGCGGGGGCGTGCCGCTCAACCCCGGCAAGCTCGACTTCTCGCACGTGCAGTGGTGGACGGTGGGTGCCTACGTCGGGACCCTCTTCGTCACGCACCTCCTGCGCGCGACGCGTTGGCGCTTCCTCATCGCGCCCGTGAAAGAGCTCCCGCTGCGCGAGGTGATCGCGCTCAACTGGATCGGCTTCTTCGCCATCTTCGCGCTGCCGCTGCGCCTCGGCGAGATGGCGCGCCCCGCGCTCACCAAGCTCCGCCACGAGGTCAGCGTGAGCTCCGGCATCGGCACCGTCGCGGTCGAGCGGGTGGTCGACGGCCTCATCACGAGCCTCTGCGTCGCGTGGGCGCTCTTCGCCTTGCCCCACCTCGACTCGAACGATCCGCTCGTGCGCGCCTTGCCCTTCTACGGCTACCTCGCGCTCACCGTCTTCGGCTGCGCGTTCGCCGCCCTCGGCGTCTTCCTCTGGCAGCGCGCCTTCGCGGTCCGCGCGACGAAGGCGGTCTTCGGGCTCGTGTCCAAGCGCTTCGGCGCGCTCCTCGCCGACAAGGTCGACGGAGTCGCGGACGGCATCCGCTCGCTCGCGAGCTTGCGCCTCACCCTCGGCTTCCTCTTCGAGACGCTCCTCTACTGGGGCAGCAACGCGGGCGGTATGTGGCTCCTCGCGTGGGGCTGCGGCATCCCGATGGAGCCCGGCCACGCGGTCGCGCTCATGGGCATCCTCGCGATCGGCATCCTGCTGCCCACGGGGCCCGGCCTCTTCGGCAACTTCCAGCTCGCGATCTCCACCGCGCTCAAGCTCTATTTCGCGGCCGAGATCGTCAGCAACGACGGCGCGGTCTTCATCTTCCTGCTCTACGTCGTGCAGGCCACCCTCATCGTGCTCGCCGGTGTGATCCCGCTCTACGCGATGAACCTCCGCTTCGGCGATCTGCTGGGCACCGAGCAGATCAAGAAGGGCCTCTCGACGCCCCCGCCCGCCCGCTGAGCGCCTCGCACGTTTCGTCGATGGTCGTGGTCGCGGCGAGGTCGACGACGACGCGACACACCAGAAAATGGACCTCCGCGCCCCCATCCGTACGGTCGGGCCATGCGCCGGCTCCTCGTCCTCCTCGCGTTCGTCTTCGTGCTCCCCGCCACCGCCAGCGCGCGCCGCAGCGACTCGCACGCGTACCGCTACGAGCAGGTCTGGAGCGCCGCCCTGCGTCTGCTCCGCGTCGACTACGGTTTCCCGATCCGCGATCGCGACGAGGACGTCGGCTTCGTGCTCTTCGACTACGTCGGCACCGGCCGCGCCGTCCCCGGCAGCCTCGAGGTCGTGCGCACCCGCCAGAACGACCAAGACGTCGTGCGCGTGACGCTGAACATCCCGGCCATGCCCGCGTACGTCGAGCGCATGATCCTCGACAAGCTCCAGCGAAAGCTCCGCGAAGAGTTCGGCGAGCCGCTCGCCCCACCGCCGCCCCGCGAAGAAGCGGATTCGGACGACGACGAGGAAGCGGAGAGCGAGACCGAGCGCGAGAGCGAGACGAGCGACCGCGACGAGCCCGAAGACACTCGGCTTCGCCGACTTCTGGGGAGTGATCTCCCCAGCCCCCTCCCTCCTCGGAGGCCTCCCTGCGCTTCGCTCCGGTCGGTCTCCTTCGGGCCTCCGGCAGCGAGGGGGCTTCGCCCCCTTCGAACCCCTCCTATGCACGCACTGGGGAAATAGAGAAACGGCCGATCGAACGATCGGCCGTTTCTTCTTGGGTTGCTGTCCAGCACTCAGACGCGCTCGAAGAGACCCGCGGCGCCCATGCCGCCGCCGATGCACATCGTCACGATCGCGCGGCCCTTGCCGCCGCGACGCTTCAGCTCGTGCAGCGCGGTCGCGGTGAGCTTCGCGCCGGTGCACCCGAGCGGGTGACCGAGCGCGATCGCGCCGCCGTGGATGTTCAGCTTCTCGTCCGGGATCTCCAGCGTGCGCTTCACGTAGAGCGACTGGCTCGCGAACGCCTCGTTCAGCTCGAAGACGTCGATGTCGGCGACCGTGAGCCCCGTCCGCGCGAGGAGCTTCTGCACCGCCGGCACCGGGCCGATGCCCATCAGCGCCGGATCGACGCCGCAGGTGGTGAAGTGCTTGAAGGTCGCGAGCGGCTTCAGGCCGAGCGCGTCCGCCTTCTCCTTCGCCATCACGATCGACGCCGCCGCGCCGTCCGAGAGCGGCGAGGCGTTGCCGGCCGTGACCGTACCGACCTTCGCGAAGGCCGGACGCAGCGACGCGAGGCCTTCGAGGGTGGTGTCCGCGCGCGGCAGCTCGTCGACCTCGAACGGCACGAGCTTCGGCTCGTTTCCTTCGTAGAAGACGCCGTGCACGGGGACGATCTCGTCTTTGAACACGCCCGCCGCGATGGCCTTGGAAGCCTTCTGCTGCGAGGCGTACGCGAACGCGTCTTGGTCCTCGCGGCTGATGTTCCACTTCTTCGCGACGTTCTCGGCCGTGGTGCCCATC
>JALOQC010000037.1 GCA_025453555.1 Myxococcota bacterium | reverse complement strand
CGTCGAGGGTCGGGAGCAACCCGTTGCGGTGGTAGAGCGGGCGGCCGGTGAGCAGCTCGTGCAGCACGATGCCGAGCGCGAAGATGTCGGTGCGAGGATCGACCGCGCGGCCGCGCGCTTGCTCGGGCGCGAGGTACGCGTGTTTGCCCTTGAGCACGCCGCCTTCGGTCTGTTCCTCGGCCTCGGAGGTCTTCGCGATGCCGAAGTCGCGCGCCGCGACGTGGCAGGCGATGCGGATCGGGATGCCGCCCTGACGCGACGCGCGGCGGAGCAAGTCGCGCAGCGAGACGCCGTAGACCCACTCGAGGGTCATGAAGGTGCGGCCGTCGAGCTCGCCCGCCTCGTACACGTGGCAGACGTTCGGGTGGTAGAGGTTGCGCGCGAGGGCGGCCTCTTCGCGGAACATCCGGATGAACTCCGCGTCGTCCTCGCGCTCGGGGAGGATGCGCTTGAGCACCACGTGGCGCGGCTTGCCGTCCGCGGTCGGCTCGCGCGCGAGGTAGACCTCCGCCATGCCGCCGCGGGCGAGGCGCCCGAGGATCTCGAAGGGGCCGAACGCTGCGAGCGCCGGGTAATGAGGGACGGCCGGCTGCTCGTCGAGATCGAGATCGACGACGGTGCGCTCGTCGCCATCGTCGTCGAAGAGTGATCCGTATTCGGACCCGGCCATTCGGACCAGCGTATCAGTCCGTGGCTCGGAACCGGAAGTCTGCGCGGATACCCCCGACAGACGTGAAAGGAGAGGCAGCCTCAAACGTGGACGAGCACGTCACGGTTTCGCGGTCAGTCCCACACGCCGGGGCCGCGGAGCCACGCGTACTTGCGGGGCGCGCGGACGCCGAGCTCGCGGAGCTCTTCCTCCGCCGTCGCGACCTCGTGCTCGTCGCCGCGCAGCACGCCGAGCCGAAGGGCGGCCGCCGCCGCGAAGCCGCTCATCTCGTGCGCGCGCAGGCCCGCGATCGCGGCGACCAGCGTGCGCTTCGCGCGTTCGACGTCGCCGCGTGCGGCGTGGATCTCCGCGTCGATCTGATCGGCCATCGCGACGTTCACGGGCTGACTCAGCGCGCGCCGGGCGTCCTTGATGTCCTTGGCCGCCGATGCGACCAGCGCGTCGCGTGTGTTCGCGTCCTCGCGTGCACGCGCCAATGCGGCCCGGGCGCGCGCGGCGAGCATCATGAAGCGCATCGCGGGCATCGTGGGCAGCAGCGAGCGCCGGAACGCGGGCCAGTCGCGGACGTGGCGCGCGTGCGCAGCCTCGCCACGCCCCGCGTAGATCTCGAGGTCGGTCAGTGACTGCATCTCGAAGTAGTGCTGGATCTGGAACGGAGGCTGCGCCCACTCCGCCATCGCGGCGCGCACCGCGTCGATGCCCTCGTCCGGATGGTCCTCCGCGATCGCGATCGCGAACGCGCTGCTCGTGGTGATCGTGGTCGTGCCGTAGAGGTCGCTGCGCTCACGCGCCTCGCGCACCCACCGCGGCGCGCGCTCCGCGAGCGATCGGTAGAGCCCGAGGTTCCACGACGTCATGCCGAGCAAGTGGTGCGCGGTGGAGAGCTCCCACGGCACACCGCTGCAATGCTCGCGCAGCAGCCCGTCCGCGAAGGCCGCGTGATCGTGCGCGGCGCGGAAGCGATAGTGCGCGAGCTCCGCGGAGGCCCAGCTCAGCGCGACGAAGGCGCGCAGGTAGGGATCGCCGCTCGCCTCGGCCTCTTGCTCGGCGCGCGCGAGCATCGCGCTGCCGCGACGCATCGGCGGCTCCTCCGTGCAGCCCGTGACCGCGGCTTCCGTCGCGAGCGCGCGCACGAAACGATCCCGATCGCCGACCTTCAGCGCGAGGCGGAGCGCGCGCGCTTGCAGCTCCGCGCCGCGGATGAAGTCGACCATCGAGAGCACGGTGCCGACCGTGGCCACGGTGTCGAGGCGCACCACCTCGTCGTCGCGACCGGGCTTGGTGGGCCGTTCGAGCCGCGACAGCCGGAGCCGCGCGCGGTGGTAGAGCATCGACGCGAGGCTCGCGTTGCGCGAGTCCGAGAGCCGTATGCCGACCGCGTCGAGGACCTCGCCCGCGAGCCGCATCCCCGTGTCGAGGCGCCCACTCTGCAGGTACGTCTGCGTCGCGAGGAGCCGCAAGCGTCGCGCCTCTTCGGAGGTCCGCGCGTCGACCACCGCGGCCTCGTAGATCGCGGCCGCCTCCGCCCCGCGCCCCGCGTTGCGCAGCGCGTCCGCGAGCTCGACCCGCACGCGCGGGCGATCGATCGAGGTGTCGTTCGGCGCGAGCTCGAGCGCGTCGAAGAGGAGCTGCGCCGCGCGATGGAACGCGAGCGCCGCTGCCGCGCGTCGACCCGCGACGAGGGCGTGCTCCGCCGCGCGAACACGCTCGCCGGCCGCGCGACAGTGCACGTAGAGGCTCTCCGCGTCGTCGGGTCGCCGTCGCTCGATCACCCGCGCGAGCTTCGCGTGCAGCGCCCGCGCGCGTTCGTCGCCGAGCACCGCGACCGCCGCGCCGCGCACGCGATCGTGGAAGGGCTCGAGCGTGCTCTCGTCGCCACGCCGGGCCGCGCGTACGAGCCGCGCCACGCGGAGCGTCTTGACCGCGCGGTCGCCTTCGTCGTCGCCGCCCGCGAGATCGAAGACGACCTCGCGCGGGAGCGGGCGCGTGGCGAGGCAGACGGTGGAGAGCAGCTCGCGCAGCGCGCTCGGCAGATCGAGCACGCGCTCGCGCAGCGCCTCGTCGAGATCCACGCGCGTACGTCGACCGCGCAGCATCGAGCGCTGCACGTGCCGCACGAGCTCCGCGAGGAAGAGCGGGTGCCCCTGGGCCTGCGCGGTGATCTCGTCGACGTCGAGGCCTGCGCCTTCGCCGAGCTGGAGCAGACGCTCGACGAGGCCACGCGCGTCATCGTCCGCGAGCCCACGCAGCGACACGTGCAGGTTGCCTTCGCGCGACACGAGCCGCCGCAGCGCCTGCGCCACGCTCGGCGGACACTCGCGATCGATCGGACGCACCGTCGCGATCAACATCAGCGCCGGTGTGGGCGAAGCGAACGCGAGCTCGTCGAGCACGCGCAGGCTCTCTTCGTCGCTCCACTGGACGTCGTCGACCACGAGCACGATCGACTCGCGCCGCGCGAGCTCCACGAGCAGCTCCCGCAACGCGACGAGCGCGCGATCGCGCAACTGGAGCACGTCGAGTCCGTCGATCGGCGGCGGCGGTGCGAGCGCGATCGCCGGCACCTGCCCGAGCACCGGGAACACCAGCGGCAAGAGGCCCACGCGCGCGGGCAGACACGCCTCGACGGTGCGCGGGTCGAGCTTGCGCAGGAGCGTCGAGAGCGCGTCGACGACTCCGTCGAACGCTTTGTACGGGACGGTCTCGCGCTCGTAGCAGCGGCCTTGGAGCACGTGCGCGCCCGCGTCCGCGAGCTCGCGCGTGAAGGCGTCGACGAGCGACGACTTCCCGACGCCCGACTCGCCTTCCACGAGCGCCGCGCGAAACGCGCCGTGTCGCTCGGGCGTGGTGCGATGAACGTCGGCCCAGACGGAACGGAGCTCGTCGAGCTCGCGCTCGCGGCCGAGGAAGGGCGGCTCGGGTGAGGGCGAGGTGCCGGGGCGGCTCGACGAGAGACCGAGCCGGCGGCGCGCTTCGAGCAAGGTCGGTCGACGCGAGGGCTCCGGATCGAGCAACTGCGCGACGAGCGCGTCGAGCTCCTCGGACACCTCGGGCACCCGCGATCGCACCCGCGGAGGGAGCTCCGTCTGCTTGCGCAGCAAGAGCTGCATCGCCGTGCCGGTGAAGGGCAAGCGACCGGTGAGCGCTTCGTAGAGCACGACGCCGAACGCGTACGCGTCGGCGTCCGCGACCGCGATCCCGCGCGCTTGTTCGGGCGCCATGTACGCCGGCGTGCCGACGATCGCGGCTTCGTCGGAGGCGACGGGGGCGACGAGGCCGAAGTCGAGCAGCACCACGCGCCCCTCCGGCGTGACGCGTACGTTCGAGGGCTTCACGTCCCGGTGCACGAGCCCCTCACCGTGCAGACCGCCCAGCGCGCTCGCGAGCTGCACGAACGCGCGGCGCACCCGATCTTCGTCGAGCGGACGCAGCGCGGCCCCTTCGCCCGACTCGCTCGCCTCGTCGCTGCGAAAGCCGATCGACCCACGATCGATCGCGGGAGGTGTGCCCTCTGCTCGGGCGAGCGCTCGACCGAGCTTCACCTGCGTCACCGCGGTCTGTGGCCGCTCACGCGCGTCGACGCCGACCCACTCGAGCAGCTCCACGCCCTCCACGAGCTCCATCGTGAAGAACCAGCGCCCCTCGTCCTCGAAGAGCTCGTGGAAGTGCACGACGTTCGGGTGATGCAGATCTTGGAGCGCGCGGAACTCGCCTTTGAACCGCAGCAGCGCGTCCGGCGCGAGCGTGCGGAGCTGCTTGAGCGCGACGAGCTGGCGGCGCTCGCGATCGTACGCGCGCCAGACCACTCCGAACGCCCCTTGGCCCAGGCGGTCTCGCAGCTCGAAGCGCTCGGTGGCACGGCTCACGCGCGGGCGAGCTTACGCGCACGGCGCCACCGCGGTCACGTTCGTCGCGCACTTCGGCGAACCTTCGTCGCGCACGTTCGAGGCGCCAACGACCGAACGAGACCTCGGTGACGACACGTCCACGTCACGAGACGGTTCTCGTTGACCCGGAGGGCGCCTCGTTGCGACGCTCGCCGCGTCGAGCGACGCGCGCGTGGAGCGAGGCGCGCGCACGACGAGCGGTGTCGGCTCGGGCGATCGGACGTGACCAGAGCGTCGTCCGACGTGGTGTGCCGCGCTTCGAAGAACACGAAACGTCGGAAGAGGGGAACACGATGACCAACGCGGTGCAGCGCGGGGCGGACGGCTACTACCACCCGAACGACGTGGGCGAGGTGCAGTGGCTCGTGAAGCTCGCGAACGGCGCGATCGACGGCACGTCCGACCCGGCCAAGAAGTCGGCGACTGACCCCGCCGACCCGGCCAAACAAGTGCGCTCCCTGCGGGTTCGCGGCTCGGGGCACAGCGTGCCGGCTGCGATCTATTCGACCGGATTCGACGGCGAAGGCGCGCCGCCTCCCGACGTGATCGAGGTGATGCTCGATCGGCTTCGACGTTTGACCATCACGCCCGAAGCGGATCCGACGCACGCGCTCGTGCGCGTCGAGGCCGGCTGCCACCTCGGCTTCGACCCCTACGACCCCACCGGCACCTCGACCTGGGAGAACAGCCTGAACTGGCAACTCCAGCAGCGCGGCTACGCGCTCGCGGACACCGGCGGCATCACGCACCAGACGGTGGCCGGCTTCCTCGCGACCGGCTCGAGCGGCGGATCCTTGATGCACGCGGTGGGGGACCAGCTCGTGTCGTTCGAGCTCGTGGACGGGCTCGGCAACCTGCACGTGATCGACCGCGGCGACCCGCGCTTCGGCGCGGTCGGGGTGAACCTCGGTCTGCTCGGGGTGGTGGTCGCGATCAGCTTCCGCGTCGGACCGACCTTCGACGTCTTCGGCGATCAGGTCACCGTTCAAACCGACGATCCGGCTTCGCCCGTCGATCTCTTCGCGCCGAACGCGACCCCGAAGAGCCTCGCGAGCTTCTTCCAACAGACGCCCTACTCGCGCCTCATGTGGTGGCCTCAACGTGGGTTCGAGCGAGTACAGGTCTGGCGCGCAGGTCGCTCCGAGCCGATCCCGCGGATGAAGCGCAACCCCTACCGCGAGCTCGGGCGCGCCCCGCAGCTCGCCGCCCTCGCCGGCTCGCTCACCTACACCGTGCTCGGCAACCTCGACGACGTCTCGCAGGTGCCCGCGAAGCTGCAGATCGCGTGGTACGACAAGCTCGAATCCTTCCTCACCGGGCAGCCGAACCCCGACGTCTGCCCGTGCCTCCCGGGCGAGACCGCGCCCGCCACGACCGCCACTTTCCAAGCCGCGCGGCATCCCGATCAGGTGCTCAAGCACGTCTTCGACGGCACGCATGCCGCGCTGCGCTCGCACGCGAACGCGCCGCTCTCCGCGTCCGTCGCGCCCGAGGAGGTGGAGCGCTTCGCGGAGCTGGTGCGGCGCGAGCTCGGCGAGGTGCCGACGGTGGCGGATCACCCGGCGTGGGATGCGTTCGTGCACGGCCTCGTGAAGCTGCTGGAGCTCGTCTCGCAGAAAGCCTTCGACACGCGGCTCGCGCAGCTCCTCGCGGACGGCGTGAAGCTCGCGCTGCCCTGGGCGCTGCCGTACGTGCTCGGCCTCTTCGTCTCGATCGATCGCGACGGCACACCCTTCTGGGACTCGTGGCGCTGCGGTCTCCCGATGGACAACCAGATGGACGACCTCCTCTGGCCGACCGAGTTCACCGAGCTCTGGATCCCGCTCGAGCACTGCGACGAGGCGATGAACCGCCTGCGCAACTACTACGCGGGCGACGGCACCCCGCGCGGCGCGCTCGCGGCGACTGGCACCTTCAGTTGCGAGATCTACGCGGCGAAGGCGGATCAATTCTGGATGAGCCCCGCGTACGGCGTGGACGTGCTGCGCGTCGACGTCTTCTGGTTCGGGCTGAACGCCGGATCCCCCGAGAGCTTCTATCAGCCCTTCTGGGATCTCCTGAAGGACCTCGCGTTCCGGCCTCATTGGGGCAAGTGGCTCCCCCCCGCGAGCGACGCATGGCGCGCGCACTACGCCTCCCAGCTCCGCCTCGCGGACTTCCTCGCGCTCCGGGCCGAGCTCGACCCGAAGGGCGTCTTCGCGACCGACTACTGGCGCGCACACCTCGGGTTCTGAGACAACCTCTGCCAAACGTCTGTAATTTCAAGACTTTTGAACACCACCTCAACCCGCGCACACTTCGTACACAACATAGTGTTTAGCGTTGCTTGACACTTTTCACGACTGCCGACAGACTGCTCGGCATGTCGCGACTCGCCGACGCCGTGCCGCAACCGGTCGCCCCGAGCGACGTCGCGGCCAAGCTCGTCTCCCTCGCGCTGCCTGCGCGCCTCGTCGCTCCCCTGGACCAAGCGCGGCGTGACGCGCGCGTCCTCGGCGGCGTGCTGCGGGGCCAGCGTCCGACGCCGGTGCGCACGGTGACGCAGGGACCGGCGCGGGCGCCACACCTCGAAGAAGTCGATTTGATCGACGCGCTCTTTCCGCGCCGAATCGCGGAGAAGCTGCAGCAGGTTCGGCGCGACGTCGGCACCGTGGTCGGCGTGCTCTCGGGAGAGCGCCCCGCGCCGACCGTCGCGCGCCGACCGCGCACGACGCCCGTTTCGACCGCGCCGACGACCGTCGCGACCCGTCCGCTGCGCATCACGCGCGTGGTCCGCGAGACGCCCGACGCGGTGTCGCTCTTCCTCGAAGAGGCCGACGGCAAGGCGCTCTCCTTCGTGCCCGGCCAGTTCCTCACCTTCGAGGTGAAGCGCGAAGGTCAGACACTCCGCCGCGCCTACTCGCTCGCCAGCGCCGCCCTCCCCGGCCACGCGCCGCACGTCACGGTCAAGCGCGTCGAAGGCGGACGCGTCAGCAACCACCTCGTCGATCACGCGCGCGCCGGCGACGTGCTCCACGCGCTCGGCCCCTCCGGCGTGTTCACGGTGACCCCGGATCCGTCGGCGGCTGACCCCGCCGACTCGACGAGTCCGAACGCCGCTCGGCACCTCCTGCTCGTCGCGGGCGGCAGCGGCATCACGCCCATCGCCTCGATCGCGGAGAGCGTGCTCGCGACGGAGCCGCGCTCGAAGGTGACCCTGGTCTTCGGCAACCGCCGCCTCGACGACGTGATCTTCCGCGCGCGTCTGAAGACGCTGCAGGCACGCTACGGTGAACGCTTCGTCGTCGACCACGTGCTCCAGGATCCGCCGGCAGAATGGACCGGCGCGCGGGGCGTGCTCGACGCGACGACCCAGCGCGAGCGCTTCACCACCCTCGGGGTCGACCTCGCGCGCGCCGAGATCTTCGTCTGCGGGCCCACCCCGATGATGGACGCGGCGCACGAGGCGCTCTCGTCGCTCGGCGTCGATCCGAGTCGCATCCACGAGGAGCGCTTCACGAGCCCCGAGCAGCGCAAGCCCGTCGCGCGTCCGAAGGGCCCGCAGCCAGTGCTCGTCACGCTCGGCGGCACCAAGCGCGAGGTCGTCCAGCGCGAGGGTCAGACCCTCCTCGAAGCCGGCCTCGCGTCGGGCCTCGCGATGCCCTTCTCGTGCGCGATGGGCGGATGCGCCGCCTGCAAGGTCCGCTTGGTCGAGGGCGACGTGGTCCAAGAAGAGCCCAACTGCCTCACCGCGTCCGAGCGCGCCGAAGGCTACGTGCTCGCGTGCTGTTCGCGCGCCACCGGCCCCTGCGCCGTGGAGGTCCCATGACGTTCGAGCTCGATCGCACTCGCGGCACCCTGCCGCCGCCCGCGAAGGACTCCCCGAAGAGCGACGCGGGGAGCGGCGCCGACGGCAAGCGCTACCGGATGAAGGAGCTCTGCGAAGCGAGCGGCCTCGATCGGCAAGCGATCCACTTTTACATCCAGCAAGAGCTGCTACCTCCCGGCCACAAGACCGGCCGCAACATGGCCTGGTACTCGGAAGAGCACCTCGAGCGGCTCTTGCTCATCAAGAAGCTCCAGCACGAACGCTTCCTTCCGCTCAAGGCGATCAAGGCGCTCCTCGACGGCAAAGAAGAGAGCTTCACCCCCGAGCAGCACGAGTTCCTCGCAGGTTTGAAGTCGCGTCTGCGCGGCTCGCTCGCGCCCTCCACCGAGACCACCCGCATGCTCGACGCGGAGCGCCTCGCGGAGCGCGCCGGGGTGCTGGTCGAGGACATCCGCGAAGCGATCGAGCTCGGGCTCGTCGCCGCGCGCGAAGAGAACGGCCGCCTCGTGGTGTCCGAGTCCGACAGTTGGATGATCGAGCTCTTCGGCCAGATGCGCCGCCTCGGCTTCTCCCGCGACCTCGGCTTCACGGTGGCGGACGTCGCCTTCTACGAAGAAGCGATGAGCAAGCTCTTCCGCGAAGAGATGCGCCTTCTGTCGCGTCGCCTGTCGAAGCTCCCTCCCGATCAGGTCGCGAAGATGATCGAGCGATCGCTGCCGATCATCCACACCTTCCTCACCCGCTACCACGCGAGCCGCGTGAAGTCCTTCTTCGAGAGCGTAGACGATTGAGTCCCTCTCACCCCGCGTTCCATCGCGACTCCTCTCGACTTCTTGCCCGAGTCGGCGGGGTCAGCCGCCGACTTTCCCTCTTTCTTCGAGCGTCTCCCAACCCTCCGCCGAGGTCTCCATGATCACCGACAAGCTGCTCCAGCTCCTCCCCGAGAAGGTCCGTGCGCGCGTCGAGCCTTATGCCGAAGCCGCCGAGCTCATGAGCGAGGTGCGGGACCCGAAGGTCGCCGCCGCCCTCGGTCCCTCGGGGGTGCGCGGCCTGATCTTCCAGCGCGGCAAGCAGGGCGTGCCCACCAAGATCAAGGCGAGCCACGACGCGCACTTCGACTGGTCCTACCCGATGGATCAGCCGGAGATGCGCGAGCTCTACACGCGCGCGAAGCAGAACCAATGGGACGGCGACACCTGGCTCGACTGGTCGACGAACGTCGATCCCGAGAGCCCCGAGGTCCGCATCATCCCCGACGACTTCCTGAACTTCGAGAAGCTCGAGGGCTACATCGGCGCGCGCTTCACCCCGCGCGAGAAGGCGCGGATTCGTTCGGACGTCGCCGCGTGGCAGCTCAGCCAGTTCCTCCACGGCGAGCAGGGCGCGCTCTTCGCGGCCGCGCAGGTCACCGAGGCGGTGCAGTTCTTCGACGGCAAGCTCTACGGCGCGACCCAGGTGGTCGACGAAGCGCGCCACGTCGAGGTCTTCCACCGCTACCTCGATACGAAGCTGAACAAGCTCTACCAGATCAACGACAACCTCTTCGTGATCATCGACGCGCTGATGAGCGACTCGCGTTGGGACATGAAGTTCCTCGGCATGCAGATCATGGTCGAGGGCCTCGCGCTCGGCGCCTTCGGCACGCTCTACAAGATCACGAACGAGCCGCTGCTCAAGGAGCTGCTCAAGAACGTGATCCGCGACGAGTCGCGTCACGTGCACTACGGCGTGCTCGCGCTGCGCGAGCACTTCCACAAGCACATCAGCGAGCGTGAGCGCCGCGAGCGCGAGGACTGGTCGTTCGAGGTCGCGCTCCTGATGCGCAACCGGTTCCTCGCCTACGAGATCTACGAGGAGCGCTTCGAGGGCCTGCTCACGCGCGCGCAATGGCGTGACGTCGTCAGCACCTCGCCGGGCCTCGAAGAGTTCCGCCACGTGATGTTCTCGCGCCTCGTGCCGAACCTCCGCGAGATCGGCCTGCTCAGCGACCGCATCAAGCCGCACTACGATCGCGTCGGGCTCTCGAAGTACTTCGGCGGCCGCAGCGCAGATCAGATCACGACCGAAGAGATGATCGGCGAGCTCGACCGCGAGGCCTCCGCGATCCCCTCGCTGGCGCTCGCGCACGCCTGAACGAACGGCGCCTCGAGTCGACGTACGGAGCCCGCCTCGTGCGGGCTTCGTCGTTTCGTTTGCCGCGGACGTTTGCGGACACGTCGCCGACCATGTCGCCGACCATGTCGCCGACCATGTCGCCGACGACGTCCACGTCCACGTCCACGTCCACGTCCACGTCCACGATCGCGTCGCGAACGCGGCGCGACGTGCCGTCGTCGAGACGCCGTCAGCCGCCCGCGAGCTCGGCGAATCTCCGCAGCAGCTTGGTGCCGTGCTCGCTCGGCGTGATCGCGGCGAGGATCGCGTCCGGATCGTCGCCCTCCTCCCGGATCGCGTCGCGACGCCGGAGCACGTACTCCGCGATCGCCTCGTGATCGATCTCGGGGTGGAACTGCACCGCCCACGCGCGTTCTCCCGCGCGGAACGCGTGGTTCGAATCGCGAGGAGAGCGCGCGAGGCTCGGGATCCCGGCCGGAAGCGCGCGCGCGGACTGCCGGTGCGTGGCCTGGAGAAGGAGCGGCGCGCCCGCCGGAGCGAGGCTGCCGAGGAGAGGATCCGCGCGCCCCTCCTCGGTGAGCTCGACGCGCACGGTACCGATCTGACGTCCGCGCGGGTTCGGACCGACGTCGCCGCCGAGCGCGTCCGCGAGGAGCTGGTGGCCGTAGCAGACCGCGAGCATCGGCAGCTCGACCTCCAGCGCACGCAGCAGCCACGGGCGCAGCGCCTCACTCCACGGCTCGCGGTCGGTGACCATCGCGGACGAGCCGGTGATCACGACCCCACGCACGTCCTCGACTGGCGGCGCAGGCACCTTCCGCACGTCGACCACGCGCGCGTCGCTCGGCGCGACCCCGAGCCCCGCGAGGAACCAATCTTCGTAGTCGCCCCGCTTGGCCGCGAGGTCCTCGAAGGTGTTGCCGGTCTTGAGCACGAGAAAGGGCTTGCGCACGTGCCGATCATGGAGCGCGCGCTCGCGAAGGCCAGCCGCGCGACGCTCCGTCCCACCGTCGAGCGTCGGTGAATCGCGCGAGCGAGCCCGCGCGCCCGGCAAAGGATCGGCCTCACGGCGCCCAGTGACGCGTGGCGCACGCGCGACGTCGACTCGACGCGTCGGCCCGACGTCTCGTCGAAGCGCCGCGCGCTCAATCGCAGAGCGCGCAGGTGCGATCGTCCGCGTTCGGGACGAGCGCGATCGGCACCTCCACGAGTGCGCTGCCTCCGGACGGTGGCGTGACCCGGACGCGGCGGAACACGTCGAGCACGCAGGCACGCACGCGCGGATCGCCGATGCCGTCCGAGACCGCGCACGCCTGCTCGACGGCGCCGCTCTCTTCGACGCGGAAGCGCAGACCGATGCGGCCGCCGTGGGCGCGCTCCGGGGCCGCCTGCGCGAGACAACCCGCGAGGTCGTCGCGTCGCTCGCCGATCGCGGCGCGTAGCGAGGGCACGTCGACCTCGCCCTGCGAAGGCTCCCACGCCGGCTCGTTCGCGCAGAGCCCGAGCGTGTCCGAGGGCGGCGCGGGCGCGGGCGGCAAACGCACGTCGTCGGCGAGCGGCACCGCGAGCGCGACCTCGAGCCGCGGCGGGATCGCGGCGAGGTAGCGACGCAGTGCGGCGAGCGAGACGCCTGCATCGGCCGTCATGAGCACGCGCCCGATCCCCGCGTCACCGTCCTCGCTTCCGAGCCACGCGGAGAGCGCCTCCGGCGTGTGCGGCCCCGCGAGGGCGGTCGCGACCTCGGAGTCGACGAAGCGCACGCGCGCGCCGTCCTCCGACACGAAGAGCGCCGCCTCGCGCCCGCGGATCGGGGTCGTGCTCGTGAGCACGGCGAGCACGAGCGAGCCGGAGCCCCGCTGTCCCCACACCGCGAGCGCAGACACCGGACCACGCGAGCGCAGCCGCGGCACCAGCGCGGGCGCCGCGTCGGGCACCGGACGCACCGGCACCGCGAGCTCCGCCTCGAGCCGGATGCCGTCACCCATGCGCGCGCCCCCACGCAGCACGCAGCGCTCTTCGCTCGCGCCTTCGCCACGGTCGTCGAGCCGTCGAATCGCGGCGATCAGATCCGCGAAGGTCGAGGTCGGTCCGAGCGCGCGTGCGATGCCGGGCGTCTCGCGCGCGACCTCGACCTGCACCTCGGTCTGCACGTCCCCTTCGCGCTCGCGCTCGCCGCCGACGGTGACGGGCTCGGGCGGCGGGGTGCTGTCGCCACTGCACGCCGCTAAGCCGAGCAGAAGGAGAAGTCCGAGGACCGAGGAACGCATCACGCCGCACGGTAGCGGATCCGCGCGGGGCCGCGAGGTCGTCGTTCGCGTGACGGCGGCCGCCCCCACTTTGCGGGTTCGCGCTCGCGCTCGTTCGCGACGAGACGGCTGGCGAGCATCCGACGGGCTCGCTCACGGCTTCGCGCTCCTTCGCGTCGTTCGCGCCACCGACCGGGCCTCGCCTCGCGTCGCGTGCTACCAAGCCGCCGCCATGAGTCTCGTCGTCTTCGAGGACGTCTCTCTCCACCTCGGCGGCAAGAAGATCGTCGAGCACCTCGGCCTGCGCATCGCGGATGGCGATCGCATCGGTCTCATCGGACCGAACGGCTCCGGGAAGACGTCGCTGCTCCGTCTGCTCGCCGGTCACACGCAACCGGACGGGGGCGTGATCCGCGCGCGAAAAGGGGCCCGCATCGGCTACCTCCCGCAGGACGTTCACCTCGACGGCGGCCGCACCCTGCGGACCTTCGTGCGCGAGAGCGTTCCCGGTCGCGCGGCGCTCGAAGCCGACATGCTCGAAGCCGAGGCCACGCTGAACGCGCTGGCGGCGTTGGAGCCGACCAGGCACGCAAGCCGGCCTGCTGGACGGCGCGCAGCGAGCGAAGCGAGCGAAGGCTCGCGGGAGGGGGCCCCGACGGGCTTCACGCCCGGCGGGGGAGGGGCTGGCGACAGCCCCTCCGATGGAACCGACGACGGTCAGCCCGACTACGAAGACCGCATGATCGACGCCGCGGGGCGCGTCGGCGAGCTCCACGAGCGCATGGCGCACTTCGACGCCTACTTCGGCGAGCACGAGGCGCTGCGCATCCTGGCGGGTCTCGGCTTCAAGGACTCCGACCTCGAGCGTGATCTCTCGGAGCTCTCGGGCGGTTGGAAGATGCGCGCCGTCCTCGGCTCGTTGCTCTTCCAGCGACCGGATCTGTTGCTGCTCGACGAGCCGACGAACCACCTCGACATGCCCTCGGTCGCGTGGCTCTCCGCGTTCTTGCAGCGCTACGACCGCGCCATCGTGCTCATCAGCCACGACCGCGAGTTCCTCAACGAGCAGGTCTCGCGCATCGTCAGCTACGAGCCGGAGGGCGTGCGCCAATACGTCGGCAACTACGAGCAATACAAGCGACAGCGCGAAGAGGAGCGCGTGTTGCTCGAGAACCGCGCGAAGAACCTGCAGCGCGAGAAGGACGACATGGAGCGCTTCGTGAAGCGCTTCCGGGCGAAGGCCTCGAAGGCCAAGCAGGTCCAGAGCCGCGTGAAGAAGCTCGAGAAGATGGACGACGTCGAGCTCTTCCAGGATCGCGAGCAGATCCGCTTTCGCTTCCCGCCCGTCGAGCGCGCGGGCAAGAACGTGCTCGAGGTGAAGGGGCTGCAGAAGCGCTACGGCGACCACGCGGTGCTCAAGGGAGTCGACCTGATGGTGCCGCGCGGCGAGCGCATCGCGCTGCTCGGCGTGAACGGCGCGGGCAAGACGACGCTCTTGCGGATCCTCGCGGGCGAGATCGAGGCGAGCGGCGGCGAGTACCAGTACGGCGCGAACACCAAGGTCGCCTACTACGCGCAGCACCACGCGGAGGTCCTGCGCAAGGAGTGGGACGTCTACACGACGGTGAAGTCGGAGGCGGTCGACGCCTCGCATCAGCAAGTGCGCGCGGCCCTCGGCGCGTTGCTCTTCGGCGATCAGGAGATCGAGAAGAAGATCGGGGTGCTCTCGGGCGGGGAGCGCGCGCGCGTGGCGCTCGCGTGCATGCTCGTGCGTCCCGGCAACGTGCTCCTGATGGACGAGCCGACGAACCACCTCGATCTCGACTCGAGCGAGCGGCTCGCGGACGCGCTCGCGAGCTTCGAAGGCACCCTGCTCTTCGTCAGCCACAACCGCTCGTTCATCCGTCGGCTCGCGACGAGCTTGTGGTTCGTGGAGGACGGCAAGGTCGTCGTCTATCCGGGTACGCTCGACGACTACCTCGCGAAGGTGCAGCGCGGCGAAGGTGATCTCGCGACCGCGGTGAGCACCGATGCGGGCGGGAAGAACCTCGCGCCGGGAAGCAGCAGCGGACAGACCAAGAAGGAACCGGACGTTTCCAAGAGCGGTGCGGCGAAGAGCGGTGCCGCGAAGAACGATGCCGCGAAGAACGATGCCGCGGCGAAGAACGATGCCGCGAACGGCGCGGGCGCGAAGGAGCCGCTCGCCACGAAGCCGACGAGCACGGTCGACGATCGCGCGCGCCGGCGCGAGGACGCGGACCGCCGCAAGGAGCTCCAGAAGAAGCTGCGCCCGCTGCAGCGTCGCTCGGAGGAGCTCGAGAAGACGGTCGCGCGGCTCGAGAAGGAACAGGCCGAGCGGGAAGCGCAGATGAGCGACCCGGCGACCTACGGCGATCCGAAGAAGCAGAGCGAGCTCACGCAGGCCTACGCGCGCGCGAAGGTCGAGCTCGAGGTCGCGATGGACACGTGGTCGGAGATCCAAGAAGAGCTGGAGCGCCTCGAAGCCGAGAGCTGAGCTCGCGCCCGACCGTGCCGAGCTCGCTCGGGGCCGATCACGCGCTTCGTAGTCCTCGCGTTCGCTCGCGAGACCACGATGTGGACGCGCGCTTCACTCCGCCGCGTCGGCCCAGGCGAGGCGGAAGGTCGACCGCGACGGATGCACCGCCGCGAGCTTCACGTTCATCGCGGGCTCGGACGAGACGGCCGCGAGCGCGTGGAACGCGCCGACGAAGCCTTCCGCGATCAGCGGCGTGAGCAGGCCGGGCGGATGCCGGAGGATGAGCTCGATCGCCGTCGGACCACACTCGGTCGCCTCGAGCTCGAGGCCGCGATGGAAACCCGTCCACCGCACGCCCGCCGTCTTCAACATCACCTGTGGCGTGAGCGAGCCGAGCAAGGTCCGGTACAGCGGGCTCTGCGCGACGAGCGACATCTGCTCGAACCAGAACGTGCGGAGCCCGCGCTCGTCGAGGCCGTGGTGATCGGCGAGCGCGAGCGCGGCGGCGAAGTGGAGGACCTCGGAGATCCACACGTTCGCGGGCGGTGGATCGCAGAGCACCGACGCGACCGCGGGCGGGAGCCCCGAGGTGTCGCTCGGCGCCGGGCAGACCTCGAGCATGAAGCGCACGAGCGACGCCTTCGCTTCGTACGACGGGTACGCCGCGGTGCCGCCGGGCAAGGCGGAGAGGTAGCTCGTCAAGCGCGGGTACCGACTCACGACGATTCACTGTACGCAGGTTCGCGGAGGTGCGCGTCACCCGTTTGGGTGAGAAGCGTCGTTTCGACGCGGAGGTCCGAGGACCCGTCCCCGAGTCGCGGTTCGAAGACGGGCCGGCCACACGCTCGGTCGTCCGAGCGCGTCCGCGACGCGCCCGTCGCGTGCACACCGCGACGGCGTCGAGTTGCCCGGCCGACCCCGCGCGCTACGCCCGAACGCACATGATCGATCCGGACGATCCCTTCGCGGCCGCGCGACGCGACACCGCGCCGTTGCCTCGCCACGCCGTGCATGCGCGTGTCCTCCACGTGCCGCTGACGAGCGCGGGATCGCCCTCGAACGTGGGCACCTTCGCGTGGAACCTCGTGGTCTGGGACGATCCGGGTGGAGCCCCCGCGCTGCACGCCGCGCTGCGCCCGCTCGTGGAAGCGGCGCTGCTGACGGAGCTCTCCGCGCCCTTCGACACCCCCGACGAGGAGCGCCCGGCCGCGCTGCGCCTACTCTCGTTCGCCGACGTGGATCGCTTCGAGGACGCCGTGCGCGCGTTCGGTTTGCGCGAGGTGGCGCACGACGACGCGTTCGAAGAGGCGCTCCGTCACGCGCGCGGCGAGGCCAATCGTGTAGGGCGAGAGCCGCCCGAACAGATCCGCCGACGCTTCGAGGCGAAGCTCGCGAGCCCCGACGTGCTCGCGCTCGAGGACGCGCTCCGCAAGAAGCTCGGCGACGAGGTCTTCGGCGCGCGACCGGGCGCGATCTTCGCCGCGCTGAACCAAGTGCTCGCCGAGCGCGGCGAGACCCCGCTACCGCCGAAGCGGAGCAGCCTCGACGCGCTCGAAGCGCGGCTCGGGGTCGACGTGCCCGACGTGCTGCGCTGGATCCCGCCGCGACTCTTCCAAGCGCTCTGCGACGCGGTCGCGGTGGTGGCGGCGACGGAGCTCCGCCGCGAGGTGCAGTGGGCCGCGAGCGAGGTCGAGGACGACGGGCTCGCGCGTCCGCCGCTCGTGCGGGTCCGCGTCGGCGAGTGGCTGCACCTGCCCATCGGGCTCCATCTGCTGCGCTGGTGCGTGATGCCACGCGGCGCGGGCGAACAAGTGCCTTCGATCGCGGAGTGGCTCACGGACGAGCTCGGTCCCAAGTCGAGCTGAGCGGCGAGCCCGAGTGCGCCGAGCCGCGCGCGCGCCGCACGCGATTGTCCGGCTTCGCCCGAAACCGGCGAGCATCCGGCGTGAGCGCGCTATCCTCGCGCGCAGTGCCTCGCTTCGCCGCCATCGACGTCGGGTCCAACGCGTCGCGCCTGCTCATCGTGCAGGCGAAGGAGCCGGACCGCATCCGCCCTTTCCGCTCGATCCGCATCCCGGTGCGCCTCGGCCACAACGTCTTCCAGACCGGCGAGCTCGATCCCGCGACGATCGACGAGAGCGTCGAGGCGATGCGCACCTTCGCCGCCGCCATGGAGGACGCGCGCGTCGACGACTACCGCGCGGTGGTCACGGCGAGCGCGCGCTCCGCGAAGAACGGCCACGAGCTGATCGACCGCGTTCGGCGCGAGGCCGGCATCACGCTGGACACGATCGACGGCACCGAAGAGGCGCGCCTCGTGGGGCTCGCAGTGCGCGAGTCGATGCCGCTCGAAGGCCACGCGCTCCTCATGGATCTCGGCGGCGGGAGCCTCGAGCTGAGCGAGATCGTGCCCGGTCGCGACGGCGCGGGCTTCGTGGTCTCGCTCGCGATCGGCACCGTACGCTTGCTCGAAGCGTTCATGCAGGGCGGCGAGCCGGTGACCGTCGATCAGGATCGGCTCGTGCGCGAGTACCTCGATCGACTGCTCGCGCCACACCGCCGCAAGCTGCGTCGGCGCCCGTGGGATCACGTGGTCGGCACGGGCGGCAACCTGGTCGCGATCTCCGAGCTCGCGCCGGAAGCCCCCGTCGTGGGGGCAGCGCCCGGCGCGGTGCCGGTGATCGACGTGGAGCGCGCGCGCACGTTGCTTCGCGAGCTCTCGCAGCTGCCGGCGGCCGAGCGCGCGACGCGCCACGATCTGCGCCCCGATCGCGCGGACGTGATCGTGCCCGCGCTCTACGTGGTCGTCGCGATGGCGGACCTCGCGGACGTCAAACGCATCGAGGTGCCGGGCGTCGGCGTGAAGGAAGGCATCACCACCGAGCTGGTCGAGAAGCACTACCGCGTCTGGGACTACGGCGCGGAGGACGACAAGCTGCTCGTGGCCGCGCTCCACCTCGGACGCCGCTACCACTTCGACGAGCGCCACGCGGTGCAGGTCACGGACCTCGCGACCAAGATCTTCGACGCGACTCAATCGCTGCACGGGCTCGGCGCGAAGTCGCGCATGATGCTGAAGGTCGCGTCGCTTCTGCACGACGTGGGCGACTTCATCAACCCCCAAGCGCACCACAAACACTCGCAGTACATCATCGAGAACAGCGACCTCATGGGCGTGACCCCCGAGATGCGCGCGGTGATCGCGCTCGTCGCGCGGTACCATCGCCGCGGCGCCCCGGCGGTGAGGCACCAAGCCTACCGTGAGCTCTCGCCGGACTACCGCGAGCGCGTCCGCAAGCTCACCGCGATCCTCCGCATCGCCGACGCCCTCGACCGAGCCCACCTCGGAAAAGCCAAAGAGCTCACGGTGGACGCGCAGAAGAACTTGCTCCAGCTCGAGGTGCGCAGCTCCCAAGATCTCGCGCTCGAGGTCTGGACGGTCGAACGAAAAGCCGATCTGTGGCGAGAAGTCTTCTCGAGCGAAGTCCGCGTGAAGGTGATCGAAACGGCTTAGTCTGTTCGCTACCGCCTTCGGCCTTCGCTCACGGAGGCGCGGGGAGATCCCCGCGACCCCCGCCTCACACCGTCCCTTCGCTCCGCCTTCGGCTCCGCTGCGCGACGGCGCTCGGCCGCTCCGCGAGGCCGAGGGGGTTCCCCCCTTGGAACCCTGCTCGTCGCCCCAGCCGCTCCATATGACGTCCGCCTCGGCGCGTCGGCATGAAGCAGGTCAGACGCCGAAGACCTCAGTCCACATCGGCGGCGCGCTCTTCGGCCATCTGCTTGGCCACGTCTTCCAGGATCTCGCGGCACTCGGGGCGACCGGAGAGGTGCTCGAGCAAGAGCGCCGAGGCGTCCATGAAGCTCTTCTCGTAGCCGAGCGCTTCGCGCACGCGCGTCGCGATCCGCTCGCGGCCCGCTTGGAGATCGCTCTCGAGCGCGTCGCCGTAGCGCTGGAGCTGCGCCTTCAGGTCGTCGATCTGCTTGCGCAGGCTCTCCGCGTACTGCTCGCGCTCGCGCGCGCGGCGCTCGTAGTCGCCCTGCACGGTCTGAAGCGTGGTCACGCGCGCTTCCGCCGCGCCGAGCTCGCGCCAGCCCTCCGCGGTCGACTGCACGCGCAGCTTCGCCTGCGCTTCGCCGACCTCACGCTCCGCTTGCGTGCGCATCGCCTGCACCCGAGACGCGCGCTCTCGCTCCGCGAGCGCCTCGCGCATCGCGCGGCTCTCTTCGCCCGCGAGCTCCTCGACCTTACGACCGATCTCCGCGCGCAGCGCGCGACCCCGCTTCTCGATCGCCTCCAGCTTGCGCTGATGGCTCGCGAGCTCGCCCTCGAGCCGCGAGGCGCGCGCCGCCAGATCCCACATGCGCTCCGCCGCTTGGCGCACGTCGTCCGGGGCCTTGCCGTTCGGGTACGCACGCGCGGTCGCGCGCAGGAAGTTCGCCGCGCGCTTGCTCCACTCGACCACCCCCGGCGTCGGCGCGGGCGGGGGCGGCGGCGGCGCCATCGGCACGTCGCTCGACGACTTCTGGACGTCCCACACCGTCGAAGGCAGCGAGCGCTGCAGCTTCTTCAGCTCTTCTTGCAGGTGGTGACCGTCTCGGAACCGATCGTCGATCTTCTTCTGCAGGAGCTTCAGGCAAATCTGTTCCGCCTGCTCGGGGATGTCCTGCCGGAGCTGGCGCGGCTTCGGCGAGGGGGCGCTCCGCTGCATCTCGAGCAGCGTGTCGCGATCCGACGATCGGAACGGGAGCTGCCCCGTCATCATCTCGTAGAAGAGCACGCCGAGCGCGTAGAGATCGCTCGCCGCGACCGCGTCCTCGCCGCGCGCTTGCTCGGGCGACATGTACTCGGGCGTGCCGAACACCGCCCCCTTCGGCGCGAGCCGAGGATCGCGCGCGAGCGCGGCGAGACCGAAGTCGAGGATCTTCACGAAGTCCTGCCGACCGCCCTTGTTGGTCAGCATGATGTTGTCGCTCTTCAGGTCGCGGTGGACGACGCCGAGGTCGTGGGCACGCGCGAGCGCGGCGCACATCTGCTCGAGCACGTCGACCGCGCGCACGATCGGCATCGGGCCCTTCGCGATCTCGCCCGAGAGCGCGACGCCGACGAGGTACTCCATCACGAGGTAGAGCTCGCCCTCTTCCGTCTCACCGACGTCGTGGATGTCGACGATGTGAGCGTGGTCGACGCGGTTGGCGGCGCGGGCCTCACGCAACATCCACGCACGGAGGTGGGTCTCGCCGCGCAGATCCGGACGGATCAGCTTGAGCGCCACCACACGCTCGATGAGCACGTGCCTCGCGCGGTAGACGACGCCCATGCCGCCTTCGCCGAGTCGCGCTTCGAGGCGGTAGCGTCCGGCGACGACCTTGCCGAGGTAGGGGTCACGTGAGGATCGGGCCGCGGGCTGTGCTCGGGTCATGCGCTCACCGGACGGAGGAGCCACTCGCGGACGACCCCGCGAGCCCACCCTCCGTAGCGCCCGACTATACACATCCCGCACGAACGGACGGAAGCCGGAGCGACGTCAGGGTTATGCGGTCGTGAGATCCGACGACGGCACGTCGGGGGCGCGATCGAACGCTGCGGCACGGGTCCCCGTCGTCGCCGTCGTCGCCACCGTTCGACGACCGAGTCGCGAAAGCGACGTGGACCGACATCGAGACGGTCGCGCGCACATCGCCCGACAGATCGGCTTCGTCGAAGCGCGCAAACGTGGGCTCGCCCTTTCGGATCGCCGATCGCGTCCCTTATCCTGACGGGGCTTGCCGGGCGCGTGGTGGTGCCCGGCGCGAGGAGACGCTGGTTGCAAGCGCCAATCGGCCCGTACGTCATCGAGCGGAGGCTCGCCACCGGCGGGATGGCCGAGGTGTACGTCGCGCACCGAAAAGGCCCCCACGGCTTCTCCAAGAAGGTCGCGCTCAAGCGGATCCTCCCACAGTTCGCGGGCGATCCCGACTTCGTCTCGATGTTCATCGACGAGGCGAAGCTCGCCGCCTCGCTGCATCACCCGAACGTCGTGCAGGTCTTCGACTTCGGCGAGCACGGTGGCGAGCTCTTCCTCGCGATGGAGCTCGTCGACGGCACCAACGTCAACAAGCTGCTCCGCACGATGTCGGCGCTGCGCGAGACGCTGCCGCTCGACTCCGCGCTCTTCGTCGTCAGTCAGACCGGTCACGCGCTCGCGTACGCGCACCGCCTCACCGATCCCGACGGTCGACCGCTCGGCTTCGTGCACCGCGACGTGAGCCCCGCGAACATCCTCCTGACCGCGACGGGCCACGTGAAGCTCGCGGACTTCGGGATCGCGAAGGTCGCCATCCGCACGCCGCGCACCGAGGACGGCCACGTGCGCGGGAAGCTCGGCTACATGTCGCCCGAGCAGGTGATGGGCCGCGCGGTCGACGGACGCAGCGACGTCTTCACGCTCGCGACCGTGCTCACCGAGCTCTTGATCGGCGAGCCGCTCTTCGGCACCGGCCGCGAGCTCGACGTGCTGATGCGCATCCGCGACGTCGACCTCACGATCCTCGAGCGGCACCGGCGGAAGATCCCGAAGGACGTGCGGCTCTTGCTCGAAGCGTCGCTCGTACGCGACCCGGCGGCGCGCCCGAGCGCGGCGGAGTTCGCGGAGAGCTGCGACGAGATCCGTCGACGCCGCGGGATGAGCCACGGTCCCGAGCGGCTCGCGCGGGTGCTCGCGCGCCTCGATCTGGTGGAGCCGGGCTACGGGCTCGCGAGCGATGGACCGTCGACGTCGCTGATCGACACGAGCTTGCTCAGCCCGGTCGCGGAGCACCTGGTGCGCGAGGTCGGGGTGCGCTCGCCCGACATCTACACCGTGCGCCTCACGGACGGGACGCAGCTCGGACCGATGAGCTACCCGAAGCTCGTGCAGCTCGTGACGAGCGGGCGCGTGCACGGCACCACGCTGATCGGCAAAGAGAGCGCGCCGCTCGTGCCGGCGCAGGATCTGCCGGAGCTCACGCGCTTCGTCACCTCGCCCGCGCTGCAGTGGAAGCTCGAAGAGCTCGCGCGCGCGGACGCGAGCGGCAACCTCGCGGCGGGCGCGCTCCTGCCGGTGGTGTTCCGGCTCGCGCGCGATCGACGGACCGGCGTGCTGCACCTCTGGGATGGAGAGCGGCGCAAGAAGATCTACTTCGTCGACGGTCGCCCGGAGTTCGTGGGATCGACGGAGCGGCGCGAGCTGCTCGGCGAGTGGCTCGTCGAGAACGGCTACTGCTACCGCATGGAGGTCGACATGGCGCTCGCGCTGCTGCCTCGCTACGGCGGGCGGCTCGGCGACGCGCTCGTGGGCCTCGGCGTGCTGCGACCGATGGAGCTCTTCCGCGCGATCACCGCGCAGGTGCGCGATCGATTCCTCGAAGCGTTCCGTTGGCGGCGTGGGCGTTGGGCCTTCGTGCCCGACGTGCGCAGCCACGAAGAGACCTTCCCGCTCGGCGACAGCGCGTTCGGGTTGCTGCGCGAGGCCGTCGCGACCGCGCATCTGTCGGAGCTCGAGGCGAGCCTCACACCCACCTGGGAGAAGGTGATCGTGCGCGACCACGCGCCGGCGATCCCGGACGTGTTCTTCGAGCTCGCGCCCTCGTGGCGCCGGGTGCTCGACGCGCTGGGCGCGCAGAAGACGACGCCGGCGGCGCTGATCGCGTCGGCGAAGACGCTCGGCTTCGACGTGGAGGACGCCTACCGCGCGCTGGTGCTCGGGCTCGCGTGCGGTCTCGCGCGCGAGACGAGCTGAGCGACTCGTCGCGTGGCTACGCCGGATGGCTCGTGGATGGTTCGCGGGCTCGTGCGCGCGACTCACGGGACGGTTGACGCACGCGACCGCTGGCCCGACGGTCCACGCACGTCGGGGCGACCTCGCGCCGAGTGTGCTAACTCTCACCGCGGGCTCGGTCGTCGGATTCGAGCTTCGTCACGAGTCGCTTCGTACGAGCCCCGTCCGAGCGGCTTGCGACGCGGGTCCTCACGAGAGACGAGTCTTCGAGGTTCCGTGCTGGGTCAGGTCGAAACCATCCCCGAGGGGTCCCACCTCACGCTGGTGCGCCCCGTCCACCCGACGGCGGTGCTCGTCGAGGTACCCCACGCGGGGCTCGAGGTTCCGAGCGAGATCGTGCCGTCGATCGACGCGCCGCCGGACGGAGTGCTGCGCGACTCGGACCTCTACGTCGACGAGCTCTACGCGGAGGCGCCTCAGCGCGGTGCGTCGATGTTGGTCGCGCACGTCAGCCGCTACGTCGTCGATCTCAACCGCGCGGCGGACGACGTCGATCTCGACACCGTGCCCGATCACCCCGCGCCGCGCGGTGTTCAACCCCGCGGTGTCGTGTGGCGCATGACGACCGACGGCCGCTCGTTGCTGCGACGACCGCTGACCTTCGCGGAGCTCGAGCAGCGGCTCGCGCGTTTCCATCGCCCCTATCACGCCGCGCTGCGCGGCGAGCTCACGCGCCTACGCGCGCGCTTCGGGTACGCGGTGCTGCTCGCGGCGCACTCGATGCCGAGCACGGGTCGCGTGGTCACGACGGGCAAGCTCGTGCGGCGCGCGGACGTGGTCCCGGGCACGCGCGGCGGCACGACCGCGGATCGACGCGTGCTCGAGCTGGTCGACGCGCACTTCCGCGATGCGGGGCTCTCGGTCCGCCACGACGATCCCTACCGCGGCGGCTACGCGACCGCGCACTACGGACGTCCGCGCGAGGGATGGCACGCCATCCAGATCGAGCTCAACCGCGCGCTCTACGTCGACGAGGCGACCTCGCAGCGCAAGGAGCCCGAGTTCTCGGAGCTCCGCCGCGTGCTCGGGGAGCTCGTGCAGAAGCTGGGCGCGCTCGACCTCGGTTGATCCACGCGAAGCTCTCGCTCACGTACGTCGCGCTCGGCGTCAGGCGTCATCGAGCTCGAATCGAGGACGACCTGCGGCGTGCCACCCGGAGCGAAGCCGACGCAGGCGATGGGGGATGGGGCGCGATGGGCGATGGGGCGATGGGCGATGGGGCGATGGGGCGATGGGGCGATGGGGCGCGTCCCCTGCTCGTGAACGAAGGCGAAGGCCACACGAACACGACCACGATCGTCTCGACCCCGACGCGGCGAGTCCGGGACCTCCCGACGCGGTGACGACGGCTCCGAAGTCGAGGCGCGCGTTTTCATCGTGATGTCGCGCCTCTCGTGGCGCCCAGGGGCCGAGGGTCTGCGACGAAGTCGAAAAACACCCGTCGAAGTGCACCTCCACGCTTTTGCTCGCCCGAGTCGGTGTGCTAGGTTCTTCCACGTGGAGGTCGTGCTTCGGAAGGTCGGGAGGAAGCCGGGGCGAGCCGTCGTCGGCCGTCTGCTCCGCCCGCCGCGCAAGGGCTCGGTCGTCGTGATCGAGTTCCCCGATGGCCTGCACGAGTACGTGACCACTCCGGTGAAGCGCGTGCTCAAGCTCTGCGACCGCGACGTCTACTACATCCAGACCGCGAACAGCCGCTATCGGCTCGAGGTCCGGTCGGGCGACGCGCTGATGATCGAAGCGCCCCTCGCGAAGTGAGCTGCTACGCTTCGCGCATGCGTCGGCTCGCGCTGCTCTTCGTGCTCGCGGTGGCTCCTTGGAGCGCGCCTTCGAACGCGAGCGCGTGTGGGGACTGCCTCCGCGACGGTGCGCGCGAGTACGCGCTCACGGGCACCTTCGTGCGCTACCAGCGCGTGACCTACACGCTCCACGTCGCGATCGAAGAGGGTGATCGGCGTTGGGTCGATCGGCTCTCGGTGGTGCCGATGGCGCTGCCGGAAGAGAACGGCGAGCAGGTCGGGTGGAGCACCCTGCGCGAAGGCGATCGTGTCGAAGCGATCGTGCGCGAGAGCGAGAACGATCGGGTGGTGACGCGCCTGCGCATCGTGCGTCGCGCGCCCGGCGCGCCGCCCGCACCGCCCGCCTGACGGACGTCGCGTCTTCGTACGTCGCGGGTCGACGCGTGCGTCGGGGTCGAGGTCGCCGCTCGCGTCGCCTCACTTCACGTTCACGTCGCTTGCCCACTTCCGGGCGTCGATCATCTCGTCCTCAACGTTGGCGCACGCTGGAGTCTTCGCTCGCGGGGCGGCGGTGGACCGAGGGCGGGGCGAGCTCGTCGTGCGGCGGCGGGATGCTGCTGCGGCGTCGGCCGAGGCCTTCGAGGCCACGACGAACCGCGTCGAGCGGGATGCGACGGCGGAGATGCTGCGCGAGCGCCGCACGATCGTTCGCGGAGAGCGCCGAAGCCGCGATCAGCACCGCTTCGGCGGCGTGCCCACGCGAGGCGTAGTAGCCGTCGTCCGCCTCGGTGTCGCACGCGAACGCGAGGGACGCGGTCGCCTTGGCGGCCAGTCGCGTCGCGAGATCCGTGGTGCTCTTCGCGAGGGCCGCTGCGCGGAAGCCCGCCGCCCAACACGCGCGCCCGTCGACCTGCCCGCGCGTCCAGCCCTTCGCGAGCTGGAACGCCTCCGGGAGCTCCGCGCGCAGCTTCGCGCGCTCGAGCACGTCGCAGCTCGCCGCGACCACCAGGTGCCGGTCGACGCTGGCGGAGAGGGCCAACGTCACGAGCCACTCGAGTCGGTCGCAGCTCGCCCAGGCGTCGTCGAAGGAGCCGTGGGAGCCCAGCCAGGTCTGGAGGTCGTCGGGCAGCTCGCGCAGGGCGAGCCACATCACGCTGTCGTCGGTGCCGAGCATGCGTCCGGGACGTCTTTCCAGGTTGGCGAAGGGAGGCGGGCCGCAAGAGGAACTTCATCGGCCGACCGGGGGACCCGAGGCAACCGGGTCGCTCACAGCGTAGAGCAACGCGCGTGCCCCCGAATTCCGGAAGGATCCCGACATGCCCATCCCGGTCGATGGGGGTTTGGGGCCCCGAACGAGTGCACGAATGAGGTTCGCAACCCACGCTTCAGCTCGTGGCCGCCCCGTGGGCTGGACGAGCGCGGGCTGGACGAGCGCGGGCTGGACGAGCGCGGGTCCGACGAGCGCGGGTCCGACGAGCGCGGGTCCGACGAGTCCGACGAGCGCGGGTCCGACGAGCGCGGGTCCGACGAGCGGTCCGACGCGCGATCGGGAGCGCGCTCGAACGAGCACGCGCTCACGTCGAACACCCGATCGGCGACGGAGAGCTCAGACTTTGCCGCGCAGCAACGAGCCGACGGTGAGCCGCCCGTAGTCGACGAAGGTCCGCCCGACCGTCTTGAAGTCGAGGGTGCTGAGGAACGAGTCGGCGAGGCCGAAGGGCAACATGCTCGGGATGGCGCCACGCGAGTACTCGAGCATCCAAGCGTGGTCGGGGATGCGGTAGCCCTTCACACGATCCGCGCCGAGGTACGCCGTGGTGCCGGGGTCGTAGAGCGTCCGCTGCGTCTCGCCTTCGAGGTAGCACCACATCTGGCCGTCGAAGACCCAGTCGTAGACCTC
>JALOQC010000366.1 GCA_025453555.1 Myxococcota bacterium | reverse complement strand
GCGGGTGAGGTCGTCGCCCGCGCGGCAGGCGTCGATTCCGTCGCCGTCGGAGTCGCCGCAGGAGGTGTCGCGACCGTCGCAGTTCTGGTCCATGCGGTCGCCGCAGATCTCGACCGTCGGAACGCAGGTACTGCCGTCGGGGCGAGGGCCGCCGTCGACGCCCGGGGTTCCGCCGCCATCGACGCCGGGGGTGCCGCCACCGTCGACCCCGGGAGTACCGCCGCCGTCGACGCCCGGAGCGTCGTCGTCGCCGCCGCACGCGGGCGAGACCAGGAGGAGCGCGAAGAGAAGCGTGGAGACGAGGCGGAGAGTCATCGCGGAGAACCTCGAGTGATGGACGGCGAGATCGGGGGCGGAGACGAAGATGGTGTCCGATACCGAGACGGGGTCCGAGACCGAGACGGGGTCCGAGACCGAGACGATGTCCGAGACCGAGTCGGTGTCGGACGACAGAGACCGAGACCGAGACCGTATCCGACGCGAAGTCGGAGAACACGGACGCGGAGACGAGGAGGGCGCGCCGCGGCCGACGCGCCCTCCGCCTCGCACGCGCTCAGCGCCGACGACGGCGCGTGCTCAGCACGAGCGCTCCGAGGAGCAGCGCGAAGCCACCCGCGTCGCGACCCGTCGCCATCGTGCGGCAGCCACAGCCCGCGTCGCCGCCGGTGCCCATCGGCGTGCGGCCGGCGTCCATCTCCGGCTCGCCCGTGCCCGCGTCGGTGCCGGGGCCGGGGCCGATCGGGCCACCCGCGTCCGTGCCGGGACCCGGGCCGATCGGGCCGGCGTCCGGGCGCTCCATCGGCGGGATGTCGATGCACTCGCCGACCTCGCAGCGCTGGCCGGCCGGGCAGACCGCGCCCGCGCACGAGTCCATGCACGAGCCCGCGACGCAGTGGAAGCCCGCCTCGCAGATCGTGATGTCGCAGCCGGGCTGCTCGCAGCTTCCGTCGGCGAGGCAGGTCTCGCCCTCCGCGCAGCGGGTGCACGGACACTGGGGCTGACAGGCGCCGTCGACGCAGATCTCACCCGCGTTGCAGGTGAGCACCGAGCAGAGATCGATGCAGCGACCCGCGACGCACTGGCGATCGTGGGGACAGGTCACGCCGTCGCACGCGCCGATGCACGCGCCGCCGACGCAGCGCTGTCCGGCCGGGCACTCGACGTCGCCGCACGCGGTCTCGACGCAGATGCCTTCCTCGGTGCAGGTCTCGCCCTCCGCGCAGCCGCCTTCGAAGCAGGGCGGCACGCACGCGCCGCGCACGCAGACGTTCGGGCTCGCGCAGAGCTCGCCGTCGTCGATCTCGCCGTCGCAGTCGTTGTCGACGCCGTCGCAGCGCTCGGCCGTGCTCGTGCCGATGGGCGAGCACTCGATCTCGCGGCCCACGCACTGCGTGACGCCCAGGCTGCATGCGCCGAGCGCGCCGTCGATGGTGCAGCTCTCGCCCGCGTCGGGGCAGCTCACTGCGCCGCTGCGCACCGAGAAGCGCCAGATGCCGGGCTCACCGACGTTCGAGGTCGTGCAGAGGTCGAGGATCGCCATGGTGCGCGAGCCGGGGATCTCCACGAAGTCCATGCCGTTGCCGGCGTCGAAGCCGGCCTGGGCGGGGGTGCCGCCGAAGCCGCCACTTCCGCCGCTCGCGCTTCCGGTGGTCCACTCACAGCGGTTGTAGCGGAACTCCACGTCGAAATCGCCCATGCCGCAGCCGAGCGCGTTGCGCAGGAGCATCTGGAAATCCATCCGCAGATTCGTCTGGGAATTGTAGTACCCGACGTTGTGCCAGGTGACGACCATCAATCCCGGTTGAAGGTGCCAATAAACCTGATTGCTGGTCGCGGTGCGCGGAGTCCCTCGGATGTCGACGTCGCCCCAGTAGGGCGCGATCATCGGGCGCGAGGCGACGGGGAACGGGTTGGGCGTGAAGGTCGGGAGCGCGCCCGCGAACGTGATGTTCCCGTTCGTGTTCACCCAGGTCTGGTTGTAGGGGCCGCCGAAGAAGGTGAGTCCGCCCGGAAACGCGGTCGTCAGATCGATCGGAGACGACGAGCCATCGTCGTTCGAGGGGAGGGAGCTGCTGCCGTAGTCGGCGGGCCCACCAAAGCCGTTGATCAAGGGCGCCGCGCTGGCGGGGGTCGCCCCGCCGAGCACGCCCAGGCACACCGCGACCGAGACACCGAGAAGCCAACGTGAAGAGGTCCGCACATCTCACCTCGTTTCCGACGGCCCCTCGCCTGCGCGAAACGGCCCACCATCCAATCCCGACCAGAAGAGTAAGGGATCTCACATCTCGGAGGCGAGCGATCGTCACGAGGGGACGGCCCGAGCAAGCCGCGACGCTCGGAGCCGTCGGCGGAAGCGACGGGCGAGTCGTCCAAGCGACCGAGATCGTGGACGATCTCGTGGGGGGCAGGCGTCAGCGCCGCGTGACCACGAAGATCGCGGGGCTCACGGAGCCGGTGCGGGGTCGGGCGACGACCTCGGCCCGCAGCCCGAGCGCTGCGGCGGCCTCGTGGAGTGCCTCCTCTTCGGTCGCGAGCACCACGCGGACGGGGACGTCGAAGGCCTGGAAGAGGCGCGCATAGAGCTGCCGGAAGTCGAGCCGCGCGCCCATGCGGACCCCGTAGGGCGGGTTGGTCACGAGCGCGTCGAGCGGCCGGTCGGGCTCTCGGCCACCGTCCGGTTCTCTGTCACTGGCTCGGCTCACGGTTCCGTCTCCGTCGCCGACCACGTCGCCGTTCACGACCACGTCCACGTCCACGTCGACGACCACGATTCGGGCTCTGTGTATCTCTCCGATTCGGTCTCTTTCTCCGTCTCCGAAGGACCGCGCGAGGCGGAGGCGACGCGCCGCGAGGTCGAGCTCCGCGGTGACGATCGTGGCGCGCGCGGCGTGCCCGAACGCGGCGAGGTTGGCGCGCGCGCCTTCGGCGGCGGTCGGCTTCTTGTCGCTGCCGAAGAGGCGCGCGTCGGGGAAGAGCTCGGCTGCTTCGAGGAGGATCGTGCCGGAGCCGCAGAAGGGATCGATCACGCGGGTCGGCGGACGACCGAGCGCTTCTTCGGCGGCGCGCAGACAGGCGTACGCGACGTCGGCCTTGAGCGCGGTGCGCTGCTGGTAGGGGCGTGGGTAGCCGCGGTGGCTGAGCGCGGGCTCGGTGAGACGCACGTCGAGGGTGACGAGCGAGCCCACCACGTCGACCGCGATCCGCACGTCGGGGTGCTTCAGGCTCACCGGTCGTCCGCGGCGCGTCGCGAGCGCGGCGCCGACCGCGCGTTCGACGTCGGGGCTGGTGAAGTCGTGGGTGCCTTCGCGCTCGCAGCGCACGACGAACGAGCCTTCGCTCGCAGCGCTCGGTCCGTTCGGGGAACCGTCCAGCTCCGGGATCGCCAGCGTCGCCGCCCACTCGGCGAGCGCGTCGAGCGTCATCGGCTCGAAGCGACGCGCACCACAGGGTCGGCCGACGTGGTGCACGCTGCGCAGCGCGAGCAGCGCGGGCAGGTGTCGATCGTCGACCCGCACGCGCACGCGACCGGGCTCCTCCTCGCTTCCCTCCGACGTCGCGGCCTCGAGACCGAGCGCGCGAAGGTCCGCGCAGGCTCGGGCTTCGAGGCCGACGTGGGTGGTGAGGACGAAGCCGCGTGTGGCGTCGACGTCCGTCCGTGCGGTCTTCACTCGGGCGCGCGCGTCGCGTCCATCATCGCGTGGAGCGCGTCGTGGAAGGTGCTGAACGCCGCGTCGAACGCCGCGCCGCCCTGGGGCTCCGCCTGGCAGGCCGCCACGAACGCGTCCGCGGTCTGGCTCACGCGCGCGCTCACGTCGGGGTGCGCCGCCTGCTGTTCCTCGACCGCCGCTTCCGCCGCGTCCTGCAGATCCGCCGCGTTCGGGCAGACCGAGGCCGCGGTCCGGTCGCCGTGCCACTGCGCCGCGAACGCGTCGTGGAACGCGTCGACCGCGGGTGGGAGGCTGCCGTGGTCGTGGTGCCCGTGGCCGTCGTGGTGACCGTGACCGTGACCGTCGTGGTGACCGTGACCGTGGTGATGCTCGCCGCCCGCCGTCGACTCCGACGAGGAGCTCTCGGTCGACTCCGAGGAGCCGCCGCACGCGAGGGAGAAGAGAGCGAGGAACGCGATGCTGCGCAGGATCATGGCGGCGTCATGCCTCGCGGGCTCGGGTCGCGCCAGCACGCGCCAGCCGCGGATGTGATCGACGTCATGTCGTAGGCGAGGCGCCGCCGTCTTCGTCGCGGATGTGGTCGGCGTGATCGACGAACGTGGTCATCGGCGACGTGACGTGATTGCCTCGATCCTCGTCTTCATCGCCGACCACGACCACGACCACGACCACGTCCACGTCCACGATCACGTCGACGACAGACGATCGAGGACGACGTCGACGACGTCGACGTCTCCCCGCTCACGTCCCGAGGCGTCGCAGCTTGTCCGCGACGAGCCCGATCGCGCGCACGCGCTGCTCCGAACGCTTCGTGAGCTCGTGCATCCGCTGCGCTGCCTGCAGCGTCTGCTCGGAGCCCCGCGCCTGCGCGCGCTGCGACTGGTGCAGGTGGTTGACCATGTTCGAGATGTTCTCGATGGCCTGGCTGATCTGACGACCGCCCTTCGCCTGCTCCTGGCTGCTGCGCTCCACGTGCTGCGTGATGAGCCGCATCTTCTCGGCGCTCTTCATGATGAGCTCCGAGCCGCGCGCCTGCTCCGCCGTCGCGGCCGCGATCTGCTGCACCGTCTCCGCGATGCGCCCGATCGCGTCCGTGACCTGCTTGCTGCCCTTGGCCTGCTCCACCGTCGCGCGCGCGATCGCGCGCACCATCGTGGTCGACTTCTGCGAGCTCTCGAGGATCTTCTTGAGCGCGCGGTCCGCCTCCTGGCTGACCTTCACGCCGTTGTCGACGGTGTTCGCGCCCTTCTCGACGGCCGCGATCGCGTTGCGCGATTCGAGCTGGATCGTCTTGATGAGCTCGGCGATCTCCTTGGTGCTCGCGCCCGCGCGCTCCGCGAGATCCTTGATCTCGTCCGCCACGACCGCGAAGCCCTTGCCGTGCTCGCCCGCCTGCGCGGCGATGATCGCGGCGTTGAGCGCCAAGAGATTGGTCTGCTCGGCGACGTCGTCGATCACGTTGAGGATGTCGCCGATCGCCTCGATGCGGCTGCCGAGGTTCGAGATCACGGAGACGGCCTCGCTGGAGGTCTCCTTGATGCGGTTGATCTCGCGCGTGATCGACTGGATCGACTCCGCGCCGCGCTCGGCGTCCATCGCGACGTCCTCCGACAGACGCGCGGTCTCGTTGGCGTTCGACTGCACCTGGTCGATGGACACGTCCATCTGGTTCATCGACGACGAGGTCTCTTCCGCGGTGAGGCTCAAGGCGTCGACGTTCCGCGCGACCTCCTTGATCGAGTAGGCCATCTCTTCGATCGAGCTCACGGTCTCGCGCACGCTCGACGCGAGGTTCGCCATGTTCTCCGCGACCTCGTCGTTGGTCGCGGTCATCTCGAGGATCGAGGAGCTCGACTCCTCCGCGCTCGACGCGAGCGCCTCGACGTGGTGCGCGATCTCCTGGAGCGCCGAGCTCATCTCGCGCATCGAGCTCGCGGTCTGCTCCACGGCGGCCATCTGCTCGCCGAGCCCGCCCGAGAGATCGTCGAGGGTCGTGCGGATGGTGCCCTCGGCCTCGGTCGCCTCGCGGCGCTGCTCTTCGAGGCGCGTCTCGTTTCGACGCGCCTTCTGTTGCTCTTCCTGCACCGCGCGCTCGAGCTTCGCGAGCTCGTCGCGCAGCGCCTTGGCCTCTTCGCGCAGCGCCTTGCTCTCGCCGTCGACGCTGTTCTTGCGCTCCGCGAGCTGCTCGGCCGTCTCTTCGAGCGCCTCGAAGAGATCCTCCGCGCCTTCCGGGGCCGCACCTTCCTTCAAGAGCGCGGGGCGCTTGGGGCGCTTGCCCGCCGCGACGTCGCGCGCGACCTGCGCGAAGGGCGAGAAGCTCGTGGCGCGGATGCCCGACGCGATCACCAAGCCGCCGAGCAGACCGCCGACGCCCGCGACGAGCGCGCCGCCGAGCTCGTGCACGTTCCCTGCGAGCCAGGTGCCCACCGCGGTGGCGACGAGCCCCACGAGGACCCCCGGCCAGAAGCTGCTGCTCTGCGAAATCCGGTCGAACATGGGTTCCCTTCGAAGTCGCCGACCGCGCAGACCACCGCGAAGGCGCGCACCATCGGCAGCGGTCGAGGGTACGTAACGCGCGGTGAAACGATCAAGTTTCGCGGTGCGCGCGTCGTCGGCGGTGTGTCCGCGAGAACGCACCGGCCAGCTCGAGAGGGTGCCGCTCGAGACGGTGGTTGGTGCGCTCACGAGGCTCGTCGTGGTGCGTCGCAGCGCGGACTCTCGGCTCGAGGCGTTCAGTCGTTGGGCGGTGACGTGACGCTTCGGCGCGAACGGGTGTCGCGTTTGGATTCGGCGACGACACGCTCGATCTGCAACACCCGGTGATCGTTCGATTTTTTGGTTCCGCCCGAGCGGCGTTCCGGGGCACGCGGGTTGCGAAACGGGGAGCGTGCACCGCGCTCTCCTCTCTCTGTTGCTCCTCGTGGCCTGCGGACGTGAGCCCGCCCCCGAGGCCTCGACCGCTCCGCTCACCGCTCCTTCGACGCCCTCGCGCGCGGTGGGCGAAGCGCTCGCGTCGCTCGACCACGGGCGCGCGATCCACGTGCGGGTGTTGCCCGCGCCGGTCGACGCGGATCCGGATCGCGTGGTGACGCTGCGGGTCGACGGCTTCCCGGAGCTCGACGGCGCGGAGGCGCTCGATGCGGCCTTCGTCGGCGAAGGCGTCGCGGT
>JALOQC010000365.1 GCA_025453555.1 Myxococcota bacterium | reverse complement strand
GCTCGTGGGCTTCGTGAGCTTCGCGCTCGTGGGCTTCGTGGACTTCGCGTGGGCTTCGAGAGCTTCACGCTCTTGGGCTTCGCGAGCTTCGCGCTCGTGCTCTTGGGCTTCGTGGGCTTCGCGCTCGTGCTCTTCGAGCTCGTGGGCTTCGCGCTCGTGCTCTTCGAGTTCGTGGGCTTCGTCGGCGTCTGGAGCGGTGCGGGCTCGCCGCTCTCGCGCGCGACGCTCCGCCACCACACGAGCGCTGCGCTCCGAACGAGCTCGGCGTCGAGGCGCAGGTAGCCCGCGCGCTCCGCCTTCAGCAGTCCGACGAAGCCGCCCCACGCGAACGCGATGAGCACGTCGGGGCGCAGGTCGGTGCGGAGGACGCCGCGCGCCTGCATCGCGATCACCGCCTCCACGATCGGCAGGAGCACACCGTGCTCGACCGCGCGGCTCGTCGGGTCGAGGTAGGGCGCGTGGTCTTGCAGCTCGAGGAAGTGCACCGCGACGGGGTCGCTCTCCGCGAACGCGTAGAGGCGGTCCCAGAGCGCGAGGAAACGTGCGCGTGGGTCCTGGCTCGGATCGTCACCGTGCATGAGCGCCTGACCGAGGCGCGCCTTGGTCTCGCGGAAGAGCACGTTCACGAGCTCCTCTTTCGAGGCGACGAAGCGGTAGATGGTGCCGGGGCCGACCTCCGCGCGCTCCGCGACGTCCGGTACGGCGGTGCCGTGGAAGCCACGCTCGGCGAAGAGCTCCAGGGCCGCGCGGAGGATGCGGCGCCGCTTGTCGGCTTTGCGTTCGTCGATGACGCTCATGGACGGACGGAATGTTCATTCCGGTTGGCGCGGTGTCAAGCGCGCGCCTCCGGCACGGGCGTTCGAGGGTGTTCGCGTCGGCCTCGGTGGCTCGGAGGCGATCCGCGGGGTACATGACGCGGCCATGCAGTTCGTCGACGAGATCGAGATCGAAGCGGTCGCCGGAAACGGCGGTAACGGCGCGGTGGCGTTCCGTCGCGAGTCACACCGTCCACTCGGAGGGCCCTCCGGCGGGGACGGCGGCAACGGCGGCGACGTCGTGCTGCACGCACACGAGCGGCTCTCCACCTTGCTCGACCTCGGCTACCGACGCCGCATCCGCGCCCAAGGCGGCGAGAACGGGCGCGGCAAGGACCAGTACGGCGCGGGCGGCAAGGACGAGGTCGTCCAGGTACCGGTCGGGACGCAGGTCTACGACGCGGAGACGGGCGAGCTGCTCGCCGATCTGGATCGCCACGATCAGAAGATCGTGATCTGCAAAGGCGGAATCGGTGGCCGCGGCAACATGCACTTCGCGACGCCGTACGATCGCGCGCCGCGTCGCGCCGAGGACGGAACGCCGGGCGAGCGCAAGTTGCTGCGCCTGGAGCTGAAGCTGCTCGCGGACGTCGGACTCGTCGGCTACCCGAACGTCGGCAAGAGCACGTTCATCGCGTCGGTCTCGCGCGCGCGCCCGAAGATCGCGGACTACCCATTCACGACGCTGGTGCCGAACCTCGGCGTCGCGTCACTCGGCGAAGAACGCAGCTTCGTCATCGCGGACATCCCCGGCATCATCGAGGGCGCCGCGGAAGGAGCGGGGCTCGGTCTCCGTTTCTTGCGGCACGTCGAGCGAAACCGCGTGCTCCTGCACCTGCTCACGATCGACCACGATCCGGAGCGCGATCCCGTCAAGGACTACGACGTGCTCGTGCGCGAGCTCGCGGAGTTCTCCCCGACGCTCGCGGCGCGCCCGGTGATCGTGGCGGTCTCGAAGCTCGATCTGCCCGAGGTGCGCGAGGCGGTACCGCGGATCGCGGAGGAGCTGAAGACGCGCGGTGTCGAGCGCGTGCTCGCGTTCAGCTCCGCGACGCGCGAGGGGATCGACGAGGTGCTGCTCGCGATCGAGGCGATGCTCAAGGAGCACCCGCGCGAGTCGATGCCAGCGCCCATCACGCCGCTCGAACGGCAGGCGCTGCGTCGCCGACGTGGGGCGGACGTGCTCGAGGAGGGCGACGACGAGCTGGATTCGGACGACGAGCTCGACGAGGGCGACGACGAGCTGGACTCGAACGACGACGACTCGGACGACGGCGACGAGAGCGACGACGAGGAATCGGACGGCGGCGACGACGACGAGAGCTCCGGCGACGAGGAATCCGACGGCGACGAGGAATCCGACGACGAGAGCTCCGACGACGACGACGAGGAATCCGACGACGCACGCTGAGCCCATCGGGGCTCACTCGTCGCGGTCGCTCGTCGGTCACTCGTCGCGAAAGTCTTCGATGTCGATCCCGTAACGCTTGAGCCAGCGGTGGATCTGCATCCGCTCTTTGCCGAGCTCGCGCCCCACCGCCGCGATGTTGCCGCGGTGGCGCACCAAGAGCGCGCGCAGCTCGGCTTCGTCGGGCGCTTGGCTCCGACCGGCGGTCGAGATCTTCGCCGCAGAAGCCGGGGGCATCGAGTCCCGCGTGCGCACGGTGCCGTGATGATCGAGCGCGTGTTGCACCGACGCGGGCAAGTGCGGAAGGTCGAGCTCGCGTCCGTCGGCCAACGCGAGCGAGAGCTTCACCGCGCTCTCGAGCTCGCGCACGTTGTAAGGCCAGTCGTAGTGCGCGATCGCGAGGAGGTACGGGAACGACACGCGGGCGTCGCGTTGCCCCGAAGCGTCGAGGAAGTGCCGCACGAGGCGGAAGAGGTCCTCGCGTCGATGGCGCAGCGCGGGCAGCGAGATCACGAGCTCGCGAAGGCGGGCGAGGAGGTCGCCGCGAAAGCGACCCTCCGCGACGAACGCGTCGAGGTCGCGATGCGTCGCACACACCACACGCACGTCGACCGTCTGCGGCGTGGTGGAACCGAGCGGCGTGACCTGCCGCTCTTGCAGCACACGCAGCAGCTTCGCCTGCGCCTCGACCGGCATGTCGCCGATCTCGTCGAGGAAGAGGGTGCCTCCGTGGGCTGCGCGGACGAGGCCGACCTTGTCGGTGGTCGCGCCCGTGAACGCACCCTTGCGGTACCCGAAGAGCTCGCTCTCGAGCAGGCTCGCCGGCAGCGCCGCGCAGTTGATCGCTTGGAACGCGCCTTGTCGACCGCTCCACCGATGCAGCTCGCGCGCGACGAGCTCCTTGCCGGTGCCCGACTCGCCGGTGACCACGACGGAGAGCTGCGTGCGCGCGACCTTGTCGATGCGATCGAGGATCGCGTCGATCTGCGAGCCGCCCACGAGCTCGCTGTCGCGGATGGCGTGCTGTACGGGGCGCGCGGTGCCGACGACGCTCCCGTCGAGGCGATACGCGCCGTAGCGGTACACACCCGTCGCGGCATAACGAAAGAGGCTGTCCCCCACACGCACGAGATCGTGGTCGACGAGGCGGTGCTCCTTCACGCGGTAGCCGCCGACCACGGTGCCGTTGGTGCTGCCGAGGTCCACGACCCACCACTCGGTACCGCGGCGCTCGATGCGCGCGTGGTAGCGGCTGACCGCAGCCTCCGGGATCGAGAGCGAGTTGTCGGCTTCGCGTCCGAGGGTCGTGAGGTCTGCGCTGAACGGCAGCGCGGACGGCAGGTGCGGGTGCAGGCGCGAGTAGACGAGCACGAGTCCGGGGGTCGGGTCCTCGGCCGCATGCACCCGCGGAACCGCGTCGACGGATGCGGTCGTCCAGCCGTGGCGTTCGTCGCTCATCCTCGAAGAATGGCCACCATACCACGCTCGGGGAGGGAGTCATCGGCGTGCTGAGGGCCGCGGACCGAACGCACCCCTCGGCGTCGGACGGCCGGGCGGAGGTCGCTTCGTCGCGCCGCGCCACCGCTTCGTGGAGAGACTCTCGGAGCGCGTCAGCTTCTCCGAGGGGCTGTCGCCCCCTCCCACGAGCCTTCGCTCGCTCTCGCTCGCTGCGCGCCGTCCGGTAGGGCGGCTTGCGAAATCGGCCGAGCTTCTAGTCAGCTTCCCCGAGGGTCTGTCGCCAGACCCTCCCCCACGGGGCATGAAGCCCCGATGGGGCCCCCTCCCACGAGCCTTCGCTCCCTTCGGTCGCTGCGCGCCGTCCGGTAGGGCGGCTTGCGAAATCGGCCGAGCTTCTAGTCAGGCTTCGTCGAAGCCGAAGACCTCGCCTTCGGCGAAGCGTGCGACCTCGACCCCTCGCTCGGGGAAGCTCGCGGAGGTGCGGGTCCACGTGCGTCCTCCATCGGCGCTGGTCGCGACCGTGACGCGAACGAACGCGGGCGCACGTGCGTCGCGCGAGCCGTCGGCGCGCTGCACCTCGAGCCACAACGCTCCGCCGAACACGCGTGCGCGTGCCCGAAACGCGTAGTCCGTGATCTCGCGGTGGCCGAGCGCGGCGCCCGCGAGCAAGCCGGTCGCGACGACGCTGACCTCGTCGCGCAGGCGCGCTTCGAGGCGGTAGCGGCGGAGCGTGCCGCGCTCTTCCAGGGCGAGGACGAAGGTCGGGACGTCGACGCGCAGCGCAGGATGCATGGTGACCACCTGTCCGAGTGCCATCAGTGCGTCTCCGCGGGAGCGCTGCGATGGCGCGGGGTCGAGGGAGCGTCGAAGGGTTCGGAGCGCTCGAGCTCGCGCTCGGCCACGTGCCAGTAGAAGCTCGGGTCACCCGCGAAGTGGTTCGACTCCGCGAGGAGATAGGCGTGCTTGCGCAGGCGAGCTTCTCGCTCGGTCTCGAGGTGCACGTCGAGGCTCGGCGCGGCATGGCCTGTGACCGCGAAGCGTGCCGTCGGCGCCTCGGCGGCGGTCGACTCGGCGGTCGACTCGGCAGACTCGGCGGCGGTCGACTCGGCAGACTCGGCGGCGGTCGACTCGGCGGCGGTCGACTTGGCAGACTCGGCGGCGGTCGACCCGGCGGACGATGGCGAGGCCTCCAACCGCGACACGGTCGCGGGCTCGGACTTGCGCGAGCGCCGAGGTTTTGCGGCGGCGGTCTCGCGCGACATGCGGTCGGGGCGGTCGGCCGCGCTCCTGCTCGGGGTCTTGGCCGCGCGCGGGGTCGAGCTCGACTTGTTGCCCTGGCCGGCGGGATCAGCCGCCGACTTCGGGGGTGTTGTCTTCGCGGTTGCCATAGTAACTCCTCATAGAGTTACTAAAGCCTATCGGGCTTCGAATCGGACCGCAAGTCCCCTCCGGCGTTACGCTCGCACCCATGGATCCGCCGGAGGACGTGCTGTCGGCTTGGGGCTTCGAGCGCGCGACCCTGACGCCGATCGCGATCGGGCTCATCAACGTCACGTTTCGCGTGGATCACGAGGGCGCGCGCTTCGGGCTGCAGCGATTGCATCCCGTGTTTCGTGGTGAGGTGAACGCGGACATCGAGCGCATCACGACGCACCTGCACGCGCGTGGGCTCACCACGCCGCGCGTGGTCCGCACGCGGGACGCGCGGCTCTGGCACGACGCGGAGGATGGACCCTGGCGCGTCCTCACGTGGGTCGACGGCGAGACGGTGGAGCGCAGCGAGGAGCCAGCGCGCTTCTTCTCGGCGGGCGCGCTCGTCGCGCGGTTCCATCACGCGCTCGCGGATCTCGAGCACGTGTTCGCGTTCGTGCGGCCCGGCGCGCACGACACCGACTTGCACCTCGCTCGGCTGGCGAGCGCGTTGGATGCACACCGTGGTCATCCACGACGCGACGCGCTCGCACCGCTGGCCGACGCGATCCTGACCCACACGCGACCGACGTCTCCGGCGCTCTCGACGCGCATCGTGCACGGCGATCTCAAGCTCTCGAACGTGCGCTTCGATTCGGCAGGTACCGCGATCGCGCTCGTCGATCTCGACACCCTCCAGCACGGCACGCTCGCGGTGGAGCTCGGCGACGCGCTGCGCTCGTGGTGCAACCCGCGCGGCGAGGACGTGCAGGAAGCGCGCGTTCACGAGGCGATCTTCGAGGCGGCGGTCGGTGGGTATGCGTCCGAGGCGGGGCCGAGCGCACGCGACGAGCGCGCCGCGATCGTGCCGGGGCTCGAGACGATCGCGCTCGAGCTCGCGAGCCGCTTCTGTCTCGACGCGTTCGAGGAGCGCTACTTCCGCTGGGACGCGACGCGCTTCGCGTGCGCGAGCGAGCACCACGAGCTGCGCGCGCGCGGTCAGCTCGCGCTCGCGCAGGACGTCGCGCGACGACGCCGCGAGCTGGAAGCACGCGTCGACGCCGCTTTCGCGCGCTGACCGGCGAAGTCCTCTTCGCCGAGTGCGAGATCCGCTTCCACCCGAAAGCCGGCATCTGCTTCGCGGTCGCAGCTTCGCTCCGCACGATTCCGGGAAGCTCTCGGGCGGCGGGCGAGCGCGGAGCCGATGAGTCCGATTTTTTTTTCGAGCGTGAGTGATCGCTCGGTGTACCGAGCATGCACTAGGGGGGTGAGAGCGCGCGGAGTGTGTGGCCGCGGGGCTCTTGGCAGACTCGGGTGTGAGTCGAGGTGCGGCGCGTTCGTGCGCGCGGCCGCGCGTTGCCGTTTCGGAGCTGGCCGTCTGCCAGCGACCGCGGCACGTGCGGGTCGTCGCGTGGCGAACGAACCGTCGGCTCCGAACGTCGCGCTTCGGCGCGGGAGGTCGACATGGTGGAGAGTCGAAAGGCGCGTGCGCGCGTCGAGGCCGAAGTGCGTCCGTCGTGGGCGTTCGTCGTCGGGGTGCTCGCGCTCGCGCTCGGGTGCACCACGGTGGAGCTCGGGGAGCGCGCGCCGCTCGAAGGCGCGTCGGAAGAGCTGATCGGAGGCTCGTACACGTACGAGCGTTCGGAGGTCGGCTCGATCAGCGGATGCACCGCGACGCTCGTGGGGCCGCGGCTCGTGATCACCGCAGCGCACTGTCTCTCGTACGGCACGCGCAACACACCCGGCAACTACGGCACGTTCGAGATTCGTCGGCGCAGCGGAGACTCGCAGCGCTACGTGATCGAGCGCTACGT
>JALOQC010000364.1 GCA_025453555.1 Myxococcota bacterium | reverse complement strand
TACGCTACACGCCCGAGCCGCTCCGCGTCTCACCACGCGCGCCGTTCGATCGATCTCGAGCGTACGTGGAACCACGCGACACGACCGACGGCACCCCCATGGCCGCCGACCCACGATCGCGACTATCCTTCCTCCCCATGACGCGCGAACGCCTGGTCCCTTGTCCGTCGTGCGGTGTCCACGTGCGCGCGAGCGAGGTGCGCGCATGCCCCTTCTGTGGCGATCGCGCGAGCGGCGGGATGCTCGGCGCGCGTGGGGGACTGGTGGCGGCGTCGCTGCTCGCGATCTCGGCGTGCAGCGATCCGGCGCCCGTCGCCGAAGAGGAGCACAGCGGCGGCGAGGTCGTGGTCGAGGACGTCGAGCAAACCCCCGGCGACGACGACGGAAACCCGTCGCCCGAGGAACCGCCCGACGAGCAGGCCGATTCGACGCCGCCCCCGAGCGACGAGGGCCCCGCGGAGCCGCCGCCTGCCGCCGCCTACGGTGGTCCACCCGAGCCCGTGGTGCAGCCGCTCTACGGCATCGCGCCCGACTGAACGCTCGGATCCGACGTACATGACGTCGCCTCCGAAAGAGCGCCCGACCGAGCTGGTCCGCCACGCGAGCCACGGCGCCGGCCCACGCTACGTGGTCTGGGAGATCACGCTGCGCTGCGACCTCGGCTGCAAGCACTGCGGATCGCGCGCCGGTCACGCGCGGGAGGACGAGCTCTCCACCGAGGAGTGCCTCGACGTGGTCCGTCAGCTCCACGAGCTCGGCGTCGCGGAGATCACGCTGATCGGCGGCGAGGCCTACCTGCGCGAGGACTGGGATGTGATCGCGAAGGCGATCACCGAGCGCGGCATGAAGTGCGGCATCACGACCGGCGGCCGTGGGCTCGACGACGAGCGCGTGCGCCGCGCGGTGGACGCGGGGATCTCGACGATCTCGGTGTCGCTCGACGGACTCGAGCGCACCCACGATCTGCAACGCGGCGCGAAGGGCTCGTTTCGGGCGGCCCTCGACGCGTGCGCGCGCGTCGCGAAGAGCCCGATGCGCCTGACCACCAACACGCAGATCAACCGCCTCTCGATGCCCGAGCTCGTCGCGCTCTCGGACCTGCTGCACGAGGTCGGCTCGAAGGCGTGGCAGATCCAGCTCACGGTGCCGATGGGGCGCGCGGCCGATCGCCCGGAGCTGCTCCTTCAACCGAGCGATCTGCTCGAGCTCTTTCCGCTGCTCGTCTGGATCAAACGCGAAAAACTGGTGCCCCGCGGGATCCGACTCTTTCCCGGAAACAACGTCGGATACTTCGGCCCCTACGAGCCGCTCCTGCGTTACGGCGGCGCGGAGGGCACCCACTGGAGCTCGTGCGCGGCGGGCACCTCGTGCCTCGGGCTCGAAGCGGACGGCAAGCTCAAGGGCTGTCCCTCACTGCCTTCGGATCGCTACACGGGCGGGCTCGTGCGGGAGACGCCGATCGCGGAGCTGATCGGGAAGGAGCCGGTCGCGCACCTCGGCGCCCGCACGCGCGACGACCTCTGGGGCTACTGCAAGACCTGCTACTACGCGGACGTCTGCCGCGCGGGCTGCAGTTGGACCGGGCACGTGCTGATGGGTCGGCCCGGCAACAACCCCTATTGTATCCATCGTGCGCTCGACCACGAACGCCGCGGTCTGCGCGAGCGCCTCGTGCGCGTGGAGCCCGCGCCGGGCGAGCCCTTCGATCACGGGCGCTTCGACACGATCGTGGAGCCGATGCCCGAACGCGGCACCGAAGCGTCGATCCTCGGCGTCCCCCTCGAAGACGTCCTCGCGCTCGATCCGCGCGCCCGCGGGCTCTTCGACGCGGCCGAGAGCAAGCACCGCCTGCGTGTGATCTGAGCTTCACTCGCGCACGCCCGAGTCGACGTCGGCGTCGGGGACACGCGTGCGCGGGGGCGGCGCAGCCCACAGATGATTCCGTCGGACCTCGCCTCGTCGCAGCTCGCCGATGAGGGTTTCCCTCGGAGCGATCGCGAGCGCGACGTGGAGCGTGGTGTCGCCGGCTCGCCGCCGCTCGAGCTTCTCGAGCACCACGACCAGGTCGAGCTCGAGCGGCTCGTGCATGCACAACTGCGTCTGCAACGCGACGTGCTCGCTGCCGCGTTGGCTCGCCAAGGCCTCGCTCGGGTAGGGCCCGCTTCCCTCCGCATCGCGCGGGACGACGTGGAGGTAGATGGGGACCTGCTCGCCGTGCGTCGCGACCACGACCGCGGCGCATTCGCCCGATGCGAGCTCGAACGGCTCGCGGTGACTCCGGACGCCGCGCAGCGTTCTGGTGAATCGTGCGACGTCCGAGAAGCCTTGCCAGCGCGTCTCCGCGAGCTCCTCCGTGAGCGTTCGGCGGGCCAATTCCTCGGGAATCGGCGGCGTCTCGAAACGAAAAGGATCTCCCGCGAGGAGAGTGAGAAGCATCGCGACCACCGCGAAGGCGAGACCGAGGACGGCGTTCAGGAAGAATCGAAGCACGTCGTCCATCGATCGAAACCCTCACACGAACCATCGAGGCGATCTCGAGGGTAGTCCACCCGGTCGCCTCGTGGGTAAAGTCGCCCGATGGGCCTTCGCGTCGTGTGCGTCGTCCTCTTCGTCGTCGGCGCGGGCGCGAAGTCGGTCGGTGCGCAATCGACGGGCGGAAGCTTCGGCTCCTCCGGCTTCGGCTCTTCCGACGATTGGGGCTCGACCAGCGCTGGCGATTCTTCGGGCTCGTCGGACGAGTCGTGGGGCTCCTCGAGCAATTCTTCGGATTCGTGGGGCCCCTCGAGCAGCTCTTCGGATTCGTGGGGTTCCGCGAATGACGCCCGGAGCTCCTCCTCGTCGTACTCCGGTTCCGCGAGCCCCTCGTCGCGCTACCAAGTGTCGGCGGAAGACCTCTGGAGGGCCCGAGCCGCCGTGCTCGGATCGCGGTCCGCGTTCGTGGAAGAACGCGCGGCCGTGCGAGGCCGCGAGACGCACCCGGCTCTGCGCTACTGGCCCTCTCTGGTGATCTTCGCGCTCTTCGCATGGAACGGACTGCGCCGACGAGGCTTCGCGGGCGGTGCCGTTCCGGAGTCTTTTCTCGCGCGGGCGAGCCCCGCATCCGCCGGCCTCGCCCGCATTTCGATCGCGTACGCGCCCTCCGCGCGGCGACGCCTGCAAGTCGCGTTGCGCGAGCTCGCCTCTCGTACCGCGCCCACGCAGCGCGACCGACACTGGCTCGCGCTCGACGTCACCGAGCTCTTGCGCGGCGAGCTCGCGAGCGCGACCCACGTCTTCGTCGAGAGCCGCACGATCGAGGAAAGCCTGGAGTCACGCTTCCGCGCCACCACGCAGGAGCTTCGCTCGCGCTTCCGCCACGAGACGCGAGGGCGCGGCGCGGCGTCCCCCGAGCTGCGCGGACACGCAGAGGAGGGTGACGGATTCCTGGTCGTCTCGATGGTGCTCGCGGATCGCAGCGCGCTGCCGTCGATCCAGTCGCCGCGCGATGCCACGGAGGTCTCGACCGCGCTGGAGAGGATCCTCCCGACGCGAGGCGGGCTGACCGCGGTCGACGTGATCTGGTCTCCGAGCGAAGAGCTCGACCGCATGAGCTCGGCGGAGCTCGAGATCCTCTACCCCGAGCTCACGAGGCTCCCCGGGGCGATCGTCGGCGAACGGCGCTGTGCGGCGTGCGGCGCGAGGCATGCTGCAGAGCTCGCACGCTGTCCTGGTTGCGGCTCACCGACGGCCGTGTAGCGGATGGATTGGGCGCCAGCTGTGCTCGTGCGCCGTCCTGGCTGCGGCTCACCGACGGCCGTGTAGCGGATGGATTCGCCAGAGGGGGCGAAGGATGGTTTCCCGGTCAGTTGCAGCCGCAGCCGCCGCCCGTGCTGCCTGCGCCGCCCGTCGCGCCTTCGCGCGAGTCTTGGACGTGCGCCTGGAAGCCCATCTCGGCCGCTTCGCGCTCGGTGTCCATGCCGGGTCGCGCGAGATCCTCGCGCTCGTACGGTGCGACGTGTACGCAACCGGTGAGCCCGAGCGCGAGCGTGAACAGAACGCCGCGCATCAGTCCGCCAACCATTTCGTGAGCTCCACCGCGGGCGAGAGCAACGACCGCACGACCGCGCGCAGCTCACCGTCGCCACGCACCACGTCCGCCGCGTGCGGACCCACCTCGTAGTAGAGACCCACGAGCGCCGCGCCGAGCACGTGGTTGCGCAAGTGCCGATCGCGGAAGCGTCGCAGCGCGCCGATCTCCGAAGCCATCGGGGTCCCGTAGGCCGCCGTCGCGACGAAGCAGGGCGAGACCGTCGTGAAGATGATCTCGGTGGTCACGATCTCGCGCACGACGGGCTCGCTCGCTCCGCCGCAGCCGTCGACCGCGCGCAGGCCCACGTAGTAGCGCGTTTGCGGCTGTAGATGCCCGAGCGCGACCTCGACGAGCTCACCCGGCCGGGCGGTGGTCGGCACCACGAGCGCTTCGTCCTCGAGCGACGCGATCTTCGCTTCGACGCCCCAGCTCCCGAACGCCATGCCTGGCTCGAAGGGCTCGTACGAAACGCGCAGCTCGTAGCGCTGCAGCGGGCGGAGCGTCTCGGGCGCGGTGAAGCTCACGTGCGCCCAGTTCCACGAGCGCTCCTCGTCCAGCTCGATCTCCAGATCGTCGGTCGCCGCCGGCGCAGCCGCCACGTCGCAGAGCCCGACGCACTGGTTCGCCTCGCAGAGGAAGCCGTCGTCGCACGGGCGCGTCGCGTCGCACTCCGCGAAGCACTGCGGGGGCGGGTTCGGGCCCGAGCACACCGCGGTGGGCACGACGTCGACTTGCACACGCGAATCGCCCATCAGACGAAGCCGATCCGCGCCGCTGCCGGGCGTGGTGGTCGGGTCGTTCGAGATCGACGCGTCCATCGTGCGCAGCGTTCCGTCCTCGCCGTGCACGCTGCCGTAGCCCACCGGATCGCGGGTGGTGAAGGTGCCGCCGGTGGAGTCGAGCCGGATCGGGACCGCGTACACGACGCTCGGCTGCCCGCGGTAGGGGTAGCCGTAGGTCCGCGCCCAGAAGTCCCAGTGGAGGTTCTCGCCGAGGGTCGGCGTCGGGAAACGCTCCGGGTCGTAGGCGTCGTTGTAGTCGCCTTCGACGTTGACCTCGACGTAGAGGACGTAGTCGCCGGCTGGCCAATCGCCGGGGAGCGCGAGCTGGATCGAGCGCGCCTCGTCGCCCGCGAGCGTCGCCATCGTGACGGCGTCGATCTCTGGCATCGCGGCGCGCGCATCCGCGTTGAACGCGGCCACGTCGGGGTGGTCGTAGGTGCCGAGGGTGCCGACGTCGCGACGCGGCGGGTAGAGCGACTCGGTGTCGAGGCGGCGCATCTCCATCGCCGCGCCGCCCTCCATCTCGAAGGGCTCGGCGTACCCGCGGGCCTCGTCGTCGTCGGTCGCGTAACGGCCCTTGTCACTGTTGAACTGGCTCGCGCAGGTCACGGCGTCGAGCGCATCGCGCGAGGTGGTTCCCTGATTGAACGAGAGGCAGAAGTACGAATCGGGCGAGGCGTCGTTCGACGTGCGGCTCGCGTAGCCCTCGGAGGCGCGGTCCTGGAAGATCACGCGACGAAACGCGAGCTGCGCGGTCTGGCGTCGATGCGCCCAGACCGGGAGCACGCCTTCGCGACGTCCGTACGGCCAGTGGAAACCGCTGTTCATCTGCAGCGCGCCGGGCCGGTTGCCGATGCCACGTCGCGCGGTCGCTTCGGTCAGACGAAGCGTACGGAGGAACGTGCCGTCCGTGGTCTCCGCCCAGATGGCGATCTGCGCGCGCGCGGTCGGGGTGAGGCGAACCTCGACGATGCGGTCTTGGGCGTGAGCTGCGCTCGCGAGCGAGCACAGAAGAAACAAGGCCAGGCCACGGCGCATGGCGCAGAGTTTAGGTCCACGAGCGCCCGAGCGCCAAGGGCGCGCGCTCACGGTCCGATGTGAGCCTCTTCGATCGTCGTGTACGTCGGCGCCACTCGCGCTTCGCGAGCATGCACGCCCACGAGGACGCACGGCTCACGAGCGCGGGTTCGCGCGACGGTGCACTCAGCGACGGTGCACTCAGCGACGGTGCACTCAGCGACGGTGCACTCAGCGACGGTGCACTCAGCGACGGTGCACTCAGCGACGGTGCGCTCAGCGACGGTGCGAGCGCGCCTTGCCGAACACGTGGTCGAGCACGCGCTCGAGCTTGTCTGCCGCGCCGTCGATCGCTTCACGTACGGTGGCCGCGTGATGCGTGACGGCGCTCGGCGCCTGCCCCTCCACGCGGACCTCCATCATGCAGCGCTTGTCGTCCGCGCCGCCGCGCTCGCTACCGTTCTCGTCGCTGAGGTGGACCTCGACGCGCGTGACCTGGTCGCGAAAGCGGTCGAGCGTGCCCGTGACGGTGGTCTCGACGTACTCCTGAAGGCGTTCGTCGTTTTGGATGTGGTGGTCGGTGTTGACTTGGATCTTCATCGCGTTGGACGAACGAGCATACGCGGTCACGCGTTCCGTTGCGACCGTGTTTCGTCCTCGTGAGGACGTCGTCGACCGAACCGGTCCGCGCACCACGTTCGATACGCCCGAAGGTCGGTGCTCAGCTTCGATCCTCGACCCGAAGCACCCGCGCGTCGGTGACGATGGCCTGCACCCGCTCGTCGTGCGGCAGCTCGGGGACCTCCGCGACGAGCTGGAAGTCGTAGCCGACCGCGAGACGAAACGCGTGCGGTAGGGTCGGGAGGAGCTGGTCGTAGTAGCCCTTGCCGTATCCGATGCGGAACCCGCGCGGATCGAACGCGAGACCCGGCACGAGCACGAGGTCCACCCGCGCGAGGTCGACCCGCGGCGCGGAAGGCAACGGCTCGGGGACGCCGAAGCCGCTCTCTTCGAGCGGATCTCCGTCGCGATGCTCGTGCAGCACGATCGTCGCTTCGTCCGGGTCGACGCGCGGCATCGCGACCGCCGCGCCGCGCACGCGCAGCTCGCGGAGCACGGGCGCGAGGTTCACCTCCCCGTGGATCGCCACGAACGCCGCGACGATCTTCGGACTCGCGGTCTCGGGGAGCGCGAGCAGTCGTTCACCGAGCTTGCGGGCGCGCTCCGCCCGAGCCTCCCGAGGCAGCCCCTTTCGAATCGCGCGCATGCGTCGGCGCAGCTCCTCTTTGGCGCGGACGCGGACGTGGGATTCCCAGGCGGGGTCTTCGTGGGCTCGCACGAGCGACGGCATAGCAGCCCCCGCGCTTCTCTGCCGTGCGGTCGAGACTCTGCCGTCGCGCTGGCGTGAACGGTCGAGCTGCCTCGTTCGGACCTGGCTGCGGCCCCCGCTGCGACGTCCTCCTCACCAGGCCGTCGCGCGCTCGTTTCCGTGCTCTCTTGCGCTCCTGGCCACCTCGGTCCCACGATCGAGCGTTCGCCCGTGGGCACCGCCTCCGACACCTCCGCCTCCTCCGCGCGCCCGTCCGGCGACCGCCCGAGCCTCATGCGCCTCCCTCGCGCACGCCCCGAAGGCGGCCTGCGACGGAGCCTCGTCGGCACGGTCGTGACCGCGATCGGCACCCTGATCCTCGCCCTGCTGCTGCTCGAAGACCCTCTGGTCGAGCACCGCGTCACGCAGCTCGCGCAGGAGACCGTGCAGAGCTCGATCGCCGCGGTGGAGACGCGGCTTCGTGACGGAATGCCCCCCGATCGCGTCGCGGATCTCGTGGGCGCGGAGACGGGCACGCGGGTCACGATCCTCCGCGGCGGGCGAGTGATCGGCGACACCGGTCTCGATGGCGAAGAGCTCGACGCCGAGCCGCTCACGCACGGCGTCGTGCACCGCGAGGCCTACGACGCGTTCCAGGAAGGCCGCGCGACCCCGCGGCGCGTGAGCGGGAAGCACGTCGCGTTCGCGCGCCACGACGATCTCGTGATCCAAGTCGTGCGCTCCACCGCGCTCTCCGATCGCGTACACGCGACGGTCCGCGAGCTGCTCGTGCTCGGCGGCGTGATGGCGGTCCTCATCGCGATCCTGCTCACGCTCGTGCTCGGTCGCATGCTCGTCGAGCCCGCGCGCGAGCTCACCCGCACCGCCGACGCGCTCGCCGCGGGCGATCTCTCGGCCCGAACGCACAGCGATCGCGACGACGAGCTCGGCGCGATCGGACGCGCGCTCGATCGGATGGCCGATCAGCTCGTCGACCGCCTCGACACGCTGCGCTCCGAGCAAGATCGTCTGCGCACGATCCTCAACTCGATGGTCGAGGCCGTCTTCGTGACCGACAGCCTCGGCCGCATCGTCGCGACCAACGAGGCGCTCGATCAGCTCGTCGAGCGCGACGTGCGCGGTCGCACCGCGATGGAGGCGATCCGCAGCCCCGAGCTCCACGAAGCCGTGCGCGCCGCGCGCAAGGGCGACGCGCGCCACGTCGAGTTCGAGATCAAGCTCGACGAGGTGCGGGCGTTCAGCGGGCACGTCGCGCCGCTTCAAGAGGGCGCCGGCGTGGTCGCGGTGCTCCACGACGTGAGCCGGCTGCGCGAGACCGACCGCCTGCGACGCGACTTCGTGGCGAACGCGAGCCACGAGCTGCGCACGCCGCTGACCGCGATCCGTGGCTTCGCGGAGACGCTCCGCGACGGCGCGATCGACGATCCGAGCGCCGCGCGACGTTTCCTCGACGTGATCCTGCGCCACACGCTGCGCTTGCAGGCGCTGGTCGGCGATCTGACCGCGCTCTCGCGTGCGGAGTCGCCCGACCAAACGCTGGAGCTCGAGCCGGTCGACGTGGCGGCAGCGACGATCGAGGTGGTGCGAGGGCTCCAGTCGAAGGCGGAGCAGCGCCACGTGCAGCTCATCTTCGAGCCGCCCGACGAAGCGCTCCTCGTGGAGGCGAACGGGCGTGCGCTCGATCAGGTGCTGATCAACCTCGTCGACAACGCCATCAAGTACACGCCGGAGGGGACGAGCGTCCGCGTGCGCACGCGCGCGACCGAGAGCGCGGTGGTGCTCGAGGTGAACAATCCGGGTCCGCCGATCGCGCCGCAGCATCTCGAGCGCGTCTTCGAGCGCTTCTACCGCATCGACGAAGGTCGAAGCCGCGACGTCGGCGGCACGGGCCTCGGCCTCTCGATCGTCAAACATCTCTGCATGCAGATGGGCGCCGAAGTGCGCGCGCGCAGCACCGCCGAGGAAGGCACGACGTTCTCGGTGCACCTGCGGCGAGTCGGCGGCGGCGATCCGGGGAACGGCCTCGACTCCGAGGCCGGCTGACCTCCGCGTTCGTCCGGTGCGACGCCTCGTGCCACCCTTCCGCGCGCTTGTCCGCCGTGGTCGACCGAGGGCGCCGCCTGCTGAGTGAAGGATCGCTCGGGCTCGGCGTGCTCGCCTTCGGAGCGCCGATGGCGATCGGCATGGCGCTCTACACGGCGTTCAACTTCGTCGACCTCTGGATGATCGGGCAGCTCGGGGGCTCGCTCGGGGGCTCGCACGGAACCTCTCTCGGAACCGGCTCGCTCGGTGAAGCCAGCGTCGCGCTCGCCGCGCTCGGAGTCTGCGACAACGTCGCCGCCGTCGCGCCCATCGTCGCGCATGGCCTCTCCACCGGCGCGGTCGCGCTCCTCTCGTTCGCGCTCGGACGCGACGACGAAGCGGCCCTGCGTCGGGTCGCGTGGAGCTCGCTCGCGCTGGTCGCGCTCCTCGGGCTCGCGTTCGGTGCGCTCGGCGTCTTCGGCAGCGACACGATCGTGCTCGACGTGATGCGCACCAAAGGCGTCGCAGCCGATGTCGCGGTGCCGTACCTGCAGATTCATCTCGGGGGCAGCCTGGCGATCTTCTTGCTCTTGCAGGTCACCGCGATCCTGCGCGCGCTCGGGCGACCCGTGATCGCCGCATCGCTGCTCGTGAGCGGCAACCTGCTCAACGTCGTGTTCAACGCGGTCGCGATCTACGGCCCGGGACCCACGCCCGAGCTCTTCGCGTGGGGCGTACCGATCGCCGAAGCGCTCGGCGTGCCGCGGCTCGGCGTCGAAGGGGCCGCGTGGGCGACGTTGCTCGCGCGCACCTTGCCCGCCGCGTTCGGCCTCGCGCTCGTGCTCGCGCGCATCGGACCTCCGACGGGTCTTCGCGCGCTCGGTCGCGAGGCGCTCGGCATCGCACGCCTCGGCTGGCCCGCGAGCGCGCAGTTCGTGCTTCGCGCGCTGGGCGTGCTCGTGCTCGTCGCGCTCGTGAGCGAGCGATGGACCACCCCCGACGATCCGCACGCGCTCACCGCCTTCGGCATCGTGCTGCGCCTCGAGTCGATGGTGCTCTTCGTCGGCATGGGTTGGGGCGCAGCGGCCTCGAGCTTCGTCGGCGTCGCGCTCGGCAAGCAGGATCTGCCGCGCGCTCGTCGGGCCGGCTTCGTCGCGACCACGTACGGCTTCGCGACGTCCACCGCGCTGGCCGTGCTCTACGTCGTCTTCGCGGCCGACGTCGTGGCGATCTTCGACCCGACCCCGGCGGTCGTCGCGATCGGGGTCGAGCACGCGCGCGCGCTCGGCTGGAGCTACGCCGCGCTCGGGGCCGGCGTGGTGCTCTCCCAAGTGCTCGCGGGCGCGGGCGCGACGATGCAGAGCTTCCTGCTCGACGTCGCGGTCTTGGCGATCGTCATCCCGGTCGCGTGGGTCGCGGCGCTCGCCTTCGAGGTGGAGCGCGTCACCCTCTGGCACCTCCTCGCCACCGGGAACGTGCTCGGCGCCGGGATCTTCGCCGCGTGGACCGTCCGAGGCCGCTTCTTCGGCGCCCCGGTCGCGGAGTGACTCTTCGTTACGCTCGGCTCCGCGATCGGAGCCGTCACTCCACCGTCGAGTCCACCACCACGATCGGCGTGTCGTCGTGGGCCGAGATCTGTGGGTACTGCGTGTACCAAGATCCGCCGGTGTTGTCGGTGATGATCGAACGTTCGATCCGGACGTCGCCCGTGTGATCGTTCGACACGAAGAAGATCGCGCTGCCGTGCTGAACGACCTCGTTGTGTTGGATCCGCGAGCCGCAGATCGTGAGCGTCATGCGACCACCGTCGTTGTAGATCGCACCGCCGCTGCCACCGCCCGGGGTGCCCGGCATCGCGGGGTTTCCGCCGCGCCCGATGGCCTCGTTGTGCGTGAAGACGCTGTTCAAGATCGTCCACGAGACGCCGATGCTGCCGATGCCACCGCCGTTCGCGCCGACGTTTCCGAAGCCCTCGGCGCCGCCGAAGGTGCTGTTCACCACGTAGACGGGTAGGTTCTCGTACTGGCTGAGCGCACGGACCGCCGCGCCGGCCGTATCCGGTCCGACGTCCGCGATGCGGTTGTTGAAGAAACGTGAATTGACGATCTTGAATCGGCCACCTCGAACCCAGATCGCGCCGCCCGCGTAATGCTCTTCTTCGCTCGCCGCGTTGCCGTCGATGAACGTCAGGTTCTGGACCGTCAATCGCGGATGATCCTGGTTGTCGCAGCGCGGCGTCGTCCAGGTCTGCGCCATGTCACAGGTGTTCATGTAGAGGATGCGGGTGGTGCCGCCGCCGCTCAGGGTCACGAGCCCGCCCCCGTCGATCACGATCTCGGGGCCGGTGTCGTTGAAGACCTTGGCCGGACGATCGAGGGTGATCGTCATCGGATCGGGGCCGCAGTCGAAGGTGATGACGCCGCCCTGCGCGACGGCGTCGATGAACGCGTCGGCGGTGCAGCTCTCGGGAGTGCCGGTGCCGACCACTCGATCGGGGCTCGACGTGTCCTCGGGGCCGGCCTCCACAGGGATCGTGCAGTCACCGTCGGGGTTGCCAGCGGGCGGGCCGTCCTCGGGGTTCGTCAGCGGGTTGCTCGCGTCGACACCCGGGCCCGCGTCGCGCGGGGTCGGGGGGCCGCCACCGTCACGTCGCGTCTCGGTTCCACCGTCGGTGTCGGGATCGCCGCCGCCTCCACCGCCGCACGCGAGCGACCAGCCCGACACGATCCCCAACACCGCGATCCCGAGCAGCTTCCGCATTCCGAGCCTCCGTCGAGACAAGGTACCGCGAGCGCCCCGAAACGACTCACGAAGACTTCACTCGCGGCGACGACCGGGCGACCACTCGGTCACGCGATCGGTGCGGGTCTCCATGAAGCGCGCGAGGCGGTGGAAGTCGCTGCCCGGCTTGATGTAGCGGACGGTGGCCAACATCGTCTTGGGATCCATCAGCTCGTGGAAGGGCACGTAGTGCAGATCGAGCTGCCCCTTCACGCTGACCATGTGCCCGTCGAGGTTCTCTTCGACGAGCGCGCGGTACGCGCCGATGCCGAGCTGGCTCCCGAGCATCACGTCGAACGCGTTGGGCGGTGCGGAGCGCGCCTCGTAGCCGAGCGCGACGCCCGTGAGTTTCTTCCGCTGCTTGGTGCGGCGCTCGTAGATCGCCGCGCAGGTGTGCGCGACCATCTGCCCGAAGCTGAGCTTTCCGTGCGCAACGTTGCCGTGCTGATCGCGCGGCGCCTCCGCGAGCACCTCCGGCGGCAGGAGCTCCACGAGCCCCTCCGCGAGCACGATCGTCCCGTAGTGTTTGCCGCGCTTCTCGCGGTAGATGATCAGATCGACGATTTGCTCGGAAAGCGCCTCGAGGCTCAGGAAGCGACCCTCGTCGGTCTCCTCCATCAGGTCGACCCCGATGTCCTCCGGCGCGACCACGAGGTTCGCTTCGCCCGCGATGCCCACCGCGTACGAGAGCCAGCCGCTCTTGCGACCCATCGTCTCCACGATGAAGTACGAGCTCGTCGCGATGGCGTCCGCGCGGAAGTTCTGCAGGCCCTTGGTCATCACGTCGGCCGCGGTGAAGAAACCGAACGTGAAGTCGATGCCGTAGTAGTCGTTGTCGATCGTCTTGGGCACGTGCACCACGCGCACGCGCCGCGCCTCTTCGGGCAGCCGCTTCTGCCACTCGTAGAGGAAGCTCGCGGTGGTCAGCGTGCCGTCGCCGCCGATGCTGATGAGCGCGTCG
>JALOQC010000363.1 GCA_025453555.1 Myxococcota bacterium | reverse complement strand
GGAAATGTGGTGCATTTTCGAGCGTGAGTGGATGGCGGCGAGCGGCGTGCGGATGCCGCGAAGCGGCCGCGGGAGGTTATGAGATGCGCTCTAATCATCCGGGCGGCTCCTCTCCCCGCGCGAGCCGCACGAGGTTCTCGTGATGGCGCACCACCACGAGCACGAAGAGCGCGGCCGCGAGCTGCGCCGCGCGCTCGTTGCCGATCGTCGCCGCGATCGCGAGGCCGATCGACGCGCCCACGAGCGAGCCGACGCTCGCCCGCCGCGTGACCTTCTTGAGCACGAAGAAGCTCACGCCCGCGCCGATCCCCGCCGGCCAGAACGCACCGAGCAACGTGCCCACGCTGGTCGCGGCGGCCTTGCCTCCTCGAAAGCGGTGGTAGACGGGGAACGAGTGCCCGAGCGCGCCCGCGACGCCGACCCCGACGAGCCACGGGCTCTCGGCGCCGAAGTAGAGGTGCGCGCCGAGCGTGGGCCCGAAGCCCTTGAGCGCGTCGAGCAACATCACCACGCGCCCCGCGCGTTTGCCGAGCGCGCGCTCCACGTTCGTCGCGCCGACGTTGCCGCTCCCGATCGACCGCAGGTCCACTCCCGCGCGTCGGGCTGCGATCACGCCGAAGAGCACCGACCCGAGGAGGTACGCGCCGAGCACGGAGGCGGCGCCGATCCACGTGGTCCGGTCGAGCACGGCGCGGAGCGTAGTGGGATGCGCGCGAAACGCGAACGATCGATCGCGTCGTCGGCGGCTGACACCGCCGACTCGATCACGTTCGTGGCGGGCGAGGTAGGACGCACACGCAGGCGGTAGCACCTCGACGACGACCCGCGATCACGAGGGATCGTCACGTCGCGTGCCCCCAAAAGCAGAATCCCGAGACCGGGGTCTCGGGATTCGGTGCGGAAGAGAGGACTCGAACCTCCACGCCGTTGCCGGCACAGGAACCTGAATCCTGCGCGTCTGCCAGTTCCGCCACTTCCGCGTGGGACGCGCTAGTTAGACCCCGGGGGTCGACAAGTCAAGGTCGCTTGCGGCATGGCCCGCGGTCGCTCGTCGGACACGTGCGGGCTTGCTGGGTCCGAGGGCGGACGGCAGGGTTGCGCGATGGCCAAGAAGGACGGCGGCGCGAGGGCGGGCTCGAAGAACGCGGGCGGCGCGACGAAGGCGACGTCGGACGCGAAGGCGAACGACGCGCGATCGAAAGGCGCGAAGAAGCCTTCGAAGGGCTCGCCGTTCGCCGCGCTCGCGGAGACGGTGAAGCAGAAGAAGCTCGAAGCGACGCGCGCGCTCGTGGCTGCGAAGGTGAGGGCGTCGACGAAGGTCGCGGAGGCGGCGAAGGCGAAGAGCGTGGAGGCCGCGAAGGCGAGCGCGATCACCACGAGCGCGAAGGCTGCCGACTCGAAGAGCGCGGGGAAGCCGAGCGCGCCGGAGGCTCGCGCTTCCTCGCATGCTTCGACCGCGCGCGCCGTTTCCGAGCGCACTGCTTCCGCGCGCACTGCTTCCGAACACGGTGCTCCCGAGCGCGGTGCGGTACCGAGCGCGGGCGCCGCCACGAGCGCGACGCCTGAGCTCACGCGCGACTTTTCTACCGAGTCGGCGGGGTCAGCCGCCGACCTGCTCACGCTCGATCCCGCGAAGAGCGGGCCGCTCGCGTCGTATCCCTACGACGACCGCGTGGCCTTCCACGATGCGTTCGGTGACGTCCGACCGCTCGGCGCGCCGGCTCCCGGCGAAAAAGCGAAGAAGCCCAAAGCCTCCGGTGTGCGAGGCCCGCGTGCGGTGGCGGAGCGGGCGCACCGCGACGCGGCGGAAGAAGCCGCGCGCGCGCGTCTCGAGCGGCTCGTGGTCGAGGGAGTGTCCTTCCAGATCCGACGCGACGAGCACGGCGTGGAAGCGAAGCGCAAAGGCGCGGCGGAGCGCACGCTGCTGCTCCTCTTGCGCGGTGAGCTCACCCCGGAGGCCCGTGTCGATCTTCACGGGCTCGGGCGCGACGAAGCGACGAGGGTGGTCGGTCGTTTCGTCAAGGACGCGCGCATGAAGTCGCGCCTCACGGTGCTGATCATCCACGGCAAAGGCGCGCACAGCGAAGGCGGCATCGGCGTGCTCGAAGAGGCGTGCGTGGAGGCCCTGACGAAGGGCGGCGCCGCGCCCTACGTCGAAGCGTTCGCGACGGCGCCGACGCGCTTCGGCGGACGTGGCGCGATCGTGGCGCGGCTTCGCGATCGCTGAGCGATCCGCCCGAGCTGACGAAGGCGCGTGCTTCTCGCACGTGCGCGGCGCGCTCGCGTGATCGTCGCGCGAGGATCGACCTCGGCGCGCGGTCGCCCGCGTCAGGGCGCGTCCCAGCCGCAACCGCGCGCGAAGAAGCCGGGCTCGGCGTCGCGGAGCTCACGCGCCCACGCGCGCTCCCAGTCCACCGCGCGCTCCGCGAAGTCCGCGACCTCGGGGTCGCGTGAGGCCGCGCGCTGCATGGCCTCGCTCTCGAGGTCGAAGGTTCCGGTCGGGTTTCCGAGCCCGGGGATGCGGTTGGCCAGGCGAGGGTAGTCGGGGCTTTCGGCCCACCGATCGTCGTCGCCTTGCGGGAGCAAGCCCGGAAGATCCGACCAGGCTTCGATGAAGGTCATGCGGCCGTCGGGGCCGAACGAGAACTCCTCGTAGATGGGGCAGCGGCCTTCGTCGTACTCGAACTCCACGTAGCAGCGCGCGAAGGGCTGTTCCGGAAAGAAGCGACAGTCGCGCTCGGGCACCGTCGACGGATCGAAGCGGCGCAGGCTGAGGCTGGTGTCGATCATGTCCTGTCGACCGAGCCCGGTGAGGATGAGCCACGGGGGCCACTCCCAGCGCGCGACCTGCTCGTGGTAGTCGGGGATGTTGTCTTCGGGGGCGGAGACGTCGAGGGTGTCGAAGTAGGCCTGCGCCTGCGCGACGTAGTACTCGGGCTCCCGCGTCGGGCTCACGCACGCGGCGGTCGCGCCTTCCCCGCCGGGGTCGCGGCAGGCGTTCGGGCCGGGATCCGTGGTGCAGCCGAGCACGGTGAAGCAGAGAGCCCGGGCGAGGACCCAGAGGCGAGGTGACGACATGGAGCGAGCGTAGGACGCAGACGCGCTTCCGCCCATCGGCTCGTTCCTGACGGCGACCCGATGCGTGTGGAAATCGCGGCCGAAACGCCTTGCGAGCTCGGGTGCTCGACGCATCCACGCTCTCGCGGTAGCGCGTCGGCATGAGCTGGGACGACGCGTGGCGCGAAGGGCGGACACCTTGGGACGCGGGAGACACCGCGCCGCCGCTGGCGGAGTTGCTCGCGTCGGGAGAGCTCGGACACGCGAAGAGCGCGCTCGTGCCGGGCTGTGGTGGAGGCTGGGACGTGCTCGCGTTCGAACAGGCCGGGATCCGCGCGGTGGGGCTCGACGTCGCGCCTTCGGTGGTCCCGGTGTTCGCGGCGAATCGCGCGAAGCGAGCGATCGACGCGACGCGCGCGCGGCTCGTGATCGACGACTTCTTCACGTTCGCGCCGGCGGAGCGCTTCGACGTGATCTGGGACTACACGTTCCTCTGCGCGATCCCGCCGGCGTGGCGAGAGCGCTGGGCCGAGCGCGTCGACGCGCTGCTCGCGCCGGACGGAACGCTCGCGACGTTGATCTTCCCCGCGACGCATCCGGGCCCCGACTACGTGGGTCCACCGTGGCCGTTGCACCCGGAGGACGTGCGCGCGCTGCTGCAGCCGCGGGGCTTTCGCGCGGTGAAGCTCGAGCGACCGACACGCAGCCACCCGGCGCGCGAAGGCAAAGAGTGGATCGCGATCTGGCGCCGGTGAGCTCGAATCCGCCGCTTCAGCGCACCGCGGCCGCGAGCCCGGTGAGCACGTCGGGCATCGCGACCTCCTCGTCGCGGCGCTGGCGGAGGAAGCTCTCGATGCGATCGATGCGCGCGATCGCGGCGTCGATGCGTGGGTCGCTGCCTTTCGCGTAGGCGCCGAGCGCGATCAGATCGCGTTTGCTCTCGTAGGTCGCGAGCAGCTCGCGGAGCTTGCGCGCGAGCTCGCGGTGCTCTTCGCTCGTGACCGCGTCCATCACGCGCGAGAGCGAGCGCAGCACGTCGATCGCGGGCCAGCGTCCGCGCGCGCCGAGCTCGCGATCGAGGATCACGTGCCCGTCGAGGATGCCGCGCACCTCGTCCGCGATCGGCTCCTCCATGTCGCCGCCTTCGACGAGCACGGTGTAGAACGCGGTGATGCTGCCGCGCTCGTTCGTGCCGCTGCGCTCGAGCAATCCGGGCAGGGCCGCGAACACGCTCGGCGGATAACCGCGACGCGCGGGTGGCTCTCCGGCGGCGAGCCCGACCTCGCGACCCGCGCGTGCGAAGCGCGTGATGCTGTCCATCAGGAGCAGCACGCGCTGGCCTTCGTCGCGGAAGTGCTCCGCGATCGTCGTCGCGACGTGCGCGCTCTTCAACCGCACGAGCGCGGGCGCGTCGCTCGTCGCGCACACCACCACGCCGCGCGCGCGGCCTTCGTCGCCGAGGCTGTCTTCGAGGAACTCTCGCACCTCGCGGCCGCGCTCGCCGATCAGACACACCACGAAGACGTCCGCCTCCGCTTGGCGCGCGATCTGCCCCATCAGCGTGCTCTTGCCGACGCCGCTGCCCGCGAAGAGACCGACGCGTTGGCCTTCGCCGACCGTGAGCAAGCCGTCGAGCGCGCGCACGCCGAGCGCGAGCGGGCGCTCGATCCGCGGGCGCGTCATCGGGTTCGGCGGCGCGCGCATCACGGGCACGCGTGCGCCTTCGATCGCGGGGCCCCCGTCGATGGGCGCGCCGAGCCCGTCGAGCACCCGACCGAGCACCGCGTCCGACACCGTCACGGAGAGCGGCGCGCCCGTGGGTCGCACGGGATCGTCGGGGCCGACTCCGTCCGCGGCGCCGAGCGGCATCAGCGTGACGTCGTCTTCCACGAATCCGACGACCTCGGCGAGCAGCGGCGCGCGCTCGCGGCGGTGGATCGTGACGACCTCCCCGAGCTTCGCGCCCGGCGCGGACGCGCGGATGCCGAGCCCCACGAGCGAGCGCACGCGACCTTCGACCGCGACGGGTTCGAGGGCATCGAGGCGACCGAGGAGGGCGTCGAGATCGAGAGCCATCGGCGCGAACCTTAGCAGCGTCCCGGCGCCTCGGACCCTCGAAGCGGAGCGTCGCGACCCCTTAGCGCGGCGGCCCGAAAGCTCGTACGATCGGCCCCGATGTCCGGAGCAGTTTCCGTCGCGCAGCCCTTGGTCCACGAGCTCCATGCCGCGCTGCTCGCGCTCGACGCGGCTCGGTTTCGAGAAGCGAAGCGCGCGGAGCTCGCGAGCCGCCTCCACGCGTTGCGCGAGCGCTTGCAGCACGCCGCCGCGTCGAACGAGCTGGGCGACACCGCGCGCGAGCGCTTCGCGGAGATCGCCGACTCGCTGCGCGCGCATCTGCCCGAACGCTCCGAGGCGCGTGAGCGTTGGATGCGGCTGCGCGACGAGCTGCAGCCTCGCTACGAAGCGCTCCTCGTCGCGCTGCGCGAGCACGCGGTCCACGCGCCTAGCCTGCGCCCGACCAACTACGTCCGGAACGTCTTCCACGTCGGCAACGCCCTCGGGGTGCTCGCGCTGCTCGTCTTCTTGCCGAGCCAGTGGCTCATCCCGCTCGCGAGCGCGTTCTTCGGGCTCGCGTTCTTCCTCGAGACCTCGCGCCGAGTCTCCGAACGCTGGAACGAAGTGCTCATGAAGCTCTTCGGACCCGTCGCGCATCCGTACGAGCACTACCGCGTGAACAGCGCGAGCTGGTACGTGGGCGCGCTCTTCGTGCTCGCGTGGATGCAGCGACCGATGGTGGCCGCGATCGGGGTCGGTGTGCTCGGTCTCGCGGATCCGGCGGCGTCGATCGTCGGGCGTCGCTTCGGGCGTCACAAGCTGATCCACGGCCGCACGCTCGAGGGCACGCTCACCTTCGCGTTCGTCGGCGCGCTCGTTGCGGCCGCCGTGCTCTTCGGCTTCGGCGTCGCGCCGCTCACCGCGATCGTGGTCGCCGCGGTGTCGGGCGTCGCGGGGGCGCTGGCGGAGCTCTTGAGCCGCCGCGTCGACGACAACTTCTCCGTCCCGGTGCTCACGGCGGCGGCCGCATGGGGCGTGCTGACGCTCTTCTGATCGCGACCACGACGTTCGTCGTCGGCGGCTCCACACGACGTCGAGACGCGTCCGTTGCGCACGGACGATCGATTCGGACGATCGATTCGGCGCGTGGCGCGCCTTCGTGGCGAGACCCGACGATCCAGCGTCACCGTGTTGGATTCCGAAAGCGTCAGCCTTCGGTGACAGCGTGGGTTCCTGCTATCGTTCGCTCGATGCAACGCCGTTTCTTGCTCGCCTCGGTGCTCGGTCTCGCGCTCGCGTGTGGAGGCGACGATTCGCCGGGTGGCGAGCGGTGTGCGGCGGCCGCCACGACGTGCGCCACCGAGCGCGCGACGGCGGGCGCGGGGGTCTCGAGCGGCACGAGCGCGGGTGCGCCGAGCGAGACCGCGGGGAGCTGCGCGGGGCAAGGGCGCGAGCTCGCGTTCGAGTGGACCGCACCCTTCGCGGGCGAGTGGGTCTTCGACACCGAAGGATCGAGCTTCGACACCGTGCTCTACGTGCGCGACGGATGCGGCGGCGCGGAGCTCGGCTGCAACGACGACGTCCGCGGCGGGACGGTGACCTCGCGCCTGACGCTCACGCTCGCGGCTTGTCAGACCGTGATCGTCTACGTCGACGGCTTCGGGGCCGACGAGGGCGGCGACGTGCGGCTCACGGTGAGCACGCGCGAGCAGGTCTGCGACGACGGCGTCGACGACGACCAGGACGGTCAGATCGACTGCGAGATCGACTGCGACGACGCGGACTGCGCGCTCGCGTGTGGACCGACCGCGACGTGGCCGGACGCGTGGGCGACCTTCGAGGAGCGCGCGCTCGCGGAGACCAACCGCTACCGCGCGATGGGTGCGAGCTGCGACGGCGAAGCGTTCCCGCCCGCGCCGCCGCTCGAGATGGACGAGGTGCTGCTCATCGCCGCGCGCCTGCACTCGAGCGACATGGGCGAGCGTGGGTTCTTCGATCACGACAACCCGGACGGGCAGAGCCCCTTCGATCGCATCGCGGCGGTCGGCTTCGCGGGCGCGTCGCCGTGGGGCGAGAACATCGCGGCCGGACAGACGAGCCCGGAAGAGGTCGTGCTCGGCTGGATGGAGAGCCCCGGTCATTGCCGGAACATCATGAACGCCGACTACCGCGTGATCGGGCTCGGCTACGCGTTCGTGGAGGGCTCGCCCTACGGGCACTACTGGACGCAGAAGTTCGGCGGGAGCCACTGAGCGCGCGTCACCGTGGACGTGGACGTGGTCGACCACGTCGACGACCACGCTCACGAGTTCGCGATGCACGCGCGATGACCCGCGCGTCCGGTGCTATGCACACGCGATGATTCGCGCACGTGCTCTCTCCGTGGTGCTGCTGCTCGCTTGTGGCGGCGCGCGCTCTTCGACGACTCCGCCCGAAGCCGCGCCCACGCTCGATCGGCTCCGCTTCAACCAGCTCGCGCTGCGGCTCGATCTGCCGATCTTGTGGGAGGTCGATCGAGACGCGGACGGCGAGATCGATCCGGACGAGATCGTGGCGCTCGACTTCTACGGGCGCCGCGTGACGTGGGTGCGGGATGGCGCGTTCACCGCGGAGTACGGTGAAGCGCTCGAGTCGATCCGCAGCGCCGCGCGCGATGTCGCGCCCGAGGATCCGCGGCTTCGTCGTCTGCACGACGAGCTCGACGGCGCGGCGCCGACCTTGCTCCGCACCGATCTGACGACGCTGCCGGCCGCGCACCGCACCTTCGCCGAGCGCATGCTCGAGGTCGGCGCGCTCATCGACGCGCTCTACGCGACGCAGGTCGGCATGGACGCGCTCGCGTCGCGCGTCGCGGGCGACACCGCGTCGCGCGCGGTCTTTCGCCGCAACTGGGGCGTGCGCTGCCTCTCCGCCGCGTTCGAGTCGGACCCGGAGTGCACGGCCGCGCCGGGCGTGAGCGAGCAGCCGGTAAGCGTCTACCCCGAGGCGCTGCAGGCGACGGAGGGCTTCTGCACGCGCCTCGAAGCCGCGGGCGGCGAGCTCGTGGATCCCTTCACGGTGCTCGTGGACCACGACGGAACGCTCGCGGCGGTGCCCTACACGACCGCGTACGCGCCGCAGATGGGCGCCATCGCGCGCGAGCTCCGCGCGGCCGCGCTCGCAATCGCGTCGGACCCGAACGAAGCCGCGCTCGTCGCGTACCTCTCCGCGGCGGCGACCGCGTTCGAGACCAACGACTGGGTGCCGGCGGACGAGGCGTGGGCGGCGATGAACGTCCGCAACAGCGCGTGGTATGTACGCGTCGGTCCCGACGAGGTCTATTGGGATCCGTGCTCGCTCAAAGCGGGTTTCCATCTCACGCTCGCGCTCATCGATCGCGAATCGCTCGTCTGGCAGGACCGCCTCGCGCCGGTGCGGCAGGAGCTCGAGACCTCGCTCGCCGCCCTCGTGCCGGGCGTCTATCAGGCGCGCGACGTGGGCTTCCATCTGCCGGACTTCATCGCGATCGTGGCGAACTTCGGGGACGATCGCGACGCGTTCGGAGGCACCCTCGGTCAGAGCTTGCCGAACTGGGGGCCGGTGGCGGAGGAGAGCCGCGGCCGCACCGTCGCGATGACGAACCTCTACACGGACGTCGACAGTCTCGCGCGGCGTCGCGAGGTCGCGGCCAGCCTGCTCTCGCCCGAGACCTTCGCGGCCTTCACGGACGATCTCGAGCCCGGCTTGGTCTCCACGATCCTCCACGAGGCGGCGCACAACCTCGGGCCCGCGCAGGAATACCGTGTGAACGGGCGCGACGACACCGCGATCTTCGGGGGTGGAATGGCGTCGATGCTCGAAGAGCTCAAGGCCCAGACCAGCGCGCTCTTCTTCTTGGAGCTCTTGATCGAACGCCAGCTCTGGGACGCGACGAAGATCCGACAGACCGCGCTCGACTCGATGGTCTGGGCGCTCGGCCACGTGAGCCGCCCGATGTACACGCCCGAAGGCAACCGCAAGGCGTACAGCCAGCTCGCCGCCATCCAAGTCGGCTACTTGATGGAGCACGGCGCGTTCCGTTGGGATCCCGAGGCCCTGGCCGCGAACGGCACCGATCGCGGCTGCTTCGCCTTGGACTTCGACGCGTTCCCGCGGGTGGTGCGCGCGCTCATGACCGAGGTGCTGCGCATCAAGGCGACGGGTGACGCGGCGGCGGCCGAAGCGCTCGCGGCGCGGTACGTGGACGGCGACGTGGTGCCGATGGCGGCGGTGGTGGAGCGCCATCGTCGCGCGCCGCGCGCGACCTTCGTGTACGCGATCGATCGCTGAGCGAAGCCAGTGCGGAGTCGAACCGTGCCGGTGAGAAGGGCACGAGTCGACGCAAACGGTTCGTTCGCTGAGGAGCGTTCACGGCTCGTCGACGCGGGATTGGACCTGGATGGACGTGCGGGCTCTCGCGCGTCCGTCACGTCGCCCACGATCGGGTGGTGTAGTCTGCCGCGTCGATGGGGGGGCCTGGTGACGACCAGTGACGAACGCTTCTACGCGGAGCTCGGCGAGCTCACGCGCTTCGAGGACGTCGCGAGCCTCGCCGCGTACACGCCGGCGCCGTCGAGCTGGGTGGTGGTGATCACCGACGTTCGCGGCTCCACCAAGGCGATCGAGGCCGGGCGCTACAAGGACGTGAACGCGCTCGGCGTCGCTTCGATCGTCGCGGTGCGCAACGCGATCCCGGACGTCGAGATCCCCTTCGTGTTCGGTGGGGACGGCGCGACCTTGCTCGTGCCGGGCTCGCGCCTCGACGCGATCAAACCCGCGCTGCGTGGCTTGCAGAAGACGGCAGAGAGCGCGTTCGACCTCGGGCTGCGCGCGGGGCTCGTGCCGGTGTCGACGCTGCGCGAGTCGGGGCACGACGTGCTCGTCGCGCGCTACCGCGCGAGCTCCGACGCGGTGTTCGCGATGTTCGGTGGCAGCGGGCTCTCCGAAGCGGAGCGGCGCGTGAAGGATCCCGAGCTCGGTCCGGCCCACGAGGTCGGAGCGGGCGCGGCCTCCGCGGATTTCACGGGTTTTCAGTGCCGTTGGCAGCCGATCCCGGCGCGCCACGGCGAGGTGATCAGCCTGCTCGTGCAGGCGCGCGCGAGCGATCGCGCATCGGCGGCGGCGATCTACGGCGAGGTGGTGCGGCGCCTCGAGGGCATCGTCGAAGGTGGCGGTCGACCGGTGGCGGTCGAGGGCCTGCGCCTCGCGACGCAGACCAAGCTCTTCGAGGCGGAGGCGAAGCTCCTGAGCGGTCGCGCGCGTGGTCTCGGCTTCGCGTGGCGACGGCTGCAGGTGAGCACCTTGACGAGCATCGGGCGTGTCTTGCTCGCGAAGGGTTGGAACGCGCTGGGCTTCCCCGGCGCGACGTACCGCGAGTCGGTCGCGGCCAACACGGACTACCGCAAGTTCGACGACACGCTGCGCATGGTGCTCGACGTGAGCGCGACCCAGCGCCGCGCGATCGAGGCGTACCTGGCCGCGGAGCACGAAGCGGGGCGGCTCGTGTACGGCGTACACGCGGCGGACGCGGCGCTGATGACGTGCATCATCACGGATCTGCAGGCCAACCACGTGCACTTCGTGGACGGCGCGAACGGCGGCTACGCGCTCGCGGCCAAGCAGATGAAGGCGCAGCTCAAGGTCGCGTGAGCCGCGTGAACGTCGATCTCGAGCTCGGTCGTCTCGACTCCGAGTCACTTCGGCACGCGCTCGTGGACGCTGGTGTGCGTTTCAACGCGTATGCCGCGCGGCTCTTCGACGAGGGCCACGTCGCGCCGAGCGCCGCACACACGCAGGTACGAGTCGTCGTGCGGAGCGCGGCCGAGCTCGGCGCGCTCGAGGGCGACACGCTCGACGGACTGCTCGAGCGCGGGCGAGCTTCGGGCCTCGTGCCGGGCCCCTTGGAGCTGGCGGCCTACCTTCGTCTCGCCTGGCCGGACCAACCCCTCGGCGCCCGCGTCACGGTGCCGTCGTTGCGACCGATGCCCGACGAGACGGCGCCCCGCGGCTTCTACCTGCGGCGCGACGAGGACGGAATTTGGCTCCGCGGCTACGTCGCCTCCGACGACTGGGTCTTCCCGCCGACCGAAGCACTCGCGTTCGTTTGCGGGTGAGGAGCTTCGTCGGCCGTTGACCCGGCCGACCGAGAAGTCGGCGGCTGACCCCGCCGACCGGTCGAGAAGGTTCCTGCTCGCCCGTCCGTACTTCGCAGGTGAGCGCCGTTCGGGTTAGCGTGGCGCTCGAGCGAGAGGGGATCCGCGTCGTTTCCAGACGTGTCCTCCAGAGGGGTCGGGATGAGGAAGAGCTTGCTTCTGTTGGGCGTGATCGCCCTCGTGGCCACGCCACGATCCGCGCACGCGTTCTCCACGCGCGTGCACATGAAGATCGCCAACGACGTGCGCGAGGCGCTGATCGCGAGCGGGGACGGTACGATCACGCTGCGTTGGTCGGGCGCGCGCGTTCGGGTCGCGGACGTCGACGCGCAGGCGATCATCAACCAGCCGCTCGCGTTCCGCGCGGGCGCGATCGGTCCCGACAGCTTCGTGTTCCCGGGCATGACCGACGCCACGCACGCGCTCGGGCAGAACCCGTTCGTGATGTGCGAGATGCTCTACCAGGACGCGGTCGTCGAAGAAGAGCGCGCCTTCGCGCTCGGCTGCTTCCTGCACGGCACCACCGACGCGATCGCGCACCACTTCGTCAACCACTTCACCGGCGAGACCTTCACGCTCAACCCGCTCTCCGCGGGCCGCGAGTCCGACTTCTCGAACGTCGTCGGACACATCGTCACCGAGTCGATGATCCAGCGCGCGTTCTACCGCGCGGAGCCGAGCGACTTCTCGGCGGGCGCGCTCGCGCTCGACCTCCCGCAGGGCTTCGTGCGTCGCAACTACCACGACACCCGCAGCCGCCTCTGGCAGCACATGATGCGGGGCGCGAACGATCGGCTCGACGCGACGCGCGCACGCATGCCGGACGCGACCCTGCTGGAGCTCGTCCGCGCGACCGAGCTCGCGCCGTGGGAGCAGGTCGGCCTCGCGCCGCTCTTCCTCGCGAACCTCCAGGACAGCCGCGGCGAGCTGCGCGCGTTCGCCGAAGCGGAGATCGCGGATCTGCAGAGCCCCTTGAGCGACCGCGGCTCGGAGCTGCTGGTGGGCGCGGGCCCGGACGGCATGCTCTCCACCGAAGACGACACCACCGCGTGCAGCGCGTCGTGCCCGGAGCTCTTCGCGCGCTATCACGTCTTCGTGCGCGTGCTGCAGCCGCGTCGGAGCGCGGGCGGCACCGAGCTGCCCTCCGCGTTCGACGCGCTCTCGGACGATCTCGGTCGCCAGCTCGACCTCTTCGTGCCCGCGCTGCTGCAGACGATCGAGAACCTGATCAACGTCCTCAACGCGCCGCTGAGCTCGGAGGACGATCCGGGCTTCGAGCTCTCGGTCTCCACCCTCGAAGGCGCGATCGCGCCGATGCGCGCGTGGGTCGAGGCGCTGCTCGCGATCGACTACGACCTGCTCGCAGACGCGATCGTGCCCGCCTGGTACACGCAGCTCTCGAACTTCTTCGACTCGGTCGGCGTCGACCTCACCGTCGGTCGGCTGCTCGAGATCCTCTTCCGTCCCTACGTCGATCAGATCCGTACGCTCATCGAGGAGCGCGTGATCGGCGAAGCCGCCGCGTTCCTCGGGGAGCTCTCGGATCGCCTGCGCGAGGACGGAGACTCCTGGGAGACCCGCGTGGAGGCGCAGCTCGAAGCCTCGAAGCCCGCGACCACCGAAGGCCACGTGCTCGACGACGTGCAGAACGGCGGCCTCTTCGCGTATTCGTTCAACCTCTTCGCCGCGACCCTCGCCAACCGCGAGCTGGTGCTCTCGGTGGACGAGATCGCGAGCGG
>JALOQC010000362.1 GCA_025453555.1 Myxococcota bacterium | reverse complement strand
CTCGGTCGCTACACGCTCGACCTCTCGGAGGACGGCCTCCTGCTCGACGCCGGCGCGCCCTGCGTGATCGGCGAGCCGGTGATCGTGAGCCTGCGGATGCCCCGCGGCACCTCGTGGATCGACGCCGAAGGCCACGTCGCGCGCGCGATCGACGGCCAGCGCCGCGAAGACTGCGGCTCCGCGCTCGGCATCGCCTTCGACGCGATGAGCCCGGTCGACCGCGCGATCCTCCGCGCGAGCCTGCACGGCCTCCCGCCGCCCGTCCCGCGGCGCCATCGGCGGATGGACTACGCGTCGACCATCGGCGCGCTGCGCTGAGGGCGTGCGGCGAGTCGGCCGCCGCAATGCACCCGTCGGGCTCGCTCGCGAGGAGGTGACGTCCGACGGGCGCCCGGCCGTGCCGCGAAGCTCCGGACCCTCCGAGAACGAGACGATCACGTTTCTCGAAGCTCCGGACCTGTCGAAAGCGAGACGATCTCGTTTTCTCGAAGCTCCGGACCTGTCGAAAGCGAGACGAGCTCGTTTCTCGAAGCTCCAGACCTCCGAAAGCGAGACGATCTCGTTTCTCGAAGGTCCGGACCTGTCGAAAGCGAGACGATCTCGTTTCTCGAAGCTCCGGACCTTCCGAGAACGAGACGAGCTCGTTTCGCAACTGCAGACCTCCGGAGGATGAGGCCTTCTCGATGCGTGGAGGTCCAACCCTCGGAGACCGCGAGATCTCCGACCGTCCGGCACCGTGGTGAACCGAACCGATCTCACGCTCGGGACTTCCGAGAGGTGGGAGCGCACTCGTAACGCCGAGTGGAGCGTGAAGGACGTTCGGAGCTCGATCTCATGCCCGGGACCTCCCGAGACGTGGAAGCGCACTCGTGAGCGCCGAGTGCAGCGGCATGCCGAAGGACGTTCGGAGCTCGGGGCACACTCGTGAGCGCCGAGGAGTCGAATCGTGGCCACCGCGTCGTGTTCGCGTCGGCACCGGGGGCCAAGGCGGCGGCGCGAAGCGCCCTCAGAAGCCCGTGAGACACCCTCGAGATCCAACGAACGAAGCACACGCAGCGACGCGCGCCCGTCGACTGAAGCGTACGGAGTCACGAGAGATCATCGACTTGATTCGCTGCCGCAACGCGGACGCGTCGCGGGCTCGCGCCCGTGATGACGGCCCAACTGGGCAAGAAACGCCCAGGCAAAATCGAGCAACCCCGTGAAGCCGCCCGCGATACGTAAACGTATGTAATCACAGCGTTTGCCAGAAACTATCGCAACAATTCGTATATTGCCTCCGCCGTAGGCATCCGACAGGTTCCGGGCATCGTGCCCAGGAAAACCCTGACGTCGGCCTCGCCGAGCCTCACACCCCTCGGTGCCCCATCCCCTCGCGATGCAAAGTCGCAGCGAGAGCAGACAATCCCGATTGTGGTCGCTGAAGGCACGCGAACAGCGCTCTTTCCCAACGAACGGGACGCGGACAATCCCGATTGTGGTCGCTGAAGGCACGCGAACAGCGCTCTTTCCCGACGAACGGGACGCGGGCACATCGTGCGAGAGCCGTTCGCCAGAGTCGCGATCCATAACGATACGAGTCCACGTGGCGGCCAACACGGCCAACCCGGTCCCGCTCGCCTGCGACAGCACCTGGCGACGCACAGCTTCGCGGTTCCGGCCGGAAGCGAGGCCTCCCTGGCCTCAACCCGTCATGACCTCGCGTCACCGACGCCGTCCGGACTCCCACCTGCCGTCTGCCTTCATCCATCTCGGGCGTGCTCGCAGCGAGCCCGCCACGCATCCGTGGCTCCTGAAACGAGGAATTCCATGTCGCCCTTCCTCCGCTCCTTCGTGCTCGTTGCTCTCGTCGCCATCACCGGCTGTGCCTTCGGTGGTGAAGAAGACGTCGCCTCCCAAGCGCAGGCGCTCAAGGCCGACCTCGCGCCCACGGACTCGGTCGGCGCGCTCCCCGGCAGCCTCTCGGTCGACTTCGACGGGCAGGCCCACTACACGATCCCCATCGAGGTTCCGCCGGCCCGCGCGGATCACGTCCCGCAGCTCGCGTTCTCGTACTCGAGCTCCGACGCGGTCGGCGCGCTCGGACGCGGTTGGTCGCTGTCCGGGTTGTCGGCGATCACACGCTGCCCGCAGTCGATCGCGATCGACGGTGCCTACCGAGCGGTCGCGTACGACGAGGAGGACGCGTTCTGCCTGGATGGAGCGCGTCTGCTCCACGTCGGCATGGTCGACGGAGTGCGCGAGTACCGCACCGAGCAGGAGTCGTTCGTGCGTGCCTTCGCCTACGAAGAGCTCGGCGTCGAAGGCCCGGCCCGATGGGAAGTGCGTCGCCCCGACGGCACGATCGCGCTCTACGGAAAGGGCACCAACAGTCAGGCTCGCATTTCGAGCGAGCCGCGCGTCGCGTCGTGGCTCGTCTCGCTCGTTCGCGACCGCTTCGGAAACCTGATCGAGGTCGAGTACGACCACCTCTATCCGACCGATCCTGCGCTCGATCCCGCGGTGACTGGAGCGCGCGGTCTGGTCCCGGAAGTCACGCTGAAGCGCATCCGCTACGGCTCACACGAGAGCGGCCTCGAGGCGACCGCGGAGCTCACCTTCGAGTACGAGGAGCGCCCCGACATCCGATCCGGTCACGCGGCCGGCCTCTCCTGGAGCCAGACTCGACGTCTGGTCCGCGTTCACACGGCGGCGGGCCTCGAGACCAAGGCGTTTCGCACGTACCACCTCGACTACGAGACCACCGGCGCGACTGGCGCCTCGCGACTCGTCGCGATCCAGGACTGCGTCCTGGCGACGCCCGGCTCGGGAGCGTCGGAGCAGCGGGACGGGAAGGTGTGTCGTCCGAAGACGACGTTCGAGTGGGAAGTGGGCGACCTCGACGCGGAGAACGAGACGATCACGCGGTACTGGGACTACGAGCACCTCGCAGATACGGGTTACTTCGGGCCCGAAGGTGGTGTTCAGTCGTGGTTTGAACACGCCCCGCTGTTCACACTCGACTTCGATGGGGACGGTTCCGACGACGTCGGATACATCGTGGACGGTAACGTCGTGATCCACGCGTCGGGTGAGTCGCATGAGCGTCGCGTCGTGTACGATAACGCGGCCGACTTTGCAGCAGAGGCACGCCAATACGATGTGCTGGACTACAATCATGACGGAAGGGATGATCTAGGCTTCTTCTCACGCGGATCTCTCAGATGGGTCTCCGATATCGCGTTCGAGCTCACGTATGTGGTCGCGCTGTCTGATGGTGACTCGTTCTCCTTCATGAATACGGGGATAACGAAGTCGTTCTCGTGGTTCGCGTACGGGCCAGGTAGTCAGTTTTGGCCGATTCATGTCGCTCAAGCTGGCGGCATGACCTACATGTCGACGGTCGACTTGCTCAATCCGAACGCCAACAACTCGTTCTGGAGAATCGCAGACTTCACCGGGGACGGCGAGCTAGACATGCTTGCGTGCGAGGTCCAGTCACGAATCGATTTGGAGCCAGTAATTGGGAACCGGTGCATTCGGCAGGCCGAACACTTCGACTGGGATCCGACGGGAGCTGGTCTTGGAGTTCCGGCCCACTGTGGCGGAGAGTTGTCCTTGCAGGGACTGATGGATGGGTCGGGTGAGAGCCCAATGTTGGACGTTGGAGCCTTCTGTCGAAACGCGCACAACCCGATGCTAGGATCCGTTGTCGCTGATTTCACGGGTGATGGTGTCGCTGACTTGATGTTCCTGGACGTGTATTCCGGGCGTGGGAGTCACAGTTCTCTCGTTCCGCTGCCGAGAAGTCGAGTCGATGAGGGCCGGTTCTTTGCAGATGATAGCGACCCAAACTGGAAGATTCTGACGTTCGATCGGCGACTCGGAGTGGGTCATCAGATGATCGATACCGGTATCAACGCTCGGTATCACGTAGCGCCGTCCGCGGCAGATCTCAATGGAGACGGTGTCGCCGACATCGTGACTCGCGAAGACGACGCGCGGGTGGGAGACCCAGCGACCGGCGGGCTCGACACGCTCGACGTGTTCCGCGAAGGTCGGTGGGCGCGCCTGGTGAGGCACGGTTGGATCTCGACGGGTCGTGGCTTCGTTCACGTGAACCCCGACGAGCTGCTTCCGGACGCATCGGCGGTGGGAGATGAGCACTCGAACACGACGTATCTCATCAAGAACTGCCGCACGGGCATTGCGGGAGGATGCGGAAGGGGGGCAAAGAGATACGTCTGGTACCACCAGCCAGATACGTGTAGCGATTTCGATCTCGACGGGCGAACGGACTGTGTCAGCAGCGGAGTCCCACTGGACCGCGCGCTGGACCCCGAGCGAGGTGGGGGGCTGGCTCGGTGGACACCGGAGCCCGGTGCACTCGAGTTCGACACGTTCTGGTGGAGGCCTGGTTCCGACCATGGCGGTCGCTTCGTAGAGGCAAGCTCGTTCAGCGAGTCACAGACTCTTCGTGTTCGCACGTTGGAGGGTCACTACGGCGAGATCCAGAGAGCTTCGATCGCGCGCGCCTTGGACGCCAACGGTGATGGCGCGCCAGACATGCTTTCTGCGGACGTTCGGAACCGCTATCCGTCGGAAGACCGCTTCCCTGCCCGATTCAAAGTGGTCCTCAACAACAAGGGCGAGCCAGAGCGCATCACCGAGTTCCGCGACGGTCTCGGCAAACGCTCGGTGGTCACGTACACGCCGATGACCAACCCGGACGTCTACACGTCCGACCCGACGTGCGAGCGAAGTGACCCCGATCGCGTCCGCTGCGACATCGACGCGCGACGTGTCGTCGCCAGCGTCGTGACGCACGGTGGGGAGCTGCCGACGGAGACTCGCTACCGATATTGGGATAGTCGGACCGCGCTCGATGGGCGTGGCTGGCTTGGCTTCCGAAAGGTCGCGGTCACGGACCTCGCGACGCGACGAGTCTCGACCTACCGTTTCAACCGGAGCTTCGACGAGGCGACGAACGCCTACTACACCGCGCGACGCCCCGTACACGTCACGCACCTTGTTCAGGGGCGCAACCTCAAGCACGACGGAGACTCGTCGCGGACCATCGGGACCGAGCTCTACATCGACTACGCCATCCACACGCACGATGGGCGCTGGTCCACCGTCGTCGACCAACAGTACGTCCGACATTACGAGGACGTTCGGTACTTCCCACTCGACCCCTACGCGGACGAGCCCTTCGCCGGGCTGACCCCGGTCCACTCGGGCACCACGGCCTACACCTACCGTGACGACGTTTCGTGGTCGCAGCGCGATGTTCCTTTCCGAACGGCCTCAGGCATCGACATCGACCGCGATCGGGTTCGCGAGTACTCGGAGCGGGAGTACGAGCCGGAGCCAACGATCCGGCCCGATGACTTCTCGACCCCCTGGATCGTCGGACGCGTGAGCGCGGACCGCTCCTGGGTCGAAGGCGACGGCTGCGAGTCGGACGTCTCGGTCCGCATCAAGTACCACCCGCACCATGGCGGGCTCGAGTACACGATCCGCCAGCCCGACGACCTCGCGCCGCCTCGCTCGGACGAAGATCGCCGCGCCGAGGTCCTCGAGAGCTACGTCTTCTACGACGCGTACGGGAACCTCGAATCCGCGGTCGAGCGCGACCTCGACGGGAACGAGCGCACCACGAAGCTCCACTACGAGTACCCAGGCGCGACGTTCGCGTCGGCCGCCGAGAACACGCTTGGTCACACCGTCAAAGCGCATTTCCATCCGGAGCTCGGCGCGCCCTTCGCCATCATCGACCCCAACGGACGGATCGAGCGCACGAGCTTCGACGGCTTCGGTCGGGTGGTCGGAGGCTCGAGCGCGACCGGTGATTCGTTCACCGTCCGCTACGTGCGCGTCGACGGAGATCCTGTTCCGCTGCGCGTGATCACGAGCACCGCCAGCGGATCCCTCGCCGCCCAAGGGATGAACGCGGCGGGCCAGGTCGTGTGGTCCGAGTGGCGCGAGCTGCGCAATGCGCTTCCGGTCACGGTTCGCGCGCTGCGTCGCTACGACGCCGCGGGTCGGGTCGTCGAAGAGTCGGAGCCCTTCTTCGAAGGCGAGTCAGCGACCCACTGGACCCAACACGAGTACGACGACGTGGGGACCTTGCGCGTGGCTCAGAGTCCGGCGGGGAGGTTCACGTACCGACGCACGCCCGACCATCGCATGGCCACGGACGCGCTTGGCTTCGAGACCACGTTGGTGCTCGACGGCCGTGGGAACGTCGTCCAAGGCATCGAGCCCGCCCCCGGCGGAACGATTCGGCACGCCTACTGCGCCGACGGTCGCCTTCGCCAAACCGTCGATCCCCGCGGCAACACCACGACGATCGAGTACGACACCCTCGGTCGCCGTCGGTACCTGAACGAGCCCGATCGGGGCGAAGAGTGGACGGACTACGACGCCTTCGACCAGGTCGTCCACACACTCGACGCCGGAAATCGCGACGTCTGGCTGAACTACGACCCACTCGGGCGTCTCATCGTACGCAAGGACGTTTCGGGAGAGACGACGTGGAAGTTCGACGTCGCTCCGCATGGGCTCGGTGCGCTGGCGTCGACGCAGAGCCCCGACGGGATCGCGACCGAGTACTCCTACCACCCGAACGGGCTGATCGAGTCGGAGAAGCTGTACGCCGACTCCGTCACGCTGAAGCTCAGCTACGGCTACGACGCGTTCGGCCGACCCGAGACGATCGAAAGCCCGGTGATGCGCACGCGCGCCGAGTACGCGGCTGGGATGCTGCTTCGCGTGCGCAACGCGGCGACTGGGGCATCCCTCTGGGAAGGCCGCACGTACAACGCGCGCGGTGACCTGCGCGAAGAGCGCTTCGGCAACGGGCTCGTCGCCACCCGCGACTATGCGCCAGGCACCGGCCGTCTCACCCACCAGCTCCTTCGCCGGTCGACGACCCGTCTCCAGGAGTGGTCGTACGGCCACGACGCAAACGGACGCGTGACCT
>JALOQC010000361.1 GCA_025453555.1 Myxococcota bacterium | reverse complement strand
CGCCGTCGATCGCGCGCTCGAGCACGCGGTCGAGTCGGTCGGTCGGCGAGAAGTAGAGCTGCGCCGGACCCGCGACGTCGCCCACGCGTGGCCGTCGGACTCCGTGCAGCTCGTCGAGCTCGCCGTCGACCACCGCCGCGAGCTCCGTCGAGCGCAGCACCAGCACGGTCTCGTGGTTCTCGCGCAGCCCGTCGTGCCCCCAGTTCGCGCTCCCGAAGATCACCGTCTCGTCGTCGAGCACGGCCATCTTGTCGTGCAGCGTCGCGAAGTCGGAGCGTTCGTTGCGGACCGGCACGAGATTCAATCCCGCTTCTCGAAGCTCGTCGTCGAGGACGTTCCACGGATCGTCCATCCGCTTCGCGTCCAAGAAGAGCTCGACCTCCAGCCCCTCGCGCTGTCGTCGGAGGAGGATCTCCGCGAGCCGTCGGCTGCGCAGGTTGTAGAGCGCGACCCGGATCGAGCGCTCGGCCGCCAGCAGCTCGCTCGCGATCCGGTCCTCCACCTCCTCACCGCTCGGCACGAAGTAGACGTCGAGGTCGCCTCCGTCCGGCCACGAATCGACGTGCTCGAGCGCCACCGACTCGGCGGTGGCGGTGGGCTCGGGGCCGGCCGCGCAAGCGAGGACGAGCAGGGAGGAGAGGAGGAAAATCGGCGAGCGAGCGCGCATCGTGACTCGAGCCAGATTCACTAAGCGTGCCCACCGAAATCATGGAGAAACACGCCCGTCGCACGACCGTCACCGGAAGCCCGAGGCGCCGATCCGACGGTCGATCCGGAAGCCGGAGTCGCCAGTTCCGCCCACTCGCGACGCGGTCGCTCGCCGCGACGTTCGGTCGGCCGACCCTCGTCGCGCACGGTCACGGACAGGCCGTACGCGTCGCGGCCGTTGCCTCCGCGCGGCACGCGGCAGCCGAACCAGCTCACTTGCGCCAGAAGGCGACGACGCGCTCGGGCGTCCTGACGCCCAACGTACTGCAACCGCGCACGCGCGTCGGAACGACGGAAGAACGCGGAGTGCTCGGTGAAGAAGCGACGCACGTCGGTCACGCACGTGCTCCTCCCGCACAGGATCGAGCTCGACGACGAGCGGACTTCTTGCCCTGGTCGGCGGGGTCAGCCGCCGATTTCTTGCCCTGGTCGGCGGGGTCAGCCGCCGATTTCTTGCCCTGGTCGGCGGGGTCAGCCGCCGACTCGCTTGCGACTCGCTTCCGAGCTGCCTCACGCTGTGGGCGCCGATGCTCCGAGGATTTCACCAAGTCGCGTTCTTCTCCGCATTCGTCGGCTCCGAGCTGCTCGCCGGGTGCGTCGGTACGCTTCGCGTCGACGACCACGACGAGACCCTCGACGCCGGGACGTCGGACACGGGGCGCCCCTTCGAAGGGGACGCGGGAAGCGTGGACGCGAGCACGACGGACGGCTCCGTCAGCGAGCCCGACGCGCGAGTCGACTCCGGAGGTCCGACGGATCCGTGCGCCGGCGTGACGTGTGGGAGCAACGAGATCTGCTCACGCGGGCTGTGCATCTGCACCGCGGGGTTTGCGCGCGTGGGCGGGAGCTGCGAAGCGAGCCCCGTCGGCGATCCCGCGAGCCGCACGCGCGAGGAGGTCTGCGCGCGGTGGAACGAGAGCGCCGCCGTGTCGCCCGACTACTTCTCGGTGGGCAGCGCCACCTGCGACCCGGGCGTGCTCTCGCCGGACGGCGTCAACGACGGCATGCGCCGCACCAACTTCTTCCGTTGGCTCGTCGGGCTCGGCCCCGCCTCGGCCGCCGCCGCGAACGTGGAAGCGCAACGCTGCGCGCTGGTGTCGGCCTGGAATCCGGTCGGCCCCGCCGCGCATTTTCCGGAGCCGAGCGCGGTTTGCTACACGCCGGAGGGCGCGGCGGGCGCGGGCTCGAGCAACATCGCGTGGGGCAACCACACCCCCGTCTCGGCCATCGACGCGTGGGTCGACGATTGGGGGAACGAGACGACGATCGGACACCGTCGCTGGATCTTGAACCCACCCCTCTCAGACGTGCAGCTCGGCCTCTACCAGGGCGGCACCTCGTTCGGCGGCGCGTCCTGCATGTCGGTCTTCGGCATGGGCGGCTCGGGACCCCGCCCGGACTGGACCGCGTATCCGCCGCCCGGCTTCAGTCCACGAAGCCTGCCCGGCGTGGGCTCGGGTTTGTCCAATCAGTGGACCTTCCACGCGTCGTGGGACTTCAGCGCGGCCACCGTGACCATCACGCGCCTGAGCGATGGCGCCGACCTGCCCGTCCGCATCCTGCCGCTCTCCTCCGGGGGCGGCTTCGGCTACCCCCCGGCGACGAGCTGGGTGCCGATGGGTTGGTCGATCGCGGCGGACGAGACCTACCGCGTCGTCGTCACGGCCGGGAGCCAGAGCGCGACCTACGACGTGCGGCCCGTCGACTGTTGACGGGCCGCAGTCGACGCCGAGGTCGACGCCACGAGTCCACCGCGCGACCGCAGGACTCGGCGACGGGGATCTCACCGCATTCGGTGGCGCCCGCCGCGCGATCTCAATGCGACCAGATCGACAACGCGTTCTGGTCGAAGCTGCCGAAGACCACCTCGTTCGTCCCGCTCCGGTTCAAATCGAGGATCACCGGTCCACCGCTCTGGCCGAAGCCCACGCTGTCCGGCAGCGCCTCCGTCACGAACGTGCCGTCCGGCTGCTGCTGCATCCAGTACACGGCGCGGCTGCCGTCGCCGGAGACCGCGATGTCGAGGCGTCCGTCGTCGTCGAGATCGCCCGCGACCGCCGCGCCCGGCGAGGCCTGGCCCACCCCGCCCGTGACGGGGAAGTCGTTCGGCGCGCTGAGCGTGCGCACCGCCCACGGCTGCGTCGGATCGGCGCCCGGCGTGAGCTCGTAGACCGAGGGCCGCGGGTAGAGCGCGAAGGGCGGGAACGCGACGTTCGGGTTCGTGTGGTTCGTCGCGATCCAACGCGTCACGCCGTCGCCGAGGAGGTTCGGCGCGGGCACGATCGAGAAGCCCGGGCCCTGCGCGGTGCCGATCGCGAAGCGCGTGAAGGCGCCGCCGCCTTCGTTGCGGAACCAGACGAACGACGCGACCGACGCGCCGCGCGCGAAGGGCGGCACGAAGGGCTGACCCGCCACCGGTCCGAAGAACTGCGGCGAGACCACGTCGAGCCGACCGTCGCCGTCGACGTCGTAGGCTTCGAGCAACGCGCCACCGCCGTCCGCGACCTTCACGGGCGCCGCGAACGTCGCGCCGCCGAGCCCGCGGAAGAGCTGCAGCTCGACGCGGTCGTCGTTCGCGCTCGACGGATTGCCGGCGTCCTCCGCGACGCTGACCACGTCCGCGACGCCGTCGCCGTCGAAGTCGGCGAAGAGCACGGAGTGGTACGAGAACGCGGAGCCGGTCACGAGGTCGTGCCGGATCCAGCGCTTGCCGTTCCCGCGGCTCTCCCACCACGTGAGGCTGCCGCGCGCTTGGCCGCCGAAGCTGTCGAAGAAGTAGCCGGCGGGCACGATCACGTCGACGTCGCCGTCTCCATCCACGTCCGCGAGCGTCGGCCGATTCGGGATCGTGATCCCGTCGGACTCCGCCACGATCGTGGTCGGATCCCAGTTCGCGATCTGCCCGTTCGGCGCGTTCCCCGGCTGCGCGTTCTGAAACAACGTCACGGTGCCCGCCGCGGGGATGATCGGCCCGAACGGCCCGAACCCGAACGTGCCGAAGCCGCTCGCCACGATCTCGGGCCGCGGGTTGCCGACGACGTTCCCCGCCACCACGAACGCCGTGCCCGTGATCTCCGCGATGTCGATCCGCTCGAACGCGGGCGCACCCACGAGCGCCGACGAAGCACCGAGCGACGGCTCGCTCTGCACCGCACACCCCAACAACAACGACGCCACCACCGCGGCGACCTTCGAGCTCTTCTTCCGACCCATGGATGCCTCCCCACGCTCCGCCCACACGGAGCGCGCGGAATCTCCGCGATGCGCCCCCGATCGAGCCATGCGCCATCGCACAGAGCAGGAAGTTCGACTTCTCACTTACCGCACATGAACCCGCCTCGCTTCCCGTGGACGGGTGGATGCGCCTCACCGCACGAGACCATCGCGCGAGCGACGATTTCCGCCGATCCTCCCGGCCGCCACGACTCGGCGGCGCGTGCCGAAGCCGAGCTCGACGTGGGAACGGAGCGGTGATGACCGGACGGGGGAGGATGGGGCTGTTGTGCGCGGCCGCGCTGTTGGGGTGCGCCACGACCGGCGGGGTGGAGGGCGAGGTGGCGAGCGCATCGAGCGAGGCCCCTCGAGGTCCCGGCTGCGATCCCGACGCGTACGCGTGGGCCTGCGAGCTCGTACCCACCCGCGAGAGCGACTGGCCGTGGGCGATGGAGACCCTTCGCACGACGGCGGGAACGTGGCGCCAACTCTTCCGCTCGCTCAGCGAACGGCGGACCGAGCGTGTGCTCGTGCGGCGCGTCGGTGAGCTCGATGGCGAGCTCGATGGTGACGAGCTCGTGGCCGAGCTGACGGTCGACGCGCGCGGGCGCGTGACGCGTGTCCAACGAGGCGACTCCACGTTCGAGCTGCGCTGGGACGAGGACGGCCTCGTCGGGACGACGCGCAGCGCGGGCCCGAGCACGACCACCCGAACCTTCGTCGCGGACGGCTCGCGGTGCCGCGCCGAACAACCGCGCCACGAGTCCGAGCAGCCCGTGCGCTACGTCTGCGCGATCGACGAGCAGCACCGCATCACCGTCGCGTACGCAGACCAGCCTCCGACGATCTCGTCGGAGCGGGATGGCGCGCTCGTGCGGGTGCGCCGTGTGGGGTCGGTCGACGAGCTCCGCTTCGACGACCAGGGGCGCATCGAGTCGTGGGTGACGACCGTCGGCAGCGACACCCGCACGTCGCGGGAGGTCGAGCGCACCGACGGCCGCGTCGAGGTCCGCACCCGTTCGGACATGGGAGCGATGGGCTCGTTCCTTCGCGAGACCATCCACCTCGGCGCCGACGGTCTCCCCGAGCGCGTCGAGCGCAACCGCGACGTGTTTCGCTTCGAGTACGTCTCCCGCTGAGCCGCGGCGAGCCCCGACTTCTTCACCGAGTCGGCGCGGTCAGCCGCCGACTTCTCGACCGAGTCGGCGGGGTCAGCCGCCGACTTGTCGTGCGCTCGAGCGACTCGCATCTCGGAGCACACGTTCTCGCGGATCGGAAGGTCCGGCGCTCGACGCTTCCGGGTACGACTACCGCGCACCCGCTCCACGAAGCCCCCGATCGGCCGCTCGCGTCAACGCATCCGGTAGCGCCCGCCGCGCGTGCGCACCCACTCCACGAAGCGCGCGATCTCGGGGTGCCTACGCAGCGCCTCGAGCGTGTGGAAGCGCTCGCCGAGCTCCTTCTCGCTCACGAAGCGATGCACCGCGTCGTGGCAGTCGCGGCAGACGTCGATCCCGACCGAGAGCTCTGCCTTCGTGTGGCGCGTCGCGAAACGCGTCTTCCGATGGAGCGTGCGTGGGATGAGGTGATGGAAGGTGAGCGGTCGGTCGCGCTCACAGAGCGCGCACCCACGAGCCGGAAGGTCCACGGCGAGGAGCATGGGTCGGCTCCTGGGCGCCGTCATCTGCGGTCGCCAAGCTCGAACGCACGCCGAACCTCCGAGCGAGCCCGCTCTCACGGCCCCGGCCAATACGGCTCACCGAGCCGAACGTGCCAACGCATGTGCTCGAAGAGGATGGTGCGGCCGAGGTATTCGAACGAGACGTCGCGCGCTTCGACCGTCAACCACTCGCCGGGGGTGGAGGCACCTTGGACCACCTCCCAAGTGCCGCCGATGGGATCCGCCTGAAGCACGTCTTCGGTAGTGCGACAGGATCTCCCGTCCGCCGAATACGCGAGACCCATCCAGCCGACCATACGAGTTCGTTCGATCTCGTCACGGTACCCGAACCGTTGTGGCTCGGGTTCGCCACGAGTCCCCGTGGTGGGTGGCCAAAGGTTGTCGATCCCGATTCCCACGGTGCAGGCGGGTTCCGGCAGCCCACTGAACGGATTCTCCGGGTCGTCGCGATGAAGAGGATTACCAAAACCCAGCTGGTAGTCCGGACGGGTGATCGAGCCTGTGCCTTCCCACCTCGCCGTGCTTCCTCTTGCGGGGAGACACTCGCTCACGAGTGTCTCCCCGTCGAGCACGTACCGGTGAACGAAGTGCTCGCCCTCGCACTCTGGAAGCTCCGGCTCGACGAACGCATCCACGGGCACATCGGTCCCCGCGTCGCCTGGTTGAGGCATCCGCAGGCCCGTCGCGGAGCCGCAGGCGACGAGGCCCGCGGCCCACACGATCATCACCTCAGTGAATCGCGGGCGGTCCGTAGGCATCGATTCCCCGCGAACACCTCACGGCCCCGGCCAATACGGCTCACCGAGCCGGACGTGCCACCGCATGTGCTCGAAGAGGATGGTGCGGCCGAGGTATTCGAACGAGACGTCGCGCGCTTCGACCGTCAGCCATTCGCCGGGGGTGGAGGCGCCTTGGACCACCTCCCAGGTGCCTCCCTCCACGAGAGCAGACTGGAGGTCGAGCCCTCGACATGTTCCTTCCGCGGCAAAACTGAGCGCGATTCCACCTCGAACTCGTGTTCGATCTCGCTCGTCACGATACGGCACAAACTCGTGCGTACGCCGCCTCATCGTGATCACCCAGGTCGCCCCATCGTGATCACCCAGATCGGCGCATCGTGATCACCCGGATCGCCTTCGTGATCGCCAAGATCGGCGCATCGTGATCGCCAAGATCGGCGCATCGTGATCACCGGGATCGGCGCATCGTGATCACCTCGCGCGCCCCTCACGCTGGGGGTCGCGAGGTCGGCGCACTCGACGTTGGACGTCTCTTCACCCCGGGCTCGCAGGAGAGCCCGTGGCCACGGAGCGACTGTCCATGCGGAAGACGAGAGAGATTCTTCGCCAGAAGTGGGAGCTGGGACGCTCGCACCGCGAGAT
>JALOQC010000360.1 GCA_025453555.1 Myxococcota bacterium | reverse complement strand
GGAAGCGCGCACGAGGTGAACGAAGCCTGCGCCGATGATCGTTGACTTGGCTGACGCTCTCTGTATCATCGGCCGTCGTTTTGTACGAACCCTCGATTTTTCAGGGAAATCGGGCGGAAACAATGGCGCGGCACCTCCTCGTTGGTTGGGGCCGCATGGTTGGTCGGTTCTAGGAGGCAGCACGCCATGTCGTCGATTGCACACGCGTTCGAAGAAGGTGGATGGGCGATGTACATCATCCTCTTCTGGCTGGTGATGGCCATCGGGTTCATCGTCGAACGCTCGGTTTATCTGTACCGCTCGAGCATCAACAAGGACGTGTTCCTCGCGACGATGCAGAAGTGCATCCTCGCCGGCGACATCGGCCGCGCGATCAAGCTCTGCAGCGCTGCGAACGCCCCGCTCGCGCGCATCGTCAAGGCCGGCCTGATGAAGGTCAACCGCCCCGACGCCGAGGTCCAGTCCGCGATGGACGAGGCCGCGCTCCGCGAGCTCCCGAAGATCGAGGCGCGCACCGCGTTCCTCGGCCTCTTCGCCAACCTCGCGATGCTCTCGGGTCTCTTCGGCACCGTTCTCGGTCTGATCGGCGCGTTCGCCGCCGTCGCCGGTGCGACCGGCGCCGAGAAGGCGACGATGCTCGCGAAGGGTATCTCCGAGGCCATGAACTGCACGGCCTTCGGTCTTCTCGCCGCGATCGTCTCGCTCATGGGCATGGCGATCCTGAACGGCAAGACGCAGGGCCTGCTCGACGACATCAACGCGGCCACGGTCCAGGTGATGAACCTGGTCGTGAACAACCGCTCGAAGGTCAACCTTCAGGGTCTTCAGCAGGCCGGTTGATCCGGTCTGCTGACGGAGCGGAGTAGCCATGGGTGGTATCGACTCGGGTGGTGGTGGTCACGGCGGCAAGAAGTCCGTCGACCAAGAAATCCCGCTCGTTCCGTTCATCGATCTGCTGTTCTGCTGCATCATGTTCCTCCTCGCCACGGCGGTGTGGAACCAGCTCGCCCGGCTCAGCGCGAACCAGCGCACGCCGGGTCAGGCGGCGACGCAGGACTCGCCTCCGCCCGAAGAGCGCGTGAAGGTCATCCTTCAGGTGCAGAACAGCGGATATGTCCTCGCCTCCACGGCGGGTGACAGCATCACCATCGCGAAGAACGGCGACGCCTACAACCTCGAGGAGCTTCGAACGAAGCTCCAAGAGCGCAAGCGTCTCGAGCCCAACCGCCGTGACCTGATCGTCGCGCCGGAGGACGGTGTTCTCTACGAGCACGTCATCCAAGCGATGGACATGGTCGTCGGCGAGGGCTTCCCCGAGATGTCCCTGAGCGACGGCGCCGGCCTGCTCTGATTCGAGGAATCGATCATGCCCGTACATGTCCCCGGCAAAGTCCTCCTTCACCACATCCCGCTCAAGTTCGTGCGGGACAAGGTGTCGGGCGGCGGCAAGAAGAGCGTCGACATGGCGCTCCCTCTCGTGCCGTTCATCGACTTCCTCATCACGCTGATCGTCTTCCTCATCATGCAGTTCTCGTCTTCCGGCGAGCTCATGACGACGGTCGCCACGATCACGATGCCGACGGCTCACAACACCGAGTCGCTCGAGATCTCCCCCATCGTCGCCATCGACGCGAACATCGTCGCCCTCGACGGGAACCGCATGGCGGACACCGCGTCGCTGGCGTCGAATCCGACGCTGGAGCGCATCGAGCCGCTGATTCAGAACCTCGAGACGCTCAAGCGCAACTGGAGCGTTCTGCATCCGGCCGAGCCCTTCCCGGGCAACGTCATCCTGCAGGCCGACATCGGGGTCGACTTCCGCGTCATCAAGAAGGTCATGTTCTCGGCGGCTCAGGCCGGCTACACGAACGTGAGCTTCGCGGTGAACTCCACCGCCGGCGGCGAGTGAACGACCACGGGATCACCTTCGGGTGATCGAACCAACGAAACGGCGCGCCTTCGGGCGCGCTTTTCGTTTGAGGCGAGCCGGTCTCTCGTGCGGGGCTCGACAGCGCCGCGATGCGCGTACCACAGTGCGAACCTCGCCACTGCCGATCGTGATCCGATGAGCCTCGAGCCCGCCCAATACGAGATCCCCAAGCGTCGCAGCTTCGCGCCCAACTTCCCGTGGAAGTGGGTGATCCCGATCGGCCTCGCCGTGGTGGGCTTCGTCGGCTTCTATCAATGGCGCGATCGCACGCGCACGCACGAGCTGAAGCAGACGATCGCCTCCGCCTACCAAGGCAACGTGGTGCCGGTGCGGGAGCGATCGGACGCCTTCCGCGCGATCATCGAAGGCTGGATCGAAGAGGCCGCCGCCGCGCCGCCCGAGAACTGGGCCGATCCGCGGCTCGATCTCGCGCGCCTCCACCGCGCCGAGGGCATCTACCTGCGCCTGCACCAGAGCCACACCACCTCACGCGAGCAGATCGTGGAGGGCGCCCGCACGATGGAGCCCGACGCGATCACGCGTTGTCTCGGGCTCAGCCCCGTGTCGCTGCGGGGCTTCTACGAGCGCCTCGACGTGCTCGATCCCGCGTGGTTCGACGAGGTGCGGGCGACGGACGACGTGCTTCGTCTGCGCGTCCTGCAAGAGCAGCTCGAGGTGCGCATCGAGCGCGACTTCCCCGTCATGCTCGACGTCGCGCGCGCCGACTACTTCATGTTGACGATCCAGCACGGCGACGATCGGCGGAGCGCGCCGGTCGACGTCTTCCTCTGGGATCTGCAGCGGCGCGAGCCGCTCCTGCGTGCGCGGGTCCAAGCGCGCGGCACCTTCCTGCCGGCGCGGATCGCGATCGGCGACACGCCCACCGCCGCCGCGCAGCGGCTCCCCGAGCGCGCGGGGCTCGTGGACTGCTCGATCGCCTCGCTCGTGCGAGAGGTCGCCGGACGCCCCGCTGCGGAGGTGACCTCCGAGATGCCCGCGCCGCCGAGCCCCGCGCCCGCCGAAGGCACCGCGACCGTGGAAGCAGAGCGCGCGACGCCGACGAACGCGCCGAACGAAGCTCCGAGCGAAGCCGCGAGCCAGAACCCTGCGCCGAGCCCGAGCGAAGCGCCGAGCTCGCCGGACTGACGACCTTCGGTGCGCGTGCGCGGCGGGTGAGGCGCCAGCGATCGCGACCCATGTGCCAGCGATCGCGACCCATGTGGCACAGCCGATCGCGGCTGGGAGATGCGGCCCTCCCGACCGTAGACTCGCTCCGATGATCCGTACCTGGCTCGTGATTCCGCTCCTCGCCCTCGTCGCCTGCGCCAACGCGGGGGAAGACTTCGAGAACATCTGCCACGCCGAAGCGCGTTCGGGTGCGGCCTCGATCGCCGATCCAGCCCAACGCGCGCAGCACATCGCGCAGTGGCTCGAAGCGAACGTGAGCTCGAGCGACGCGAAGGAGGCGATGGCAGCCCTCGCGCACGCCTCGCCCGAATCGCGCGGTGAGCTGCTGCGCGCGGCGGCGCGCGAGCTCGGATACACGGGCGACTGCCCGATGGCCGACGCCCGCTGAGCTCGCCCGTTGAGCGCCGCAGTCGGAGCTCGCCCACCGTAGAGCTCGCGCACCGCAGAGCTGGCCGTGCTCCTCCGCTCGCCCACCGAGGTGGAGCCCGCGCACGACGCTTCCCAGAGACGCGCCGACGCAAAACGTGAGGACACCCTCGCGTTTTGGATCTACGCTGAGCGCCATGACCCAGCACGTCGACGTGTTGATCGTGGGCGCCGGTCTGTCCGGCATCGGCGCGGCCGTTCACCTCCAGAAGGCGCACCCTCGACGCAGCTTCGCGATCTTCGAAGCCCGCGACGCGATCGGCGGCACCTGGGATCTCTTTCGGTATCCAGGCATCCGCTCGGACTCGGACATGTTCACCCTCGGCTACGTCTTCAAGCCGTGGACCGACTCGAAGGCGATCGCGGACGGCCCCTCGATCCTCCGCTACGTGCGAGAGACCGCGGCCGAGCACGGCATCGATCGCCACATCCGCTTCCGTCACCGCGTGGTGCGCGCGACCTGGTCGAGCACCGACGCGCGCTGGACGGTCGAGGCCGACGTCGACGGGGAGCGCGTCCGCACCACCTGCCAGTTCCTCTACGTCTGCTCCGGGTACTACCGCTACGACGCGGGCTACACCCCCGAGTTTCCGGGTCGCGATCGCTACCGCGGCACCTTCGTGCACCCGCAGCACTGGCCGGAAGATCTCGACTACACGGGCAAGAAGGTCGTCGTCATCGGAAGCGGCGCGACGGCGGTCACCCTCGTGCCCGCGATGGCCGAGAAGGCCGCACACGTGACGATGCTCCAGCGCACGCCGACGTACATCGCGTCGTTGCCGAGCGAGGACGCGATCGCGACCTTCCTGCGCGAGCACCTCCCGAGCGAGCTCGCGTACGGCCTTGCGCGCTGGAAGAACATCCTGCTCTCGATGGCGCTCTACCAGCTCGCGCGGAAATCACCGCAGGGCACGAAGCGCCGCCTCCTGAAGCTCGCCGCCAAGGAGCTGCCGCCCGACTTCGACGTGGAGACGCACCTCTCGCCCGACTACGCGCCCTGGGATCAGCGCCTCTGCCTCGTGCCGGACGCCGACCTCTTTCACGCGATCCGCGATGGACGCGCGTCGATCGTCACCGGCCACATCGACACCTTCACCGAGAAGGGGCTGCGTCTGAAAACAAGCTCAGCCGATTTCGCAAGCCGCCCTACGGGACGGCGCGCAGCTCACGAAGTGAGCGAAGGCTCGTGGGAGGGGGCCCCTCGGGGCTTCATGCCCCGTGGGGGAGGGTCTGGCGACAGACCCTCGAGGAAGCTGAAGGCATCGGGGAACGAGCCTCCGACCGAGCTCGAGGCCGACGTGGTCGTCTCCGCCACCGGTCTGCAGCTCCTCTTCGCGGGCGGCATGGAGCTCTTCGTCGACGGCAAGAAGGTCGAGACGAACCAGCTCTACACCTACAAGGGCACGATGTTCAGCGGCGTGCCGAACCTCGCGCTCGCCTTCGGCTACACCAACGCGAGTTGGACCCTGAAAGCCGATTTGATCGCCGACTACGTCTGTCGGCTCCTGAAGCATCTCGACCAGACGGGCGCCCGCTACTTCGTTCCCGTCGTGGACGACCCGAGCCTCCAAGCCGAGCCCTTCCTCGACTTCTCCTCCGGATACGTGCAGCGCGCGCTTCCGTCTCTTCCGAAGCAAGGCTCCAAGACCCCTTGGAAGCTCTATCAAAATTATCTCCTCGATCTCTGGCTCTTCCGCTACGCCAAGCTCGAGGACGGAGCGATGCGTTTCGTGCACGAGCACGCGCCCGTCGACGCACCTGCGGTCGCACCGGTCGCCGTCGCCTCGCGCTGAGCGCCGTCGCCTCGCGCGGAGCACCGTCGCCTCGCGCGGAGCACAGTCGCCTCGCGCGGAGCGCAGTAGCCTCGCGAGGAGCTCGGTGCCGGACGCCCGCCCGAGCCCGACGAGCCCGCCCGACACGTTCAGCTCAGAAACGGCTTCTGCGACGCCTTCACGAGCCGCGTCCACGCCGCGCGGCGTCGGGCCTCGTCCACGTCGGGCAGCCGCATCGTCACGGCCTCCAGCGGCGCGCGGTAACACGCGTACCCGATGTCCGGGATCCGCTGCCGGAGCGCGTCGAAGATCTGCGCCAGCTCGCCGCGCGCTTCCGGGCACTCCGCGTACACGAGCCCGAGGCACGGCAGCGCCGCGCTGATCAGCCAATCGATCGGCCCGTGGACCATCGCGCAGAGCCCGCTGCGTCGCTCGGTGCCGTTCCAACCCGAGTCGAGCTTCGTGATGAGCAGCGCGCCCGCGACCTGACACTTCCACGTCCACTCCACCGGATCGGCGTCCGTCGCGCGCGGGGTCGGCGGGTGCACGAGCGCGCACACGAGCCCCGTGACCTGACCCCGCAGCGCCGGCGCCGCTTGCGCTGCCGCACGTTGCCATCCGCTCCAGTCGAAGGGCGTGCTCGCGATCTGTGCGACCGCCTCCACCGCCGCGGACGGAGGCGAGGGCGCGTTCACGCGTGGCCGCGTGCCTTCGTACGCCCAGATCGGGAATTGTTGGTACACCGCGTCCGGACCACGACCTATCGCGGTGATCAACGGAAGACGCGGGTCCGGCTTCGCTTCCTTTTCGGCATTCACGATCAGGCTCGCGTGTCCGTTCACCATGCGTTTGGCGACCTCGAACGCGACGTGAACCGAGGGAGACTCGATCGACGTGATCGTGACCTCGAGCTTGGCCGGCTGATGCGGCGCTCCCGGGCTGCGTCGCAGATGCGCGAGCACGTCACGCACGATGCCGGCCGTCAGATCACACGGCGTCGGCATGACCTCGGCGTAAGCCTGGATCCACGCGTGCACCTCGCGCGCGCGCGGGTTGTTCGGCAGCAGCGAGGTCAGCGTCGCGAGGCTCTGCGGATCGCGCGTCGAGAGGTAATGCGCTCCCCAGAAGCTCGCGTAGGCCCAGTCGTACCCTTCGCCCTGCGGGATCTGCCGATACACCTCGCACGCCTGCTCGAGCTCGCCGTGGTGGAAGTGCAGGTCGCCCACGTCGAGCAGCACGCTCGAATCGTTCTGCGCCGCGTACGCCGCCCGAAACGCCGCGATCGCGTCGTGCGGACGATCCATGTCCTTGTAGGTCCACGCGGTGAGCAGGTGCCCGAAGTACGCGTCCTTCGCGCCCATCTCACGCGCGATCGCGAGCGCGTCGTCGTAGCGCTTCCCGCGCCGGAGGAGCTTCACGTAGAGCGTCTTGAGCGCGCGGTTGTCGACGAAGGTGCGGCTCAAGCGCTCGAGCACGTTCGTGGCGGCGACGAGGGTGTCCCACCACGGGCTCGTCGGCTCCAGCGGGTCTTCGATCTTGTCCGCGAGCTGCATCATCGCGGGCCCCACCTGCCCGAGGTCGAGCAGCAGCGCGGAGGGGTGCGTGCGCGTCCAATCGTCCGCCCACATCAGGTAGGGCGTGCGAGGGTCGTCGTTCGCGAGCCGGAAGAGGATCTCGAACGACGGCGACCATTGGTGCGC
>JALOQC010000036.1 GCA_025453555.1 Myxococcota bacterium | reverse complement strand
CGCGGGGCGCACGTAGAACGTCGTGGTGTCCGGATCGGCGTTGTACCACTCGTCGATCTCGGCGAAGTGCGCGACGCGCTCGCCGGTCTCGGCGTCGATCAAGATCGTGGGTGAGCTCTCGCCGAGGCTCTCCGCGATGCGGTCGTAGGCGGGCAGGTTCGTGGGGTCGATCTTGCCCTCGAAGCCCGCGATCAAGCTCGTCGCGGGGCTGAAGCCGTCGAAGCGATTCCAAGTGTTCGGATCCGCCGGCTCCTCGAACTGGTTGAGTGGGAGCGCCTCGGTCGGGATTGCGACGCGGAAGCCGGTGGCGGTGTCGTCGTCGGCGGCGAGGAAGCGGCTCGACGGATAGGGCATCAGACAGTGAGTCGGATCGAGGTTCTCGCACTCGGGGCGCGACACGTCGATCCCGGGTCGTCCCGCGTCGTCGCTGCTCGCGTCGGCGGCGCCGTCGGTCGTGCCTGCGTCGGTTCCCGTCGTGCCGTCGTCGTCTCCGCACGCGCCGACGAGCGTCGCGCACGTCGCGAGCAGGAGGAACGATCGGAGGGAGCTCCGACGGACGACTCCGCCCACGCGACGACCTTCGGTCGCAGACCGATTCCTCCGAACGCTCATCGACCCAACCCCGATCCCGCGCGTCCCGTCGCGCGTCGCGGAGGCTATCAGCGCGCCCGTGTGGAGGACCTGTCGCTCGATGCGCGGGTGAGCGGCGCTCAGGTTCGTCTGGTGCGCCGCTCGAGAGCGCGGCTCGGAGTGCGGCCCGTCACGAAATGCACGTCGGCGGGTGGACTTTCACGCGGATCTCCGGGAAAACGCGGAGGATTCCTTGGCACTACCCTTGCTCGGAGGTCGCGCGATGCATGGCGCTCGGCTCGTCTTGATCTCGCTTCTCCTCGTCGGCTGCGGCTCGAAGACCGGACTCAAGGTCCAGGGCTCGCCGCGCGACGCAGGTACCTTCGACGCGGCGTTCGATGCGGGCCCTCCGCGCGACGCCGAGCCGGACGCGCCGATCGAGGACGCGGGGCTCGACGCCCCGGACGCGCCCGATGCACCGGACGCTTTCGTCCCCTGCCCAGACCCGCGCAGCGTCTCGCCGGGCGAGGCGAGCATCCCGGTCGACATCATCTGGGTGTTCGACAGCTCGGGCAGCATGATCGACGAGAACTCGCGCCTGCAGGAGAACATCCAGATCTTCTGGGATGCGATCGTCGAGGCGAACGTCGACTCGCGCGTGATCTTCATCGCGGAGCGCGGCTACGTGCCGGGTCCGCCGGCGGCCTTCTCGGGGCGCTTCCGCGCGATCGAGGACGAGGTCGGCTCCTGGGATCCGCTGCTGAAGGTCATCCAGAACTACCCGATGTATCGGGACTTCATGCGGCCCGACTCGATCGTGCACGTCGTCGCGGTGACCGACGACGACAGCCGCGCGATGGAGTGGGAGTCGTTCGACGAGGAGTTCCGCCGGCTGCTCGAGCGCGACTACACCGCCCACGCGATCGCGTCGGAGCAGGTGATGATCACGGTCACGAACCCGTTCGGCGTGTGCTTCACGGAGGACAACGCCGCGTGGCGTCCGGGCTTCGAGTACATGGGGCTCACGATGGCGACGGGCGGGCTCTTCCTCTCCGTCTGCGAAGAGGACTGGTCGCAAGTCGTCGAGCCGCTCTCCGAGCGCGTCGCGGTGCGCATCCCGCTGCCGTGTGCCTATGCGCTCCCGCAGCCGCCTCCGCGGGGAATTCCCTACGATCCGAGCACCTTCACGGTGAGCGTGACGTTCGCCGACGGGACGCGGCGGGTGTTGCCGCAGGTGAGCTCGGAGGCGGAGTGCGGCGACGGCTGGTCGTTCGTGCCGGTCGCCGATCGGATCGAGCTCTGCCCGAGCACCTGCGCGGAGACCGACGCGGCGGACGGCCGCGTGACGATCGACATCTGCGCCCCGTCGACGGTGGACTGACACGCTCGACCGCGCGATCGCGATCCGGGTGATCGCGATCGCGAACCGGTGCGACACCGCGACTCGTCGATCGGTTTCGAGGTCACGGCTTCGAGGCGCCGCGAGCTCCGCCTGCCATCTCGGCGCGTGCGATCAGTCGATCTGTTCGAGGTCGTAGAGCACCGCTTCCGAATCGCGGTGGAAGAACACGCCGCCGCCGCCGTTGCGGAACGTCTTGCGGAGGCGGTCGCGGTACCACTTGCTCTCGCGCAGGTAGACGTTCCCGTCCGTGCGGGCCTGCGAGACGTTCTCTTCCCAGTCGCGCTTCGTGAGGACCTCGAGGTAGAGCGCGCCTTGGCAGAGGTGCTCGAGCGTCTTGATCGCGCGCGCGGCCTCTTTGGCGTCGAGGTACTGCAGCACGCCCTGGCAGATCACCAAGTCGGCCGGCAGCCCCTTGAAGCTGGTGATGGAGCCTTGGGTCCAGCCGAAGCGTGCGCAGAGGTACTCGCTGACCTCGACGCCTTCGTAGATCGCGTTCGGGAAGTGTCGCTGGATGACGGGCTTCCAGAAGCCGAAGCCACACCCGAGATCGAGCACGCGCCGCACCGGGATCTCCAGGTGACGAACGTAGCTGCACACGAAGTCGCCCAATCGCGCGACGACCCGTTCGTCGTAGACGCGGGTGTCCGGATCTTCGTAGTGCCGCCGGTAGTACTCTTCGTCGAAGACGCGCTCGACCACGGTGCGGACGTTACCATCATCGGGCGTCGAGGCCGCGAGGCTTCGCTCACGTTCCACGAAACGATCGGGCGGTGCGGCGAGCGAGCCTCTCACGTCGGTTCGGCGGATCGCTCGGTCGATGGCTCCGTCGGTTCCAATGAAAAAAGCCCGCCGGGGGGCGGGCTCTTCTCGGTGTGTTTCCGGACCGCTCAGAAGCGAGTCGGGAGCGCGCGGCGAACGGTCGCTTCGGGAGTAGCGGCGGCGGCTTCGGCGGCGCGGCGCTGGCGAAGGTCGGCCGTGAAGAAGTCGGGGCGGAACTGGAGCGTGAAGCGGAGGACGGTGTTCTCGTCGTGGAACGGCTGGCGGATGTCGCCACTGTCATCCTGCCAGGTCGTGAAGCTGTCGTACGCGATGCCGAGGGTCAGGTACGTCGTGAAGTCGTAGGTGATGCTGGCGGTGAAGTTGTGGAACCGAAGGTCGTTTCGGCCGGTGGCGGCGCCGAGTGCGAACCCGTCCGGATCGACGGTGACGACGCCCTCCAGAACACCGGTCGCTCCGGCGCGCTCACGGCGAAGCCACACGCCGCCGTACGAGAGCGAGAGCGCGAGCTGAGAGATCGGCAGAAGGGTCACGCTCAAGAAGGCCGAGTTCGAGTGGCGGATGGGGTTCGCGCCCGTATGACACTGCTGCTGAGTCTCGCCGCCGAAGAGGGTGCACTCGTAGCCGAACGGGTTCTCGACCGCCTGGAGATCGCCCGTCCAGCCCGTGTAGCGCCACAGCGCGTTGACGAGCAGACCTTCCATCACCGGGAAGCCCTTCACGACGAAGAGCAACGGGCTGATGCCGAGCGCACGATTGGAGGCACGGCTGAACTTCGAGGTGGGGAGGAACAATGCGAGCTGAGTCGCGATGCTCACGCCGAGCGGCTTCCACGGGAGGGTGTAGGTGACGTCGAGACGAGTATCCGGCCAGTCGATCGTTTGCGGCTGCGTGAAACCGGCGTTGACGGTCCCCTGGTTGGTGGAGAGCTCGTAGTTCATGCCCTGCACGATGCCGGCCAGAAGACCGCCACCGAAGTTCCAGCGGAACGCGGCGTTGAGGCTGAGCTGCTGGAAGGGGGTGTACGTGAGCTGGCCGTTGCGGTTGAAGGTGCGGGTCGAGACCGCGTAGCCCGCCGTGATCGGCATCGACCACGGGAGGCCGGCGTTGGGAACGGCCTGCGCGAGGCGGTCGGCGGTGCTCTCCGCCTCGCCGCCCACGGGCTGCTCGCCGGACCTCTGCGACGCGGGAGCGCTCGACTCGGCGGTCGCCTCGGCGAGGTCGTCCGAGACGGTCGGGGTCGTGGTCGGGGCGGCTTGGCCGAGCGCGGTGCCGGACTCGGGGTCCGCCGCTCCTTCCACCTCGTCCGAGACCTCGGGCTCGGGTTCAGCGAGCGCCGCGCCCCCCGTGGGGGCTTCCGCCGGAGCGTCGCCCGTCGTTTGCGCATGCACCGGAAGCGAGGTGCCGAGCGCGAGGACGAGCACGAGCAAGGATGCGTTCTTCAAGAGGCTCTCCACCATCCGAAAGCGGTCCGACGTCGTCGGACCCCGTCCACCCACCGCGACCCTTTCGAGCCGCTCGACGGCTGGGAGCCGTCGTACGAAGCCAAAACGGAGGCGCTTGTCTGTCAGAAGCCCCCGTGATGTCAACGCTCGGTCGTCAGTCGGTGCACGGGGCACCGCGTCGGAGCAGAGCGCGCGGCCACCTGAGCAACCGGCGTGCCACGCTTTGTCGGTGCGTGTTTCCTCGGTGAATTCGAGAGTTTTCGGGGCGCGCTCGGGCTCGCGGCTTCGGGCGGGTCGGGGCGGCGGTTCGAGCCGGACGGGGAGGTCGCCGAAAACACCATCGGATCCGGGCGTTTGCGCGACGTAAAGGGACTGACGCCCGCCGTGCGTGGGTCGAACGGGGCGCGGAGCGTGCGTTCGACCACACGGCGCTGGCGATCGCGCGCCTCGGCGCGGGCGGCGGGGCATTGGCCCTCGCGTCGCACGCCGTCGCCCCGTCGGAGAGCGACGCGGCGCTCAGTCGGGGGCGGCGAGGCATCGGGGCATGGGCCTCGCGTGTCGCATGCGGTCGCGCCGTCGGAGAGCGACGCCGCTCGTATCTACTCCACGACCAGGGTCCTGCAGTCGTAGGCCGGTCGCGGTTCGGGAGAGGGTCGCCGAAGACGACTTGGGGCGTATCTCAGTCGGGGACGTCCTCGGCCTTCACCATCCAGGTGGCGTCCGGATCCTCGAACGAGGCCGCGGAGGGCGCGGCGTGGGTGTGCGGTGTGACCGAGGGGGCGACGTAGGTCGCAGCGACCCCGTGGGGGCCGGGGGAGGCGGCGAGGGGGAGGTACGCCTCGACGGCGACGACGGGTGCGACCGGTGCGGCCGCGATGGGATGCACGGGCGCGGTCGGGAGCTCGGGCGCGAGAGGGGCGGGCGCCGACGAGCCGGGCGGCAGCGTGAAGCGCGAAGGGGGCAACGAGAAGCGCTCGCCGGCCGGCGCCGCTTCGGCCGCGCGGTGGACGCGGGCGGTGTCGTCCGGGCGCACGAGGACGGTCTTGGCGACGATCCACGCGCTCCCGACACCCACGAGCCCCAGGCCTGCGCGGAAGGAAGTTTCCGTGGTGGTCTCGTCGAAGAAGTAACGGGCCAGGGCGAGGATGCCGGTCGTGAGCAGCAACCAAGGCCACGGGATCCGTCGTGACGCTTCGACCGACATGGTCGGAAGGTCGCGCAGGTGGCGGGTGGGTTCAACCAGGCGGTGCGTCTACCGAACCGGGAAGAAACTGAGGACCACGGGGGTGCGCTGGTCGGTCGTGTCGGCTTCACCAAGCCCGAGAGCTTCTCCTCGACCCCAACATGCCACCCGACCGCGTTCGACCCGTGTGCACGTGTGCCCGTGCCCGACGACGACCTCGTCCACCGGCTCGAACTCCAGGCTCACCGGGAACGGCTGCGAGTCGAGACTTCCTCGTCCAAGTTGGCCCGCCGTGTTCGTGCCCCAACACGAGAGAGTGCCATCCCCCGTCGTGAAGCATGAGTGCTGGTGGAACGTGATGGGGTCGGCGAACCGGTAGAGTTGACCGTCGACCGCCAGCGATCTCGCGACGGACGAGGTCGATTCGGGGATCAGAGTTGGGACGTTGGTGACCGAGAATGGGGCCTCGCTCGTGGTAATGACGGCCCCCCGTACGCCCCAGCAATAGGTGCCGCCGGCGGCGCCGCCAGCGCAGAAGTTGATCTCTCCTCCCGCGAGGGTTCCGACCGCGGGCAGCCCAATCGCCGCAACTGGCGTCGACGCTACCCCCGTCATCCCGTCGGGCCGAAGCCCACCCCAGCACCGGAGTTCTCCTGACGAAGTCGACGCGCAAGTGGTCGCGCCTCCCGCGTCGATCTCGACGCCGTCTTCGACTTCGACGTCCTGCACTCCTTCGTGCGGCGCGACATCGCCGACGCCGAGCTGCCCCGACGAGTTGGAACCCCAACACACAATCGCTCCAGTCTCACGGAGCGCGCACGAGTGGTCGGTACCTACGGCGACTCTGATCGCGTCTGTCACGCCAAGAATCCGACGCGGAGCTCGGATCTCCGTGGCTTCGACGGAACTGGCCTCTCCACTCGAGTTCTCGCCCCAGCAGTACACCAAGCCCGTCGACTCTGCTGCACACGTGTGGTGGCCGCTGGTGTCGACGTCTGCGGCGCGATCGATCCCCACGACCTTTCGTGGCTCGAACAGGTTGGCTTCCGTGGAATCGACGCCCGCCACCCCGGCCACGTTGGAGCCCCAGCAGTAGACGTCGCCCGAGCCCATGCGTGCGCAGGTGGTGAACGCGCCCGCCGTCAGCGCGACGGGAACGTCGACACACTCGCTCGCTTGACATTCCCAGCCCTCGGCGCAGCGCTGACCACAGGCACCACAGTTCGATGGGTTGGAGCTCACGTCGACACACGTCGTGCCATCGCATCGCTCGCAGTCGCCCGCATCGTCGCTCGAGGCATCGCCAGCGTCGGAGCCCGCATCGAGGGGAATCGCGGCGTCGCTCCCTGCGTCGAACACGCCTGCGTCCGGAAACGGAAGGAATCCGCCGTCTGCGAGATCGCAACCCGTACCGTCTTCGCGTCGTGTCGTGCCGTCAGGACATCGACAGGCATCCCGCGCGGGGTCGGGCACGAGCCCGAACCTCGCGCACAACTCTTCGGGGGTCGTCGATGGGCCGCATGCGAGCAAGATGAGTGCGAGAACGCCGACGAATCGCGATGAACCCATGGGGAAGGAGTCGCAGATGTCGCGTTTGCCTGCAACGCGGAGGGATGGGGACAAGACGCCCAGCATCCGCTCGAGGCACCGCTCACTCCGCGCGACTGGGCGTCGGGGGAAAGAGGCGGCCGCCGTCGAGCTCGATCGCTTCGAAGGCGCGGTGCGTGCGAGGTCGCATTCGGCGTAGAGGCCCTGTTCGATCCAGCGATCGGCTTCGAGCACGATCGACCGCGGCGTACGCTCTCCGGATGTCGGACGGTATGGAGTGGTTCTGGCTGCCCGGGGTTCCGATGGTCCTCGGGTGGTTGCTCACGATCGCGTTCGGAGTGCTCGGGGCGACCACGGTGCGGCGTGTCGATGCGCGGGCGGGGTGGATGATCGTGGTCGCGTCGGGGATGGAGATCCTGCTCGGGCTCGCGGGGATGGCGGTGCCGCTGGTGGTGACGCGTACGCGCTCGACGGAGGAGATCGCGACGTCGATGGCGTTCTGGGGGCTCTTCGCGGGCACGCTCGGGCTGTTCGCGCGGGGGCTCTTCTTCGCCGCGATCGTGTCGCTGGCGGCGAGCCGGGCGCGGCGGCCGCGCGAAGAGCCGCACGTGGTTTGAGCGGGCTCGCTCGGCCTGCCGGACGCGAGATCCGGGGAATGCGGCGACACGAACGGTCGTGGCCTCGAGCTCGCCGTTGCCCGCATGCGCGCAGCGGCGCGAGACGTTGGCCCATCGGCGGACGACGGTGGGCTCATCTCCGCGCTCGCCCGGGTGCGCGGGCGCGGGTAACCTCGCGCGCGTGGAAGACCCGCTTCGGTTCCTCGAGATCGTGCGTCGTGAGCTCGGCGCGGACGATGCGCGCTTCGAGATCGGGGGACGCGAACCGGGCGAGGACGTCGTGTGGTGCGCGATGGAGCCGCGGCGGCTCGTGCTGACGTACGACGGAGCGCTGCCGGATCCCGTCGCGGTGCTGCGCGAGCGCCTGCGCACGTTCGTGCGCGCGTTCCCGACCACGCTCGAGCCGCGGGATTCGCAGCGTCCGCGGCGCTCGCTCGATCCGCAGCGCGCGCTCGACGACGCGCTGGAGATCCTCGCGCAGCAGTCGGGGGCGGCGCGCGCGTTCGTCATCGACGAGGGCTCTCCCGTGCTCTGGGGATCGTCGGAGCCCGAGCGCGGGCCGGAGGACGTCGACGACGCGCGGCTCGCGGCGGAGGGCGCGGCGTTGGCGAGCGCGATGGGGCTCGATCTCGCGCCGCATCTGGCGGGGGAGAGCCGCGAGGCGTTGCCGGAGGAGCTGCTCCGCGTGGTGTCGCAGATGCGCGAGGCCGCGAAGGATCACGCGCGTTCGGCGACGGAGTGGCGGCACGCGCTGCGATCGTTCGTGGCGATCACGGCGCTGCGCGAGAGCGTGCATCGCGATCCGAACGCGACGCGGCTGGTGGTGCACGAGCCCGACTGCGCGCTGCTCGCGCGGGGGTTCGGTGGCATCTACTGGATGGTGCTGGTGTTCGAGCGCGCGGGGTTCAGCGAGCTGCACGCGGAGGCCGCGATGATCCACGCGTCGCCGTGGATCGAGAAGCTCGTGACGGCGCTGCCGCCGATCGATCCGGGGCCGGGGCGCGGCCAGGTGGCGCGGCTTCGGCGGCTGCGTCCGGTCTGACGCCCCAGCGCGCGTCGTGGTCGTCGTGCCGCGCGTCGTGGTCGTCGTGCCGTGCGTCGCGGTCGTCGTGCCGTGCGCCGTCGTCGTCGTCGCGCGCGGACCCAAGGTGCGGGTGCGCTTGCGGTCGAACGTCTTGTGTCGGCACTCTCGGGCCGAGGGAGGTTGGGCATGCACGGGTCGAAGCCGAAGCGTCTGCGCTTCGTGGTGGGGAGCGTGCTGTTGGTCGGGGCGCCGCTGGCGTCGGGCTGCTCGGACGAGGCGCCGATGGTGAACACGCCGCCTCCGCTGATGACCAATCCGATCGGCACGGAGTCGCCGCCCACGATGACGGAGGGCGTGGGGGTTCCGCTCCCGACGCCGATTACGGCGGCGCATCCGCCGCCGACACCGAACACGGTGGCGCCGCACGAGGTGACCCCGGAGCCGCAGGTCGATCCCTCGCAACTCGGCGTGAACCCGAGCCCGGGCGCGCTCGAAGGGCTCGAAGACACGATCGGTGAGGCGCGCGCCAACCCCGTGCCACCACCACCACCGCCACCGCCGCCGGTCATCCGGTCGAACCCCGGACCGGCAGAGCGTGAGCCGCGCGAGTGAGCGCGCGTGACTGGAGACTCGAAGGGTGCCACCTTCCGCGCCGCTCCACGCCCGCGCTCGCGGGGTTACGCCGTGAGAGCCCAGGAGCAATCACACATGGCATCGCGCACCCTTCGCTTCTCGATCTCGTCCGCCCTCCTCGCGGCCCCTCTCGCGCTCGGCGTCGCCTGCGGCGGCGGAGAGTCCGAGGAGGTGCACACGAACGTCGCCACCTCGGGTGACGAAGAGCCGCACACGAACGTGCACCCCGAGCATCAGCACGAGAACGAGGACCCGACGGCGAACCCGACGCCGGAGACCGGCACCGAGCCGGAGCCGACCGTCAATCCCGCGCCGACGGAGTGAGCCCGGGAGGGCTCGTTCCCTCGAAGCGCACGCGACGTAGAAGAGCCCGCTCCCTTCGAGCGGGCTCTTTGCTTGCGCGGGGCCCGATCGTGCGGCCAGCCTACTCGGCATGAAGATCCCGACTCCGCTTCGATTCGTCGTCGGCAGCGCGCTGCTCGTCGCGCCCGCGTGTGGTCCGGACGCGCCCTCGGAGCCCGAAGAGATCCCGGTCCGCACGAACGTCGGGCGTGAGGAGCCGGAGGAGATCACGAACGTTGGCCGCGACGACTCGCAGGACGTCGACACGGAGGCGGAAGAAGAGGGCGAGGACCCGACGCCGAACGTGCCCGAGGTGCCCGAGGCGACGATGGAGGCGACGGGCGCGGTCGTGGATCCCGCGCCGAATCCGAGCCCGGACACCACGGGTGATCCGCAGATCAATCCGTCGAGCGGCGAGCGCATCGAGCTGCGTCCCGACGCGCCGTATCACCCGACGAAGGCCCAGTGAGGGGCACGCGATGAGCGACCTGGAGAAGGAGCCCGCGAACGGTTCCGTCGGAGCCGCGAGAGAGCACGCCACGAAGGAGACGGTGGCCGACGCGCGGCGCATCGTGGCCGCGACGACGAAGAAGCTCGCGTCGATGCACAAGAACCAAGTGCACCGCGATCCGTGGCCGGACTTCGAGGCCTTCGAGGTCGCGCGTTATCCGGTGGCGCTTCGTCGCGCGGCGGCGTGGCAGTGGATCTCGCGCGCGCAGGCCGAGCACGGGTCGGTGCATCAGTTCAGCGCGGTCACGCACGCGCTCACGGAGGCGCGGGCGCCGATGGAGCTGCTCGGCGCGCTCGCGCGGCTCATCACGGACGAGGTGCGTCACGTCGAGGTCTGCGCGCGCATCGCGCTGACGATGTACCCCGAGGGCAACGACGCGTTCTTCCAGTGGCGCACGCCACGCGCGCCGTGGTCGGACGCGCCGCGCATCGATCCGAACGACCGCGAGGCGAGCGAGCTGCGGCTGCGCGGCTGGGCGTCTCGCGCGATCCTCACCGCGTGTGCGCTCGGCGAGACGTTGAGCGAGCCGATGCTCGAAGCGCTGGTGGTGGTCTCGACCGATCCGCTGCCACGCGCGTGCTCGGAGCAGATCCTGAAGGACGAACGTTTCCACGGACGCTTCGGCTTCGAGGCGCTCGCGGTGTTGGTGCCGGCGCTCGACGAGACGGAGAAAAACGCGCTCCAAGAGCAGCTCGGGCGCGCGCTCGCGGGGTTCGAGCGGACGACGTGCGGGAAGACGCGCGTGGAAGATCTGGTCGGGCACGAGGTGGAGATCGCGCCGAGCACGGATCCGGAAGGGCGACCGAACCTCGGCACGCTGAGCGAGCGGGAGTTTGCGGCGATCTTCTACGCGACGCTCGAGCAACGGATCTTCCCCGAGCTCGAGGCGGTGGGCCTCGATCCGATGCGTGCGTGGGCGGAGCGCGGGAAGTACCCCGCGCCGGCGTCGAAGCAGCGGCCCGAAGCGAGCGCGGAGACGCGCGCGGCGGAATGAGCGCCGGAGTGATCGGCCAGGCATGAGCGAGCAGCGCGTGGAGTGCGTGCACGCTTCGACGTGTGCGGGGTGTCCGGCGATCGACGCGCCGTACGAGGTGCAGCTTCGGGAGAAGGGCGCGCGGGTGGATCGGGCGCTCGCGCGTTTCGTGGCGCTCGGATCGATCGTGCGCGCGGAGGTGCGCGGGGCGGAGCGGGTCGAGGGGTACCGCACGCGCGTGAAGCTCGTGGTGGAAGGAACGAAGGTCGGGCTCTTCGCGCGGAGCGGCGATCACGTGGTGGTCGACATCCCGGAGTGTCGCGTGATGTCGAAGGACACGGCGCGCGCGGTGGCGCTGATTCGCGATCGGCTGCGCGAGTCGGAGGCGCTGCGGCGCGCGCTCGTGGCGGTCGACGTGCGTGACGTGCGGACCGATCGAGACGATCGAGACGATCGCGAGCGCGCGCTGCTCGTGACGCTGGTGCTCGACGAAGGTGCACGCGTGGCGGCGGAGCTCGAAGCTCGCCGGCTGCACGAGCTCGCGCGCGAGGGCGACGTGCCGATCGCGACGGTGGCGCTGAGCACGCGGCCGTCGCGTTCGCCGCTCTTGCTCGGGCGCGGGCTGCGCGTGGTGGTGGGGCCGGAGGTGATCGACGAGCGGGTGGAGGCGCCGGGTGGGAGACACGTCGCGATCCCCGCGGTGCCGGGTGGCTTCGTGCAGGCGCACGCGGAGCAAGCGAGCCGTCTGCGCGCGCACGTGGTGGACGAGCTCGCGCGACAGGGGATCGCGATCGAGGGCGCGCGGGTGATCGACGCGTACGCGGGCTCGGGGGCGCTCGGGCTCGGGCTCGCGGCGGCGGGGGCGCGGGTGCTGTTGATCGAGAGCTACGAGCCGGCGATGCGGCTCGCGCGCGACGCGGCGGAGCGACAGGGGCTGCGCGTGAAGGCCGTCGCGTCGGATGCGGCGGAGGCGCTGCGCGAGCTCTCGCGGCGCGGCGATCGGCCGGACGTGATCGTGCTCAATCCGCCGCGACGGGGCGTGGCGCCCGAGGTGCGCCAGGCAGTGGCGGGGCTCGCGCCGCGGCGCGTCGTCTACGTCAGCTGCGAGCCGGACACGCTGGCGCGCGATCTCGATCACCTCGCGCGGCTCGGGTACGCGACCGATTCGCTGGTGCCCTTCGATCTGATCCCGCTGAGCCGGGAGGTGGAGTCGGTGGTGGTGCTCGCGCCGCGCGTGCCGACGCCGCTGCCGGTCCTCGCGCGTGCGGACGGCATCGCGCTCGTCGCGTTTCCGGCGCGGGAGCCCGACGCGTTCGTGCATGCGCAGGAGGCGGCAGGCTTCGAGGGCGTGGTGCTCGGGCGGTGGGGAAGCGAGGGTGGCGTGCTCGCGCTCGCGCGCGACGACGTGGCGCGTGCGTGGGCGACTTCGATCCCGAGCGCGGAGGTGATTTGGCAGGCGCTCGTGCGCGGCGTGGCGCGCGCGAAGGGCAGCGTGTCGCGGGCGGTGAACGGGGTGGAGGCACGCACGCGGTACAAGCGACTCGCGGTGATCGGCGGACACTCGCTGCTGGAGGTGCGGAGCGAGCCGGCGGACGACGCGGTGATCGCGCAGCACCTCGGCGGCCTCGGGCATCCGGTGCTCGGCGCGGCGGGCGGACACGTTCCGTCGAACCGGCACTTCACAGAGCGCTACGCGCTCGACCGACCGTTCGTCGGGGTGGCGCGGATCGCGATCACGACGCCCGAGGGCACGCGGCTGGAGGTCGAAGTGCCCCGACCGGGTGACCTCGCGACGGTTCTCGCGCGGCTCGAAGCGGGCAGCGTCGACGCGGACTGACGCGATCGTCACGGTCACGGCCGCCGTCACGGTCACGGCCTCCGTCACGGTCACGGCCTCCGTCACGGTCACGGCCTCCGTCACGGTCTCGGTCGCCGTCTCCGACCAGCGCCGACACGCCGCTCCGTCGCCGCCGTGTCCCGCGACCCACACCCACGCGTCGCGCCGCCCACGCCTCGGAGAACTTTCGTTCGCGCCGGGCGTCCGTCGCCCCACTGGCACCGCTCGTGCTGATTCGTCGAGCACGTCGGTGGGAAGCCGACGGAGGGATCGGGCGTGCGACGTCGGGTCCGGACGCGAGGAGGGGCGATGAGCCGAGGGGACGCGTGGACGGCGATCGTGGAGCGGGCGCGGGATCGACTCGCGACGCGTCGCGCGCGGATCGTGTTGCGCCGTCGGCTCGGGCTCGTGCTGCTCGTCGCGGTCCTCGCGTCGATCGCGCGCATCGTGCTCTGGCCGCTGACGGACGACGACGCGCTCCTGATCGGCGTGCCGCGGGCGCTCGCCTTGGGTCTGAGCGCGTTCGTGCTCGGGTCGATCGGTGTGTGGCTCGTGGCGCGTCGTCGACCGAGCGTGCTGCAGGCCGCGTGTGAGCTCGACGCGGCGTTGGGGCTGCCGGACGTGATCGTCAGCGGCGTGTCGTTGCAGGAGGACGGTCCCTTCGAGGCGCTCGCGCGGCGGCGCGCGGCCGATGCGCTCGTGGGTCGCGACGTCGCGAGGCTACTGCCGCATCCGCGAGTGATTCCCTCGGCCGGTCGTGTGGTGCTCGGCGCGCTCGCGCTGCTGATCGCGGCGGTGGTCGGAGGCTACGAGCGCAGCGTCGCCACCGCCCTCGTCTCGCCGCCGACGGGCGCGGAGCTCGCGGCAGCGGAGGAGCTCGCGGAGGCCGCGCGTGCGCTCGCGGAAGAGCGCGAGGAGACGCGCCGCGAAGAAGACGCCGCGACCGCGGAGCGGAGCCCGGAGGCGCGCGCGGAGTCGCTCGCGCGGGCGGCGCAGCGGGCGCTCGCGCGGGGCGATCGCGAGCGCGCGCTGGAGCGCATCGACGAGCTGCGTCGCACCGTGGGAGAGCGGAGCGCGGCCGCGGAGGGGCTCGATCGTTTGGCGGATCAGCTCGCGCGGCACCTCGATGCGGCGTCGCCTTCGACACCGTCGCCGCCTTCCCCGTCGAATCCGAGCGGCGCGCGCGCGGGATCGGCGTCCCGTCAACGGAGCGCGGAGGAGCAGATGCGCCTGCTCGCGCGGCGGCTGCGCGATCCGAGCGCGTCCGGGCAGAGCGCGGAGGAGCGCGAGCGGACGCTGGAGCGGCTCGCGCGATCCGCCGACGAAGCGCGGCGAAGCGGTCAGGGGCGCGAATCGGAGCAGCTCGCGGAGGCGCTCTCGCGCGCGCAGGCCGCGCTCGCGGAGGGCCGCGCGGAGGACGCGGCGCGGGCGCTCGAAGAGGCGGCGGCGCGCGCGGACCAGCTCTCGGAGGCGCGGGAGCGTGCGGCGCGTGAAGGCGAAGCGCTCGCGCGATTGCTGGAGCGCGCGGGGTTGCTGGAGCGCGCGGTGCAGCTCGCGCGGCTCGGCGAGGCGGGAGAGCCCGGCGAAGGCATGGCCCTCGGCGAAGGGGAAGGCGAAGGCGCAGGCGGAGGCGAGCCGGGCGGCGAAGGAAACGCGCGCAGTCTCGCCGAAGGGCTCGCGGCGCGGCTCGCGGCGCTCGGGCTCGCGGAGGGACCGCCGGGCGTGAGCCACGGGCCGGGTGGGCGCGGGAGCGACCGACGCACGGAGCGCTCCGGGTTGCCGACGCACGGTGACGTGCACGCGCGCTCGCAGGTGCGCGAGGGCGAACGTGCGGTGGGAGTGCTGCGTGGCCTCGGTCGCAACGCGGAGGCGGAGCGCGAGTACGCGGACGTCTACCCGAGCTACGGCGCGGTGGCGGAGGACGCGCTCTCCGACGAGCGCATCCCGGCCGCGCGACGCGAGGCGATTCGCCGGTACTTCGAGGCGATTCGACCGGAGTGAGCGAGTGAATTCATCGAGAGATTGGCGGGCTCGATGGTGAGCATCGATTGATCTCGCGGGGTGAATCCTCGAGACGCACGAGCTCGAATCGAACGATGCCGAAGACAGTTTGGGCGCCGGAAGCGGCGCGACGAGAGAGGAGCCGACCGACATGACCCTTCCGAGCGCCGAGTCCCGAGCCGCGGAGTCCCGAGCCCACGACGATCCTTCGCGCGACGTCGCGAGCGACGTCTTCACGAACGACGAGGAGGGCAGCGGGCCCCGCAGCCGTCACGAAGAGGCCGAGCTCCGGCTCGAGCACGCGCAGGCGGTCGGTGCGAAGCTGCTGACCGGCCTGAAGGGCGTGATCCTCGGGCAAGACGCGGTGCTCGAGCACGTGCTGACCGCGCTTCTCGCGCACGGGCACGTCCTCCTCGAAGGGGCGCCGGGGCTCGGCAAGACGCAGCTCGTCCGCACCCTCTCCTCGCTCGTCGGCGGCACCTTCTCGCGTATCCAGTTCACGCCCGATCTGATGCCGAGCGACGTGGTCGGGACGTCGTTGGTCGTGAACGTCGAGGGCGGCAAGGACCTGCGCTTTCGGCCGGGTCCGATCTTCGCGGGGCTCGTGCTCGCAGACGAGATCAATCGCGCGACGCCGAAGACTCAATCCGCACTCCTGGAGGCGATGGCGGAGGGTCAAGTCACGGTCGAAGGGCGCTCTCGCCCGCTTCCGCGTCCCTTCTTCGTGCTCGCGACCGAGAACCCGATCGAGATGGAGGGTGTGTTCCCGCTCCCGGAGGCGCAGCTCGATCGGTTCTTGATGAAGCTCGTGCTCCCGATGCCGGACCTCGACACCCTCGCGCTCATCGGCGCGCGCGCGGACGAGCCGGCGATCCCGAGCGCGGTGACCACGCCCGACGAGCTGCTCGCGGTGCAGGCGACCGCGCGGCGCATCGCGTCGGCGGAGCACGTGCGTCGGTACGCGGCGCGGCTCGTGCTCGCGACGCACGATCGACCCGAGGTGCGCTTCGGTGCGGGACCGCGCGCAGTGCAGGCGTTGATGGCGTGCGCACGCGTGAAGGCGATGCTCGCGGGGCGCCCGGCGGTGGCGATCGCGGACGTGCGCGCGGTGGCGGGGCCGATCCTCGCGCACCGGATCGCGCTGGGCTTCGAGGCGGAGGCGCGGGGGCGCACCACGGCGAACGTGATCGCGGAGCTGGTGGATGCGCTGCCGGAAGCGGAGCCCGGCCGATGAGCGCCGATCGGAAGGTGCGCGTGGATCGAGAGTGCGCGCTCGCGGAACGAGCGGAGGAGGGGCGATGAGCTTCGACGAACGGGAAGACAGCGGCGTGCGTGCCCTGGAGGATCGGCGCCCCGAAGAGCGGCGGACCGAGATGCGCGACGACCGCTACGTGGGGGACGATTCGCTGCTCGCGCCGAGCTTCTTGCAGCGGCTCGATCGCTTGCAGCTCGTCTCGCGTCGGCTCGCGGAGGCGCGGCGCCGGGGACGGCGTCGCACGCGACGCGCGGGCAGCGGCGTGGAGGCGATCGATCAGCGCGCGTACGTGCCGGGCGACGACGCGCGGCGCATCGACTGGAAGGCCTACGCGCGCTTCGAGCGGCTCTTCGTGCGCGTGGTCGCGGAAGAGTCGCCGCTGCGGCTCGCGCTCGTGCTCGACACCAGCGCGTCGATGGGCTTCGGCGCGCCGAGCAAGCTCCAGCAGAGCGCGCGGCTCGCGGCCGGCTTCGCGGCGGTCGCGCTCGGCGGGGAGGATCGCGTGGCCGCGCTCGCGACCAGCGAGTCCGCGCGCCTCGTGGGGCGCCCGGGCAGCGGACGGCGTGGGTTGCTCTCGCTCTGCGCGTCGCTCGACGGCTTGCGCGCGGAGCGCGGCACCAGCCTCGCGAGCGCGGCGTCCGTCGCGACGAGCGCGCTCGGCGGTCGTGGGCTCTGCGTCATCGTCAGCGATCTGCTCGACCCGGATGGCGCGCTCGCGGGGGCACGCGCGTGCCGACTGCGCGGGCACGAGGTCGTGCTCGTCGAGGTGCTCACTCCTTTCGAGATCGATCCGCCCGATCTGAGCGGGCTGGAGCTCGAGGACGCGGAGACGGGCGCGATCGTGGAGCTGCCGCCGGAAGGTGCGCTCGCGGCCTATCGCGAGAGCCTCGCCACGCACCGCGCGGAGCTCGACGCCGAAGCGGCGGAGCTCGGCATCGGCGTGCTGCGCGTCTCCACCGAGGACGCGTTCGACGAGGTGCTGATCCGCGCGCTCGAGTCGGGCGTGCTCCGCCACGCCGCGTAGTCGCGCTCTCCTGCCGAGCGCTCGTCTGCGCTCGACGACGCTGCACGTCTTCGCACGCTCCGCCGAACGACGCTGCTCGCTTCTGCTCGCTTCCGCCGCACGACGTGCTCGCTTCCGCCGAACGATCTTGCCGAACGCTCCCTCCCCCGAGACCCGACCATGACCTTCGTCGCGCCGCTCTTCCTGTTCGTCCTCGTGCTCGCGCTGCCGGTGATCGTCGCGTTCCTCGTGCGGCGTCGGAAGCAGGTGCTCGTGGTTCCGTCCGTGCTGCGTTGGCAGCGCGTCGCGGTGGCCAAACATCGCAGCCGTCGCTTTCAAAACCTCTCGCGCCTGCTCGCGCTGCTCGCGTGCGTGGCGGCGGTGATCGCGCTCGGGATGGCGGCCGCGCGCCCGCGTCTGCTCGGCGACGGGGCGCTCACCGTGATCGTGATCGACGTCTCGCCCTCGATGGGCACGCCCGACGAAGGGCCGCTCGCCGACGCGCTCGATCGGGTGCGCGAGCTCGCGTCCGCGATGGGGCCGCGCGATCGCGTCGCGATCTTCGTCGCGGGCGAGGCGCCTCGGCGCGTGCTCGCGCCGACCGACGATCCGTCCCGGGTGCGCGCCGCGCTCGCGGGAATCGCGCCGGAGTCGCGCGCGGACCTCGCGTCGGCGCTGACGCTCGCCCGAGCGCTCGCGGACGACGAGGCGAACGCGCGCGTGGTGCTCTTCCACGACGGCGGCGCGCAGTTCGCGCTCGAAGGAGCGAGCGTGCTCGAAGAGCGCTTCGGCGCCGCGGAGCGGCCGAACGTCGGGCTCACGCTCTTCGCGGCGCGACCCGCGCGGGACGCCGCGAACGACGACGAGCGCGAGGTGTTGGTGGCCGTCGCGGCGGCGGGGGACGAAGCGCGTCGCGTGCGAGTGCGGCTCTTCGCGGGCGAGGTCGAGCTCGGATCACGTGAGCTGGTGGTGCCGCCCGGAGAAGAAGCCGACGCGCGGTTTCGTCTGCGTCTGCCGGTGCGCGAAGTCGCCGCGGAGGTCGAGCCGCTCGACGCGCGGGGTGATGCGCTGTCGACCGACGACCGCGCGACCCTGCAGCTCGCGCCGGCGTCGGCTCCGCCCGTGCGGTGGATGGCACCGATCGCGAACGCGACGAACGCAGCGTCACCGACGCCACCGACGGACACGCCACCGACGGACACGACACCGACGGGCTCGACCGATTCGACCGCGCCGACGAGCGACGCCGACCCGCACGCGACGCGTCGACACTTCGCGGAGCACGCGTTGCGCTCGGCGGGCGTCACGGATCTCGTCGCGCTCGAAGACGAGCTGCCGACCGACGCGATCGTGGTCTCGCTCGGCGCGCCGAGCCGCCGCGTCGATGCGCCGCTGCTGATCCTCGGCGGCGCGGAGCCCGAGCGCGCCACGACGGATCCGACACCGAACCCCTACGCGCGTCACTACCCGCACCACTACCCGCAACACGCCGCTCCCCTCATGCCGCGCGCGTATTGGCCCGAAGGCGTGCGCTCGCTCGGCGCGCTCGAAGGCGAGGCCACCACGCTGCATCGCGTCGACGACTCGCACCCGCTCACGCGCGGCGTGGATCTCGACGGGCTCACGATCCTCCGCGCGGTCGCGATCGATCCGGGCGATGGCGTGCCGCTCGTCGAGCTCGACGGAACGCGCGACGAGAATGGCGCGCGTCGCGGAGGCGTGGTCGTCGCAGCGGGTGGCGAAGGCTCCGGTCGTTGGGTCTACCTCGGGCTCGATCCCGACGGCTCCGACGTCGTGCTCCGCGTGGCGTACCCGCTCCTCGTCTCCAGCTCGCTCGCGTGGCTCTCCGGCTCCGCGCGCACCGAGGTCGCGACCACGCCGACCCGCGCGGAGGTCGCGCTCGAGCGCGCGCCCGAGACGCACGGGCGCTTCGAGGGGCCGGGCCTTCCACTGCCTCCGCTCCCGTGGTTGCTCGCCGCGCTCGCGGCGCTCCTGCTCGCCGTCGAAAGCTTCGCCTACGCGCGCCGCCTCGTCTCGTGAGCCTGTCCCGTGAGCCCCGTCTCGTGAGCCCCGTCTCGTGAGCCCGCCCGTCACGCGCACTTCCCGAGGAACCGACCCATGCTCGCTCGCCGCGCCGCCCTCGTCCTCCGTGCCCTCGCGATCCTCGCGATCGTGATCGCACCCGTGGTGCCCGATCGCGACGTGCCCTCCGAGCGCCGCACGCTCGCGCTCGTGGTCGACGAGTCCGCGAGCCTCGCGGGCGCGACGGGCGTGCGCGAAGCGTGGGTCGAGGAAGCACGCGCGCTCGCGGACGAAGCCGGTGTGGACCTCCGGATCGTGCGGGTTCGTGCCGACGCGAGGCTCGCGATCGAGGCCGCGCCCGATTTCGCGCCGACGCCGATCGAAGACAAGGGCCTGCCGCCGACGGAGCCCGAGACCGTGCTCGGCACCGATCTCGAAGCGGGCGTTCGACTCGCGCTCGCCGCGCTGCCCGACGAAGGCGCGCGCCGCATCGCGTTGCTCACGGACGGTCGCGAGACGCGCGGCGACGTGCGCGCTGCGATCCAGGCTGCGCGCGAGGAAGGGATCCCGGTCGACGTGATCGGTCTCGGCGAAGAGCCAGAAAGAGCGACGGATACCGGAACCCGCCTCGGCGCGCTCGCCGCGACCGAGACACGTCTCTCGTCGGGTGAGCCGGCGCACCTTCGCGTGCCCATCGAGGGCCCGCCGCACGGATCGGTCACCGTGCGTTGGACGCGCGACGGCCGACCGATCGGGCCGCGCTACGCGTACACGCGCCTCGACGCGGAAGGGAAGGGCGAGGCGCAGCTCGTCGATCCCACGCCGCCCGGAGGCTTCCACCTCTACGAGGTCACGATCGAGCGCGCGTTCGGACAGCACTATCGAGGCAACACGGGCTTCGACGCCACGCCGCGCCGCGCGGCGCTCCTCGTGGGAGGCAAGCCTCGTGTGCTCGTGGTGACGCTGCTCGGCGATCAACCGACGCTCCTCGTCGACGCGCTCCGGCAGATGGACGCGGACGTCGAGCACCTCCCGCTCGTCGATCGCGATCTCGACGCGGCGCGCCTCTCCGGCGTGGACCTCGTGATCCTCGCCGACCTCCCGCTCGCGCGCGACGGCGAGGTCGCGCTCGTCACCGGGCTCACGCATGCCTCGCAGCAGGCGCTCATCACGTACGTCGGCGAGCAAGGCGGTGGCCTCGTCGTCACGGGCGGCGCGTTCGGCTTCGGACCGGACTACGCGAGCACGCCGCTCGCGCGTGTTCTCCCCGTCGCGATCGAGGATCGCGGGCAGGTCGACGATCCGCCGGTCGCGCTCGCGATCAGCCTCGACCGTTCGGGCTCGATGGGCGCGCAGGTGGGCGCGCACACCAAGATGGAGCTCGCGATCGAAGCCTCGCTCGCCGCTGCGGCGGCGCTGCGTGCCACCGATCGGATCGCGATCGCGAGCGTCGACGTGCGCTCGAACTGGCATCAGCCGCTCGCGACGGTCGACGTCCTCGCCGAGAACCGCGGCGCGGTGCGCGCGGTGACCGCGGGCGGCGGCGGCATCTACGTCTACACCGCGCTCGCCGACGCGTACCGCGTGCTCCAACCCGCGGGCGAGCCCGTGCGTCACGTGATCTTGTTCTCCGACACCGCGGACAGCGAAGAGCAATGGCAGGGCTGTCCGTTTCGTCCGTGCCGTCGCAACCTGCCCTACGCGGTCGATCTCGCGCGTGACGCGCGCGCGGCGGGCATCACCACCAGCGTGGTCGGCATCGGGAACGCGAACGACTCCGACACGCCGTTCCTGCAGGCGCTCGCGGCGGCGGGTGGCGGTCGCTTCTACCTGACGACGCAGGGCGCCGATCTGCGCCGCATCTTCGTGACCGAGACGCGCGCGGCCGCGCTCTCGAACCTGCGCGAGGAGCCGACACCGATCGCGCACGCGGACGCGCACCCGATGACCGACGGCATCGGCGCCGTGCCCACCGTCGCGGGCTACGTGCAGTCGCAGCGTCGACCCACCGCGGACACGCCGCTCGTCACGGCGGAGGGCCACCCGGTGCTCGCAGGCTGGCGCTACGGGCTCGGTCAGGTGGTCGCGCTGACGACCGACGGAGGCGGTCGCTGGACGGACACGTGGAACGAGTGGTCCGGGGCAGGGCAGCTCATGCGGCAGGTCGCGCGCTACGCGCTCCGTCGCGCGGCACCGACCGCGGCCGACGCGCGGCTCACGCTCGACGGCAGGCGCATGCACGGCGAGCTCGAGGTGGCAGAGCACGGCGAAGCGCCCGCGGAGGTCGAGGCGTTCGTGTACGGCCGCGACGGCGAAGCGCACGAGGTGCAGGCGCGCCTCGTGCGCACGGGGCCCGAGCGTTGGTCGGTGCAGGCGGAGGCGTCGCCGAGCGACGTGCCGGGCGGGGAACCGCCGTACGCGGTGCTGCGCGTGCGCGACGCGCAGGGTCGCTTGATGGCGGAGGCGATGACGGAGCAGAGCGGCGCGGGCGAGCTGCACGCGGTCGGTCCTGACGACGCGGTGCTCTCCGCGCTCGCGAGCCTCGGACGAGGCGCGCGCGATCCGTCGCCGCAGCAGGCGATCGAGGCGCGCACCGAGCCCGCGCCCGCGAAGGAGCCGCTCTGGCCGTGGCTCTTCGCGCTCGCCGCGCTGCTCGTGACGGTCGATCTCTTCGTGCGTCGCCTGGAGAAGCCGAAGGCGCGCGCGCTCCCCGCGGGGCTGGTGCGTGCTGCGACGCCTGCTTCGCGTGCGGACGAGCGACGCGAAGCGGCGTGAGCCTCGCGCTGGGCACACACACGAAGCCGCTTCGAGCGCGTGTGTCGCATCGAGCGGCGAACACCGACGCCACGCGCGAAGCTGCGTGAGCTTGCACCGCTTCGGCGACCAGCCACGTTCCGCGCATGGAGGATCTCTTCGATCGCCAAGCGCAGACGAACGCGCCGCTCGCGGAGCGCATGCGACCCGAGCGCCTGTCGGACGTGATCGGCCAAGAGGCGATCCTCGGGCCGGGCAAGCTGCTCGCGAGGCTGGTGCGCGCGGATCGGCTCCCGTCGATCGTGCTCTACGGCCCGCCCGGTACCGGCAAGACGACGCTCGCGCGGGTGCTCGCGAACGAGACGTCCGCGACCTTCGAGGCGTTCAGCGCGGTGCTCGGCGGCGTGCCGGAGCTGCGCAAGCTGCTCGCGGCCGCGAAGGAGCGACGTCGTCGAGGCGGCCGCACGATTCTCTTCGTCGACGAGATCCACCGCTTCAACAAGGCCCAGCAGGACGCGCTCTTGCCGCACGTCGAGGACGGCACGGTGACGCTGGTCGGTGCGACCACCGAGAACCCGAGCTTCGCGGTCAACGCCGCGTTGCTCAGCCGGGCGCGGGTGTTTCGTCTCGAGAGCCTCGCGCCCGAGTCGATCGCGCAGCTCCTCCGGCGCGCGCTCTCCGATCCGCGCGGTCTGCCCGAGGCGCGCGCGGAGGACGACGCGATCGTGGCCATCGCGCACGCGTCGGGAGGCGACGCACGCCGCGCGCTCACGGTGCTCGAAGCGCTCGCGGCCGACGGTCGCCCCATCGACGTCGAGAGCGTCCGACAAGCCTTCGAGACGCGCACGCTCCTCTACGACAAGGACGGCGACCAACACTTCGACGTCGTCAGCGCGTTCATCAAGTCGATGCGCGGCTCCGATCCGGACGCGTCGCTCTACTGGATGTTCCGCATGCTCGAGGCGGGCGACGACCCGCGCTTCGTGCTCCGTCGCATGATCATCTTCGCGAGCGAGGACATCGGGAACGCCGACCCGCGCGCGCTGCAGGTCGCGGTCGCGGCCGACCAAGCGTTCGCGCGTCTCGGCATGCCGGAGGCGACCCACACCCTCGCGCAGTGCTGCACGTACCTCGCGGTCGCGCCGAAATCGAACGCGGTCTACGTCGCGTGGGAGAAGGCGCAGGCGGCGGTGCACGCGCACGGCGCGCTGACGGTGCCGATGCACCTGCGCAACGCGCCGACGCAGCTCATGAAGTCCGAGGGGCGCGGCAAGGGCTACCGCTACCCGCACGACGAGGGCGGCTTCGCGGCCGGCGTCGCGTACCTGCCGGCGCCGCTCGAAGGCGAACGTTTCTACGCGCCGACCAAGAACGGCCTCGAGGCGCAGATCGGCGCGCGCCTCGCGCGACTGCGCGGTGAGAGCACGAACGATCCGCCGAAGCCCGACCGCGACGAGTGAGCGGACGCTCGACTTCAGCAGTCGACTTCAGCAGTCGACTTCAGCGCATGTCGACGAGTTGACGAGCATCACGATGCGACGCGCGAGGCACACGTCTTCGAGCACGCGGTCAGGCGATCGCGAGCTCGAACGTTTCAGCCCTCGGACGGAGACGAGAGTCGAAGTTCTCCTGCACGCGCCCGCGGAGCTGGATGGCCTGCATCATGGCCTTCATCACGCGCTCGTCCTGCATCAGCTTCGCGACGCGCGGGTCCTGCATGAGCTCGAGGCTCTTCTTCGTGATGAGATCCTTCAGCGCCACCGAATCCTCCGTGCTCCCCCGCCGAACGCTCGACAGTGTTTCTGGGTCGGCGGGGTCAGCCGCCGGCGGTTCCGCCCGTCGGCGGGGTCAGCCGCCGATATGCGCCGAGGCGATCCGCCACGCAAATCGACGTTCGCTTCGCACGTCGCCGGGCGCTCGTTCGTACCCGACGCGCGAAGCTGAACGATTCCGCGAAACCATCGGGCAGCGCGTGAGCGCGGGGCCGTGAAATCTTCTCCCGCCATCCCGCGTACAGGGTCCGCGGAGGCTACGATGAGCTCACTCGTTCGCGACGTTCGACCCCTTCCGCCCACCGTTCGCCGCCTCGCGGCGGAGCCGCTCCCCGTGCCCCAACACGATCCTTCCGATTCGTGGGTCGATCCGCGCACCCCGTCGCTCGACGAGATGTCGCCCGCGGAGCGCGCGAAGCGTCCGCTCTCCGAGGTCGCGCCCTTCACCAGCAAGCTCACGAAGGTCCTCGACGACTGGGGCCTCGACGCGATCACCGGCTTCGTCTTCCCCGGCGCGGGCGACGTCGTCACCGGCACCATGTCGTTCGCCGTGCTCGCCACCGCGCTCCGCGAAGGCGTGCCGACGATCATCCTCCTGCGGATGCTCCTCAACCTCGGCGTCGACGTGGTCGTCGGCATCTTCCCGATCGTCGGCGACGTCTTCGACCTCTTCTGGCGCGCCAACCGCAAGAACCTCGACCTCGTCGAGCGTTACCGCGGCGGCAAGGAGAAGCCGAGCGGCGCGGACTACGCGATCGTCGCCGTCGGCTACCTGCTCGCGACGCTACTGATCGTGCTCCCCGCGATCTGGATCACGAGCCTCGGCTTCGGCGTCGCGAAGCTCTTCGGCGGCGAGTGATCGATCGATGTGAGCGCTCACGACGCGTGATCGGTCGCGACGGTGATCGGTCGCGACGGTGATCGCTCGCGACGGTGAGCGCTCGCGACGGTGAGCGCTCGCGACGGTGAGCGCTCGCGACGGTGAGCGCTCGCGACGGTGATCGCTCGCGCGCGTGCTGCGAGCGTCGCGGGTCAGACGTCGTCCGACGATCAGCGCCGCTCGAGGAACTCCTTCACGAGCGGCCAGATCGTCGTGACCGCCTCGCGGCCGATCACGATGTCGACGTGCCCGGCGGGGAACACGCGGAAGAGCTTGTCGCGGCTGCGGCTGCGATCGAACGCGGCGCGGCACGACTCGGGCGGCGCGAGATCGTCTTGGTCGCCTGCCACCACGAGCAGCGGCTTCTGAAGCCCCTCGAACGCGATGCCGTAGTCGACGCTTCCGTCGCGGCTCCGCAGCGCGACGCGGTCGCCGCCCGCGAAGATGTCGAACGCGATGGTGAGGTTCGTGGTCTCGAAGGAGGTCGCGAGGTACTCCGCGAGGATGTCGGGCTCCATCGAGTCCGGCCGCCACGCGCGCACGGGGGTCGGGAAGAGCTTGCTGTTCCACAGGCGCTGGCGCTTGCGCAGGTGGATGCCGACGTAGCGCAGCGGGAGCGACACGTTCGCGTCGAAGATGCCCGTCGCGCGCGCGCTCTCGAGCACCAGCGCGAGCGCCTTCATCGGCCACGTGCCTTGGCCGAAGCGGTAGGGCGAGCCGAGCGTCACGATCGCGCGCACGTGGTCCTTGAGCTTCGTCGCGCCCGCGCTGTAGCTGATGAGCCCGCCCATCGAGTGCCCGACGAGCACGACCTGCTCGTGCCCCGAGAGGCGCATCACCTCGCGCGCGCACGCCGGCACGTCCTCCTGCACGTACTCGTCGAGCGCTTCGGGGCGCTTGCCGTCGAAGCGCGCCGATCGCCCGTGCCCACGCAGGTCGACGTTGAACACGTCCCAGCCGTGGTGCGCGAGGTACGAGGAGAACGAGCGCTTGCTCGTGTGCCAGGTGTAGCGGTTCTGCCCGAACCCGTGCACCAACATCAGCGCGCCGCGCGTGCGCGGCTTCTTCGTCGGCGCGTCCTCGGGCTCATGTGGGTCGACGAGATCGAGCTTCCGCTTGCGGACCATCCCGATCGGCTGACCGGGGGTCATCACGATCTGCTTGAGGAAGGTGTCGCGGCGTGGGCCGTCGATGAACTGCTCGACCGACTCGGTTCGGAGAATCACGCGACGCGGGAGATACCACGGACCGGGCCCGCGTTCCCCCCGATTCCTCCGTGCGCGCCGCCCGCCGCGTGTCGGAGGTCGCGGACGGTCTCCACGTTCGCGCGCACGATCTGCGCGTGGCGGAGTCGCGCGGCGTCACGGACGGTGTCCACGTTCGCGCGCACGGTCTCCGCGCGCTTGCTTCCGCGCGTCAGCCGAGCACGCGATCGAGCAGCGCGCGGTCGCCCTGCACGGCCGTGCGCTGCTGGTAGAACGACAGGCCCCGCAGGCCGCCGAGCTCTTCGCCGCCGCCCGCGCGACCCGGACCGCCGTGCACGCACGACGGAAGCACCATGCCGGGCGAGATGCCTTGGTCGGCGACCTTCTCGCTGCCCACGAGCACGCGACCCGACCACGGCGCGATGCCGAGCAGGAGCGTCTCGAGCGCGTCGCGATCGTCGGTGTAGACGCTCGCCACGAGCCCGCCTTCGCCGCGCGCCACCAGCGTCGCGGCGTCCTCGACCGACGCGTACGGCATCACGGTGCTCACGGGCCCGAAGACCTCGCGCTCGTGCACGATCGCGACGTCGTGCGGCGCGTCGACACGCAGCAGCGTGGGCGGCACGAAGTAACCACGACCCTCGGGCACGCCGATCGGCGACGACTCCGCGCGGTAGACGACCTTCGCGCCCGCCGCGACGAGCGCCTCGATGCCTTCCTTCACGTCGCGGTGC
>JALOQC010000359.1 GCA_025453555.1 Myxococcota bacterium | reverse complement strand
CTCTCGCGACGACCTCTCGCGACGACCTCTCGCGACGACCTCTCGCGACGACCTCTCGCGACGACCTCTCGCGACGACCTCTCGCGACGATCTCTCGCGACCTCGACCGCGCCCACGCGGTCAGCCGACGCTCTCGACCGAACGCGCTCGACCGCTCGGGGCCGCACGTCATACTCGCGGCCACCATGAACGCGGAAGAGCAGCTCGAGATCCTGACCCGCGGCGTCGTCGACTTGCACGTGAAGGAGGAGCTCCTCGCGCGCTTGAAGACCGGCAAGCCGCTCAAGGTGAAGGCCGGCTTCGATCCCACGCGCCCCGATCTGCACCTCGGGCACACCGTGCTGATGCAGAAGATGCGTCAGTTCCAGGAGCTCGGGCACGAGGTGATCTTCGTGGTGGGCGACTTCACCGCGCAGATCGGCGACCCCACCGGACGCAGCGCGACGCGGCCGGTGCTCACGCGCGCCGAGATCGAAGAGGGCGCGCGCACCTACGCGGAGCAGGCGTTCAAGATCCTCGACCGTGAGACCACGCGCCTCGTCTACAACGGCACCTGGCTCGACCAGATGAGCTTCGCGGACGTGGTGCGCCTCGCGGGCAAGTACACGCTCGCGCGCATGATGGAGCGCGACGACTTCAAGACGCGCTGGGCGGAGAACCGCAGCATCTCGATCCACGAGCTTCTCTACCCGCTCGCGCAGGGCTACGACTCGGTCGCGCTCGAGTGCGACATCGAGCTCGGCGGCACCGATCAGCTCTTCAACCTGCTCGTCGCGCGCGACCTGATGCGCGAGCACGGGCAGAAGCCGCAGATCGTGATGACGACGCCGATCCTCGAAGGGCTCAACGCCCGCGAGGAGAACGGCCGCATCGTCGGCGACAAGATGAGCAAGTCGCTCGACAACTACGTGGGCATCGCCGAAGCGCCCGACATGCAGCTCGGCAAGCTGATGAGCATCTCGGACGCGCTGATGTGGCGCTACTACACGCTGCTCAGCGCGCAGACCTCGGCCACGATCGCGGAGCGCAAGGCGGCCTGCGAGAGCGGCGCGATGAACCCACGCGACGCGAAGCTCCTGCTCGCGAAGGAGATCGTCGCGCGGTACCACTCGAGCGCCGACGCGGACGAGGCGGAGCGCAAGTGGCTCGCGCAGTTCAGCAAGCGCGAGGTGCCCGAAGATCTGCCGGAGGTCGAGCTCAGGGCCGAGGGTACGGGCGTGCAGCTCGCGAAGGCGCTCGCGGACGCGGGGCTCGTGCCGAGCAATTCCGAAGGGCGTCGCCGCATCAAGGCGGGCGCGGTGACGGTCGACGGCGAGAAGGTCTGCGACGAGGTCGCGGAGCTGAAGAAGGGCGCGCGCTACGTGGTGAAGGCGGGCAAGCGCGCGTGGGCCGCGATCACGGTTCGGTGACGAGCGCCGTCGGTCGGGCCGTTGCCGACCGGTGAACGCCAACCGTTTACGTCGCCGTCGCCGACCACGTCAACGCTCACGTCAACGCTCACGTCGATGCTCGGCGCGACTCAGAAACGCGAGGCTTCGATCAGCGCTTTCGGATCCGGCGTCTCGCTCGGCACCGCCGCGAGCAGCTCGTCCGCGGGGGTGAGGCCCTTCTCGACCAGCGCGCGCAGCGGCGCGAGGTGGATGCGCTCGTCGCGACCCTGCGCGTCGAGCACGCCGAGGCGCTGCAAGCCCGACTCCGCGAGCTCGAGCACCTCGCCGACCCACTCCTGCAGCGAGCGGCCTTGGAGCTTCGCGCGCAGGCCCTGGTTCGCGATGTCCGGCCGCGCGGCCTCGAGCGCGTCGTAGGTCACGCGCGACGCGAGCGCCTCCGCCTTGGCGCGCGTCGCGTCCTCGTAGAGCAGGCCCTTCCAGATCGCGGGCAGCGCGGTGAGCATCCCGGCCTTCTGCCCGTCCGCCCCGCGCATCTCGAGCGTCCGCTTCAGGCGCGCCTCGGGAAAGAGCGAGTTGACGTGGGTCTCCCAGTCCGCGTGCGTCGCGACGAGGCCCTCGAAGCCGTCCTTCAGAAACGATCGGAAGGTCTGCCCGGTGTTCTTGTGCAGCGTGCCGCCGCGCTTGATCAGGAACATCGGCGCGTCGAGCGCCCACTCGACGTAGCGTTCGTAGCTCGCGGGGCCGTCCCAGAGCTGCGGCAAGAGGCCCTGCCGATCCGGATCGACGGAGCTCCACACGTGCAGACGTCGGCTGCGCTCGCCCGTCGCGCGGCCTTCGACCCACGGCGAGCTCGCGAACGCGGCGGCCACGATCGGCTGCAAACGCAGGCCGATCCGGAGCTTCTGGAACGCGTCGTCGACGTCCGCGTAGTCGAGGTTCGCCTGCACGGTGCAGGTGCGCAGCATCATGTCGATCGCGTACTTGCCGCGGGTCGGCAGGTACTCGCGCATCACCGCGTAGCGGAGCTTCGGGACCCACGGCAGCTCTTCGCGCTTCGCGAACGGGTGGAAGCCGAGGCCGAGCCACGCGATGCCGAGGTCGTCGCTCACCGCGCGCAGCTCTGCCGCGTGCCCGAGCAGCTCGAGCGAGGTCTCGTGCAGGGTGTCGAGGGGCGAGCCGCTGATCTCGAGCTGCGCTCCGGGCTCCAGCGTGATCGACGCACGCCCTCGCTTGAGCGCGATGCAGGGACCGCCTTCGTACTCGGACTCCTTCGACCAACCGTGCCGCTCCGCGAGCCGCTCGAGCACCGTGCGCACCGCCGCCGGCCCGTCGGTCTTCTCGAAGGGGAGGGCGCTCCCGTCCGCGCGCACACCACACTTCTCGGCTTCGGTCCCGATCTGCCACACCGCCCGAGGCTTCTCCGACGCGTGGAACATCGCGACGAGATCGTCGGGCCCGGTGATCGGAAGGTACGCTTGGGAGTCGGCCATGAAGCTCTCGGTTCGAAGACGCGGGGGTCCGCGCAGCTCGGACGGCGACTCTAGTCCGACGTTACGCGGGCACCATCCGTAACTTCATCCGGCGCGGCAACGGACGGAGGTTCGTGGGACGACCGAGAAACCTGCTACGGTCCGCCGACGTGAGCACGGAACACGCGGCGGGCTACGTGGGCCCCGGGCTGAGGATTCGTGGGCGCCTCTCGGGCGAGGGCGACGTGATCGTCGACGGCAGCTTCGAAGGCGAGCTGGCGATCGACGGACGGGTCGCGGTGGGCCCCGCGGGGCGCGTGAAGTCGCCCGTGAGCGCGCGGCTCGTCACGGTCGAAGGCCGGCTCGACGGCGACGTCGCGGCGGGCGAGGTGATCGTGCGCGAAGGCGGTCGCCTGCACGGCGACGTGCGCGCGAGCCGCGTCGGCCTCGAGGACGGCGGCTCGATCCATGGCACCGTGACGATGGACTTCGACCTCCCGGCGGACCTCGAGTGATGCGCAAGACCTCCGTGATTCCGAGCGGCGTGACGCTCGTCGGCGACGTCGAAGGCGACGCGGACCTCGTCGTGTACGGCCGCATCGAAGGGCCGATCCACGTCGGTGGCTCGCTCGTGATCGAAGCTTCGGGCGTCGTGCGCGGTCACGTGCGGGCGCGCGCCGTGGTCGTGCGTGGGGTGCTCAAGGGCAACGCGTTCGGTGACGAGCTGGTGCGCGTCGACGAGGGCGCACGGCTCGTGGGCGAGCTCACCGCGCCGCGCGTGCAGGTGGTCCCGGGCGCGCACTTCCGCGGGCAGATCCACGTCGCGACCGTCGGCGAGCCGCGGCTCACGATCTACGATCCGACGCTGCACACGTTCTCGGGTTGGCCCTCGCCGGAGCCGATCGGTGCGCTGCCTTCGTCGCCGAGCGTGCCGGGCACCCTCGCGGCGCCGAGCGTGCCGGGGACCCTCGCGGCTCCCGTCGCCGCCCGCACTCCGGTCCCGCCCGCGCGCCCGGCTCCGCTCGCGCAGGCCCCGATGGCCGCTCCGGTCGAGCAGGCCCCGACCGTCGAGCCTCCCTCCTTCGGCGATCCCACGGACACGACGCTCTCGGAGGCGAACACCCCCGAGCTGACCCGTGTCCTCCACGACGAGCTCGCGGCGTCGGAGCTCACACACATCGTGGACGACGAGCGCTTGGTCGACGACCACGTCGTCGACGACGAGCACGTGGTCGACGACGACGAGCTCCGAGCGCAGGTCGACGCGGACGACGAGGCTCCGGTCGACATCGACGCCACGCTCTCCGAAGCCACCACGTACCCACCTCCGCCCGAACGCCTCCCGCTGCGCATGCCTCGCCTCGGCGGTCGAACGCCGGGGACGCGGAGGTGGACGTGAGCGATCGATTGCTCGAGCTGCTCCGCACGCGGAGCTTCCGTCACGGCCGCTTCACCCTCGCCTCCGGTCGCGAGAGTGACTTCTTCATCGACTGCAAACCGGTCGTGCTCTCCGCCGAGGGTCACGCGCTGGTCGGACCGCGCATGCTCCACGCGATCGAGTCGTTCGAGGGAGCGCCTCCGGTCGCGGTCTGCGGCGTGGTGCTCGGCGGTTGCCCGCTCGCGTCCGCGGTGGCGCTCGCCTCGTACCACCAAGACGCAGCCACCGCGCTCGACGCGGTCTACGTGCGCAAAGAGGCGAAGGATCACGGGAGCAAGAAGCGCCTCGAAGGCGCGGACCATTTGCCTGCAGGCGCGCGCGTCGCCGTCGTCGAGGACACCGTCACCACCGGCGGCTCCACGATCTCGGCCGTCGGCGCGCTGCGCGAGGCCGGCCTCGACGTGGTCGGCGTGGTCGCGATCGTCGATCGGCTCGAAGGCGCCGCCGAAGCCTTCGCGACCGCGAATCTCCCGTTTCGCGCGCTCTTCTCGCGGCGCGACTTCTTGCCGGAGTCGGCGGGGTCAGCCGCCGACTTCTTGCCCGAGTCGGCGGGGTCAGCCGCCGACTTCATCCCGGAGTGATGCGGTGCGACGCGCGACCTTCGCCTCGCTCTCGTTCGCCTCGCTCTCGCTCCTGCTGGCGTGCGCGACCCACACGATGCGCCGCGAGACCGGGCCGCGCTCCTTCACCGCGGACGACTACGAGTCGGTCTACGCCGCGTGGACCCGCGACGCGGACGACTTCGAGTGGGGCAGCATGGACGACGTGCTTCACGCGACCGCGACCTACGAGTCGTGGGAGTTCCGCTGGGCCTACGTGGTCCGCTACGCGCGCGACCACTCGCTCGACGACGCCTCGCGTGACGCGATGTTGCGGGCCACCCTCGACGACACGCGCCGTCACCACCGCTTCTTCGTGACGCTCTCGGGCCCCGAGTTCCGCGAGCAGGATCTCTCGAGCGAGCGCTCCGCGTGGCGCGTGCTGCTCGTCGACGACGACGGACGGCAGACCACGCCGATCGAGATCCGCAAGGTGCGCCGCGCGTCGGCCGCCGAGCGCGTGTACTTCCCGTCGATCAGCCCACACCGACAGGTCTTCCGGATCGTGTTCCCCACTCGGCACGACGATGGCGCGCCGACCATCGCCGACGATGCCTCCACGTTCCGTCTCCGCTTCGCCGGCGCGCGGGGCCAGGTCGATCTCGAGTGGGACTTCCGCGAAGAGTGAAGTTTCGCCGCAAACCGACGTGCTGGATTCGTTGGGGGTTCGGGGAGCGCTGGGTCCGCGCGACGTCGACTGCCGAGGTCGCGACGGGGGTGAAGCGGGCTCGGGGAGCCCGCGCCAGTGGAGAGGCGGCAGCAGCCGCGAAGCGAGGAGCGCGCGATGAGGAAGCTCGCCTGGTCGATGGTCTTGAGCGTCGTGATGTCCACGACGGTCTTGGTGGCGTGTCACGCAGCGGAGGACGATCCCGCCGGACAGGCGGACGAGCTGAAGGATCCGGTTCGTCGCCAGAACGCGATCCGCAACCTGCAGAAGATCTGGTCCAAGGCCCTGCAGGACGGCGGCAACGATCGGAGCGCGCCGGGCGTGCAGGCGGTGCTCGACGCGACGGTGGAGAAGATTGCCGCCGCGTACGTCGAGAACCGCATGGACAACCAGAACGGGCTCGCGATGCTCGATCTGCTCAAGGAGATGCGCGACGCGCGCGCGATCCCGGCGCTCAAGGAAGCGCTCGATTGGCGCGCCGAGGTCAACGAGGAGCACGCGATCCGCGCGGCCCAGACCATCGCGGTGCTCGACGTGCCGGCCGACAAGAAGGACGAGCTCGCGGCGGCGCTCGGTGTCTCGATCGAGAAGGTCCGCCAGGCGCGCCCGATCGACAACCGCATGCGCGTCGAGATGATCCGCGCGCTCGGCAGCCTCGAGACGCGGGCGGCCACGCCGATCCTCACGAAGATCGCGACCGCGCAGGTGGAGGAGCAGAACTTCCTCATCAACCGCCTCGCCGCGCAGCAGCTCGGTCAGCTCGCGGATCCCGCGGCGGTCGAGCCGATGATCCAGGCGCTCTTCCTGTTCGCGCCGAACAACCCCGGCATGCGCATGAACGACGTGGCGGCCGAGACCCTGGTGCGCATCGGTCGCCCCTCGCTCGAGCCGCTGCTCGCGTTGCTCCGCGGCGAGAACGCGCAGGCCAACGCGATCGCGGAGGCCTACATCGCGGCGGTGCGTCAGCGCGACGAGCAGGCCGCGTCGCAGATGAGCGTCCAGCAGGTCGTGGGCAGCGAAGCGACCTTCACGCTCGGCGCGCTCGGCTTCCCGGAGGCCTTCGACGCGCTCCTCGCGGAGACGGCTGCGGAGGACACCTTCCGCAAGGTCAACGGCAGCATCGCGCTGGTGCGTCTGAACCTCAGCGACGCGCAGGTCACACAGGTCCGCGACACCCTGCGCACCGTCTACAACGGCACCACGAACGACTTCGAGGGCGTGGCGTTCAAGGCGCAGCTCATCGCCGCGATGCGCTCGCTCTACGACGAGGGCTTCCTGCCCTTCTTCCTCGAGCAGGTCTCCAACGCCGACCTGCACCCGCAGGTGCGCCTCGAGGCGGTCAACGCGTATGCGCTGCTCGCGAGCAAGACCGAGATGCAGGCGCTCGATCAGTGGCTCCAGCGGAACACCGAGGACTCGTACTACGAGAACTTCCGCACCACGGTCGCCAAGCCGAGCGAGGTCGCGAACGAGTGTGACCTCGACCTCGCTTGCTACCTCGGCAAGATGGGCGACGCGGACAAGGACGTGGTCCGCAAGGCCGCGTTCATGATCGGCCGCCTCGGCCAGGGGAACGCGGACGCCATCACGCGCCTCACGGAGAAGCTCGGTCACACCGACATCGAGGTCCGCCTCGCCGCGCTCAACGCGCTCGATCGCATCGCGACCGCGGGCGCGCCCGACGCGGTGGCGAAGATCGAGGAGCTCCGCGCGATCGAGGAGGGCCGCGCGATCTGGAACCAGTTCAGTCGCGAAGCGCTGCCGGTGGTGGCGCGGCTCTTGGCTCGCGCGAGCTGAGCCGACACGGGGAGGGCGGGGCTTCGGTCGCGCCCTCTTCGCTTTCCGTCCGCGAGCGCGTCCTCGATGCCGAGGGCGCGTCCCCGAGGCGGAAGTGTGGTGCGAAACGTCCGAGAGCGCGTGAGGCGTCGAGGTTTTCATGATCCGGCTCGAAGTGGTCCGTGGGCAGGAGGTCGGTCGGGCGCTCGAGTCCGACCAGGATCTCGTCCGCATCGGACGTGCGGACCGCAACGACCTCGTGGTCACCGACCACCACGTGTCGGGTGAGCACGCGTCGATCGCGTTCAACGGCGAGCACTGGGTGCTGCGCGATCACCACAGCACCAACGGCACGCGCGTGCAGCGGGGCGGCGAGACGATCGATCTCGCGACGCAGCCTGGGCGGGAGCTCGTGCTCGCGCCCGGCGACGTCGTGCAGCTCGGCGAGCCGAGCGGCGCGGTGCACGTCGCGGTGACGCTCGACGACGACGACGACGGCGCGCGCATCGTCTCGGTGCGGCAGGTCGCGGATCTCGGGGAGGTCGAGCAGGCGGCGTCGCGCGAGCTGCTCCAGTCGCTCTACGAAGCGCAGCGGGCGATCAGCGCCGCGCTCGAGCTCGAGCAGGCGGTCGACCTCGTGGCCGCGCAGGTGTTCCGCTTCCTCTCGCGCGCGACGCACGTGACGATCGCGCTCCGCGAGGACGAGGAGGCCGGCAAGCCCAAGCGCTCCGCGCGTTACGTGCCGGTGGGAACGCGCGTGCGCGACGTCGGCGCGAGCGTGGAGGCGGTGCCGATCACGCGCAGCGTCTTCAAGAAGGTGGTGCAGGATCGCGCGGCGGTGCTAGCGGCGGACGCGCGGCGCGACGTGGGCGAGACGGCGTCGCTGATGGCCGCGCAGATCCTCTCGACCATCGGCGTGCCGCTCTGGCAGGGCGAGGAGATCCTCGGCGTCATTCAGGTCGACAACCGCGCGGCCAAGGGGCTCTTCAAGGAAGCCGACCTCGACCTGCTCGCGCTGCTCGCGCAGAGCGCCAGCCTCGCGTTCGCGAACACCCGCCTCGTCACGCGGCTGCGGATCGCGGAAGAACGGCAGCGCACGGAGAACGTCTACCTCAAGCGCCGCGAGGAGCGCCGTCGCTTCGACGGAATCATCGGCGAGAGCCGCGCGATGAAGACGCTCTTCGATCAGCTCAAGAAGGTGGTCGACACGCGCGTCACGGTGCTCATCGAGGGCGAGACCGGCACCGGAAAGGAGCTCGTCGCGAGCGCGGTGCACTATTGGTCGAACCGACGCGAGAAGCTCTTCGTGGCTCAGAACTGCGCGGCGCTCCCCGAGAATCTGCTGGAGAGCGAGCTCTTCGGGCACAAGAAAGGCTCGTTCACGGGCGCGACCGACGACAAGAAAGGTCTGTTCGAGCTCGCCCACGAAGGCACACTCTTCCTCGACGAGGTCGGCGAGATGCCGCTCTCGCTCCAGGCGAAGCTCCTCCGCGTGCTGCAAGAGGGCGAGGTGCGGCCGGTGGGCTCGAACACCACGCGCCGCGTCGACGTGCGCATCGTGGCCGCGACCAACCGCGACCTCGAGACCGAGGTGAAGGAAGGTCGCTTCCGCGAGGACCTCTACTACCGCCTCAAGGTGTTCCCGTTGCGGCTTCCGTCGCTGCGCGAGCGGCGCGAGGACATCCCGCTCCTCGCGGGGCATTTCCTCAAGCGCTACGCGGAGGAGTTCGGCCGCACCGTGCGGGGCTTCAGCCAGCAGGCGATGGAGCAGATGCAGGGGTACCCCTGGCCGGGCAACGTGCGCGAGCTGGAGAACGAGGTGCAGCGGCTCGTGATCCAGGTGGACGACGACGGGTTCATTCAGCCTTCGCACCTGAGCCCGCGGATTCGTCAATCCGAAGAAGCGACGGCGGGACGCTTCCGGACCATCAAGGGGACGCTCAAGGAGATGGTCGAGCACGTGGAGAAGCAGATCCTCCGCGAGGCCCTCGAAGAGCACGACAACAACAAGAGCGCGACCGCGAAGACCCTCGGGATCACGCGCGAGGGGCTGCACAAGAAGCTCAAGGGCTACGGCATGTCCTGAGCGCCGCGCGCTCGGCGCGTGAAGCTGACGAGAGGCTGATGGCCGGGGGTAGGGGCTGGCGACAGACCCTCGAGAAGTCGGCGGCTGACCCCGCCGACTCGGGCGACAAGTCGGCGGCTGACCCCGCCGACTCGGGCTACAAGTCGGCGGCTGACCCCGCCGACTCGGGCTACAAGTCGGCGGCTGACCCCGCCGACTCGGACGACGAGCTCAGTGCTTCTTCGTCTCGAAGCTGGCCTTCTGGTCGGGCGTGGCTTCGCGCTGGTGCTTCGCCTTCCACTCCGCGTACGGCATCCCGTAGACGGTCTCGCGCGCGGTCGCGTCGTCGAGCACGACGCCCTCCGCCTCCGCGGCCTCGCGGTACCAGCGCGAGAGGCAGTTCCGACAGAACCCCGCGAGGTTCATCAGGTCGATGTTCTGCACGTCGGTCCGTTCGCGGAGGTGCTCCACGAGGCGACGGAAGGCGGCGGCCTCGATGCGGAGGCGGGTGAGCTCGTCCATGGCGAGGTCATCGGAGAACGAGGTGGAGTCGTCAAGCACGAGTCTCGAGAACGCGCCACGACCCGGTCGTGCCTTGCCTCCGGGCCGCGCCGGGGCGCTCGGGACACGGCGCTGCTGCGGTGACTCGCGTTCGTCACTCGCGCCTCTCTGACGCGACGCCATCACCAACGGCGCGCACCTCGGCGCGGACCGGGAAGAAACGCACCGTACGAACGTATCGAACCGGCGCGCACAGCACCGTCTGAGGCTGCTACCCTCCGCGCGGCCCGCGCGCGAGGCGACGATCGCGAGACGTCCGGCGCGCGAGGTCTGCAGGAGAGGCACATGTCGGAATGGGAGCCGCCGAAGCCGCCAGGCTCGGGTGACGGAAACGGCGACGGCAGCCAAGGTGCTGGTGGCACGGGCGACCCAGCTGCGGGCACCCACGACTGGAAGAGCGCGCCTCCGCCGGCTCCGGAGCCCGCGGGCATTCCGCTCCCGCCGGCCGCCGAACTCCCGCCGATGCCAGGCGATCTGGGTGGCGATTGGTTGCAGCCGGGCACGCCGGTCGGCGGTCCGGGCGCACCGGGCGCGGACGCTGGGTGGTTGCCACCCGAGGGAACGCCGCCTCCCTCGGCAGCGAGCGGCGGCGGTTGGCTGCCTCCCACCGGCCCGCTCGCCGGCGCTTCGGGCCCGCCGCCTTCGGGAGGCGGATGGCAGCCTCCCGGGGGCGGACCTCCCGCAGGTGGCGGCGGTTGGCAGCCACCCGGCGGTGGCGCGCCTCCCGGCGGCATGGGGGGTGGAGGGCCCGGTGGATGGCAGCCTCCCGGCGGCGGCGGACCCGCGTGGGGCGCGACCGATCTGGCCGCCGAGGCGGGCGTCGTGCGCACGGGCGACATCGTCTCGTCCGCGAGCCGCGTGGTCGCGGGCAACTTCGGCACCTTCCTCGTGGTCTCGCTCGCAGCCGCCCTCCCAGGGTTGGCGCTGACGCAGTACTTCTCGCAGCGCATTCAGAAGCGGATGCTCGAAGCCCAAGCCGAGATGCTCCAACAGAACCTCGGTTACGGCGCCGACCCTCAGGATCCGTTTGGCGTCTTCCGCCGGATGTTCGACTCGACCGAGCTTCTCGGATGTTGCGCCTCGACGTTCTTGGACCTCGCGCTGACGTACGTGGCGCAAGGAATCCTGATGTACGCCACGGTCGAGCACCTCGCGGGGCGTCACGCTTCCGTCGGAGACGTCATCTCACGCGGGCTCGCCCGCGCGCCGGCCGTGCTGGGCATCGCGCTCCTCGTCACGCTGATTCAGATCGTCGCCGTGATCCCCGGAGTGGGCGTGGGCACACTCAGCTTTGCCGCCGGCCCGGCTGGGGTGTGCTGCGGCCTCGGCTTCATGTTCGTCGGCATCCTCGTGCCGATCACCTACGTGGTCATTCTGACCTTCGTCGCGATCCCCGCAGCGGTCACGGAGAAGGTGGGGCCGGTCACCGCCATCCAGCGCAGCTTCGAGCTGACCAAGGGGCATCGGGTCACCATCTTCCTCGCGCTGCTCGCGTTCTTCGGAGTGATGTTTGCGTTCGGGTGCGTCGTTGGCATCTGCGCTGGCGCAGGTGGGGCCGACATCGACCTGGCCACGGGGTTGCCGAAGGAGCCGACCGCGCTCGCGATCGGGATCAACTTCGTCGGTTCTCTCTTCATCGCCGTTGTTCGCATCTCGGCGCTCTCGGCGCTCGCCGCCGTGACCTACGCGCGCATCCGCGGCCTCAAGGACGGCGTGGACGCGAACGCGCTCGCGGACGTGTTCTCCTGAGGATCGACGGGGCGTGATCGTCGCAGCTCGCTTCGCTCTCGTCGTGCTCGTCGCGTTCGTCGCGACGACGGCGGGGAACGTCGCGAGCGCGCAGCGCGATCCGCGTGAGGTCGCGGCCGAGGTGCACGCGCGCGGCGGCTACTCGGACGGGGTGCGCTTCGAGTCGCGCGGCGGTGGTGGCCTCGAGTCCTTCCCGAGCCGGGCCGGCGACCGCCAGAGCGACGCGCCCCGCGGCACGCGGCTCGGCGGTGGCGACGGACTCGAAACGCGCAGAACCAGCGGCGGCGCGACCGGACGCGCCCCGAGCGACTCCGGCCTCGACGGGCTCTTCGGCGCGGCCTCGCAGCTCGTCTCGCACGTCCTGCTCGGGGTCGTGATCGTCGCGCTCGTGGTCCTCGTCGGTTTCTTGATCGTCTCGCTGCTCCGTCGCCGGGACGTGGTGCCGGAAGAGGACGCGCCGGTGCGCGTGCCACGCCGCCCGCACACCGCCCCCGAAGAGCTCCCGCTCGACCTCGGCGACCCGGACGCGCTCGCGGCCGCCGGTCGCTACGGCGACGCGATCCTCGCGCTGCTCGTCCTCGCGCTGAAGGCCGCGGGGTGGCGCCCCGAAGGCCAACGCAGCCGCACCGCGCGCGAGGTGCTCTGGTCCATCGCGACCACGGATCCGCGGCACTCGCCGCTCGCGCTCGTGGTTCGTCGCGCGGAGCGGGTGCGCTTCGCAGGCGACGAGCCGACGCGCGCGCTCTTCGACGAGGTGCGCAGCGGCTACGAAGCGCTCCGTACCGCGAGCCGTTCGACGGAGCGTTCGTGAAGCGCGGCAGCGAACGGCCGGACGTGTTCTCCACCGGCGCACGGCGCGCGGTGCTCGTGGTCGTCCTCGCGAGCGCGGCCGGCGTGATCGCGA
>JALOQC010000358.1 GCA_025453555.1 Myxococcota bacterium | reverse complement strand
GGGGGTGCCGGTGCTGGTGGCGTGCGGAGACGTCGAGCCGCTCGAGAAAGCGCTCGGGCTGCCCGAGCTGACGATCGTGGTCGCGATGGATCTCGCGCCCGGTGGGCACGCCGCGCTCGAGGCCGCGCGCGCGCTCGGTGGGGACGCGTCGACGTACGTGCTCGTGCACGTGCTGCAGGATCCCTTCGCGCCCGCGGACGCGCCGCTCGATTGGGCGCGCGTGAAGCAGGAGTGGGAGCGCTCGGTGCTCGGGCGCCTTCGCGACGAAGGCGTGCACCTCGGCGCGCGGGTGGAGGTCGAGGTGCGGCCGGGCTCTCCGGCGCTCGCCCTCGCGGAGGCGGCGCGTGAGCATCGAGCCCACCTCGTGGTCGCGGGCGCGCACGCGGGAGGCCCTCTCTCTCGCGTGCTGCTCGGGAGCACGGCGGAGCGGCTGCTCCAGACGTCGCCGGTGCCAGTGTTGGTGGTGCCGCCTCCGCCTCGCGCGGAGCTTCCGGCGTCGGCAGAGGCGGAGGAGCGCGGATCGGGGGGCGTCCCATGACCGTCCTCCCCCACGAAGACACCCAGGTGAAGCGACTCGAGCGCATGCCGCTCACCGTGCAGCGCAAGCTCGTGGAGGCGGTCGCGCACCTGGAGGACGCCGACTGGCGTGGCCTGCCGAGGCTCGCGCGGCAGCGGCTCGTGGACATGCAGGTCGACAGCGCCGTGGAGCGGCGCGCCTTCCGCCAGCTCGTCGCGTGGCTGCGCGAGACCTTCCTCGGTGCACCCTGCGCGGTGGGTTCCGAGCCGCCCGCGGTGGAGCATCCCTGGCGCGCGTCGCAGCCGCCGCCGGGGGTCGACGCGAGCACGTGGAACGAGCTGCCGATCGACCTGCGCTACGCCCTCGTGGTCGAGCCGGACGCGGCCGCTCGTGTGCGCATGGTCGCCCTTTACGTGGGATGAGGCGTACGTGGGACGAGGCGTACGCGTGACGGGGTGACGCGCACCCGCTGGCCAACCTCATCGGCACACACGTCGCGCGGACGTTTCACGGGAGGCACCGCGCGTGACAAGCTCCGCCGAGATGGACACGTACGAGCTCATCGAGGAGCTTTCGCGCGACCTCGGCTTCGGACCCGAGCAAGCCGCGCGGCTGGCCCGGGCGAAGCCGCTGATCGAGCCACACGTGCACCAAGTCGTCGACCGCTTCTACGACGTGCTCGGGAAGAACCCGACCCAGCGCTCCGTGTTCGAGGACGACGCGCAGATCGAGCGACAGAAGGTGCACCTTCGCGGATGGATCGTGACGCTCTTCGACGGGGTCTACGATCGAAACTACGTCGATCTGCGCGCGCGCATCGGGCGCGCTCACGTGAAGATTCGTCTCCCGCAGCGGTACATGGTCTCGATGATGAACGTGCTGCGGCGCGAGCTGGGGACGGTGCTCGAGCGCGACGCGCCGGCGGCCGGCTGGACCCCGGAGGAGACACGCGAGCTTCTCGTCGCGGTCGATCAGATCCTCGACATCGAGCTCGCGGTGATGCTCGAGACCTTCCGCGAGGACTACGACGTCCGCATGCGCGCGACGGAGCGGCTCGCGAGCCTCGGCAAGCTCGCCGCGAGCATCGGGCACGAGCTGCGCAACCCGCTCGCGGTGATCGATTCGTCGACGCATCTGATCGGGCGTCGCACGGCGGAGGACGAGCGCGTCACCAAGCACCTCGTGCGCATCCGTGAGCAGGTCGAGCGCTCGAACCACATCATCACGGATCTGTTGGAGCTGGCGCGCGATCGCCCGCCGATTCGCGAGGCGGTGCGGCTCTCGGAGCTCGTGGATCGCAGCCTCGTGGGGCTCCCACGCGACGGTGCGCGGGTCGAGATCGCGGTGCACGACGACGGCGACGTCGTCGTGGACGAGAGCCAGCTCCGACAGGTGCTCTTCAACCTCGCGCAGAACGCGATCCAAGCGGCGCAGAGCCGGGTGACGATCGACGCGAGCGCGAAGGATCACGCGATGCACGTCGAGGTCGCGGACGACGGCCCGGGCTTTTCGCTCGAGGTGCGCGCGAACCTCTTCGAGCCGCTCTACACCACCAAGACGAAGGGCATCGGGCTCGGCCTCTGGCTCTGCAAGCGGATCGTCGACAAGCACGGCGGCGTCATTCGCGCCTTGCAGGAGCCGTCCGGAGGTGCTCGATTCGTGATCGACATCCCTCCCGGTTGATGGAAGCAGTCAAGCGCTTCGGTTCGTGATATGAGATCAAATCTGATTCCGATCTCGAGAGCGTGTGATGGCTCTCGTCTGCTTTTCGGAGGAACGATCGGAGCGCAGCCTCTCGCGGGGGATCGTCGGAGGCGCGTGGAGCCGTACGACGTGAAGCGCAACGTGCAGTCGTTCCGGCTGCGCCTCGCGTCGATCGAACGATGGGTCGGGCTGTACGTACGTGCGGGGTCACGTGCGGGGTCACCTTCGGGTGACCGCATTCTCGAACCGGGATGGTCCCGGCGAGCGCGGGGTGGGGGACGCCGCTCTGCAGGAACACGAGTCTCGAGCCCGGGGTGAGCGCCATGCGGATCTTGGTGGTCGACGACAACACGGAGCTGGCGGAGAACGTCGCCGAGCTCCTCCAGGACGAAGGTCACGAGGTGCTGCTCGCCGGCTGTGCGGCCGACGCGCTGCGGGTGGTCGGGCAGCAGCGCTGCTTCGACGCCGCGCTCCTCGACGTGCGGATGGAGGGCATGGACGGAGTCGACCTGCTCGAGCAGCTCCGCCGTCGGTGTCCCGACACCCTCTACGTGATGATGACCGCGTTCAGCCGCGACGAGCGGATCACCCGCGCGCGATCGCTCGGCGCGACCGAGGTCCTCTCCAAGCCCTTCGGACCCGACGCGCTCTTCCACGCGCTGCACGCCGCTTGAGCGAGTCGACTTGAGCGAAACCATGCAGAGCGCCTCGCGGGTCTTGCTCGTCGAGGACAACGAAGATCTGGCGGAGAACGTCAGTGAGATCCTCGAAGATCTCGGGGTGAGCGTGCGCGTCGTGCACGACGGCCCTTCGGCGATCGCCAGCGCGGCGGACGGCTTCGACGTCGCGGTGGTCGACGTGGGGTTGCCGGGGGTGAGCGGCGTCGAGCTGCTGCCGAAGCTGCGCGCGACCTGCCCCGACTGCGAGACGATCTTGGTCACCGGCCACGGCACGCTCGAGTCGGCGATCGGCGCGGTGCGCCACGGCGCGTTCGCGTACCTGCTCAAGCCGGTCGATCCGGACGCGCTCATCGGTGTGGTCGAGCGCGCGCTCGCGCAGGTGAGCCTGCGACGCGAGCGTGCGGCCCTCGCGCGGGCGCTCTCGGAGAGCGAGAACCTCTACCGCGGCGTGGTGGAGAACGTCGACGCGCTGATCGTCAGCCTCGATCGCGAAGGTCGCATCCTCTTCGCGAACCGTTCGGCGATGGAGGCGCTCGGCGCTCCGGCACGCCACGCGGACGAACGTGGCGTCGACGTCGTGTCCTCGCGACGTCCTCCGAGCGAGGCCGAGAAGCGAGACGCGCTCGCGGGGCGGCCGTTTGGGGATGCCGACTCGTCCAAGACGCTCCGCGGACGGCGCTTCGTCGAGGTCTTCGGCGACGACGCGATGGATCTCCGCGCGCTCACGCGCGAGCGGCAGTGTGTGCTCAGGCGCGCGGACGGCAGCTCGCGCACGATCCGCTGGACCTTCACTCCGGTCGAGGAGAGGGACGTGTCGCGCATCGCGATCGGGGTCGACGTCACCGAGTACCTCGAGCTCCGGAAGCGCTCGACGGAGGCGGAGGCGCTCGCGGCGATCGGGACGCTGACGGCGGGGCTCGCGCACGAGATCCGCAACCCGCTCAACGCGGCGGCGTTGCAGCTCCAGCTCCTGCAGCGTCGGGCGAGCAAGGTCGCGGACGAGGCGCTGCGCGCGAAGCTGAGCGAGCCGATCGAGCTCGTGCTCGTGGAGCTCGGGCGGCTGACGACGATGCTGGACGACTTCCTCGGGCTCGCGCGTCCACAGGAGGTCGAGCGCGATCACGTCGAGCTGCGCGAGCTGGTGCACGACGTGACGCGCCTGCAAGCGCCGCTCTGCGCCACGCATGGGATCGCGATCGAGGAGGAGCTCGAAGCGGGGCTCGTGGTGCTCGGCGATCGCCACCGGTTGCAGCAGGTGCTGGTGAACCTCGTGGTGAACGCACGCGAGGCGATGCTCGGGCACGCGCTCGGGACCCGCATCACGATCGTGAGCCGGCGCGAGCAGGAGCGCGCGGTGATCGAGGTGCACGACGAGGGGCCCGGGTTGAAGAGCGACGGGCCGAACGATCCCTTCACGCCGTTCGTGACGACGAAGGCGGCCGGCACCGGGCTCGGGCTCGCGATCGTGCGGAAGATCGCGCGCATGCACGGAGGCGACGTGTTCCTGGAGAACGGATCGCGTGGCGGAGCCGTGGCGCGGCTGGTGTTGCCGGTGGCGTGAGCCGAGGCGAGCGCGTGCGAGCTCCCCCGCCGGCGACCGCGAGGCGGCGGGAGCGGGCCGTGCGCGATGGCGCAGCTAAGCCGTGACCGAGCGCGTTTCGCAGGGCGACCGCGAGGGGTGCACGCAGCAAGAGCATGTCGCCGACCACGTCCGCGACGTCTTTGCCGAGCGATCCGAGCGTGGCGCCGCGAAAGCGGACGATGCAGAGCGCCGCGACGTCGGTCGACGCGTGCGCGCAGGCCGCCCGCAAGACCTCGCGTGCCTCCGCTCCGTCGTTCACCGCGCCCCCACGGAGGAAGGCGTACGCCATCCCCTTCGGGAAGAGAAGTCGTGCGGCTCGTGTCGTGAACGCGTCGAGAGCTGGTGGCGTGATCGCGGCAGAGCATGCGGGCAGGGCATGCGGGCAGGACATGCGCGGCAGGGCACGAGGGAGCGCTGGCACAGCGCGGCACGTGGCTCGCGAGCGAACGCTCGCGTCTTCGTGGAGCAATCCCTCGCGATCCGTCAGGGTTTCCGTTGGGACGCGGTCCTCGTCGAAGGCGGGCACATCGCTTGCGATGCGGCCTCGCGTGCCGACCACGTCCTCTCTCCGCCGCGTCGCGACGAGCCCTGCTTGGTGGCTCGCGCTCACGCTCTTGGTGCTCAACGATCACGTCCTCAAACGTGCTTTTCCGGGAGCTCTGACGGGAAAGCTGAGCGACTTCGCGGGCCTCTTCGTGGCGGCGCCCTTGCTGTCCGCGCTGGTCGCCCGGACCCGACGCGCGCGGATCGTCGCCTACGTCGCCACCGGCGCGGTGTTCGCCGCGATCAACGTCTCGCCCGCCGTGGCGGAAGTCGTGGAGCGGCTGCTCGCGTGGCGCATCTGGACCGACCCGAGCGATCTGATCGCGCTCCCGATGCTGCTCGTCGCCTGGCGACGCTACGAATCTCTCGCAAAGCACGAGACTTCGTCCGCCGCGATCGAGGGACTGCGCGCGACGCGCCTCGGGTGGACCGAGCGGCTCGCGGTCGCGCTCGGCGGGCTCGCGTGCGTGGCCACGAGCCGATGGCCGGTCGACGTCCCGCCGCCGTGGACGGGGGAGCTGCAGATCACCGGGCTCTACGCGGAGACCTACGAGGACGAGAGCGACCGTCGCGAGGACGTCCGGATTCGACGTTTGTTGCCGGAGGTCGAGCTCGATTGTGAGGCGCTCGCGACGCGCCCCGAAGAGACGGTGACGCGGCGGCTCTTCGCGCCGGTCGAGCGTTGGTCACTCGGACACCGTGAGCTCCTCCAGTTCATCACGGGGGCTGGCGCAGGGACCTCGCGTGAGTGCGACGTGATCTGGCTGGAGCACGACGAGGCTGGGGTGGCGCTCGTGCGTTGGTCGGCGGACGTCGCGGGGCGAGTCGCGCTCGAGCGCAACGGCGACGCGATCGGATGGGTCGAGGAGATCGGATCGAACCTCATCGTGCGTCGCTCGCCGCGGGCGCCGATCCCCGCGCGCACCTGCGAGCCGGCTCCGATTCCCCCGAGCGTCGACGGAACGTGGCCCACCGGGCCCTACGACACGCGCTACGCGGTGCAGGCCGAGGCGAGCCCGGACGGCTGCACGCGCGTGACGCTCGCCGAGGTCGCGGACCCGCCGCCCGTGCCCGCAGAGCCGGGTGACTGGGGCGACGAGCTGCCCCCGGAGCTCCCCGAGGTCCCGCTCCGACCGTCGACCGTGCTCTACGCCTGCGGCTATCCGGCGGAGCTCTTCTCGGTCTTCGACGGTCCGGTGCGGATCGTCGGCGTGGACCCGCTCCAGCTCGAGCAGCTCGACGACGACGGAACGCTGCGCGCGAGCCTCGTCGTGAGCGAGACCGATGCGTCGGGCGTGCCTTCGTTCCTGCGAGCCACGCGGATCGAGGAGTGCGAGGCGGCGAACGCGTGCGGCGAGATCGCGACCCCTTGGCGGGTGGAGCTCGCGCCGCGCCTCGACGCGGAGTGGCGCGCCGAGGGGACGGGCGGCTTCGTGTCGAGCGACGACCTCTCGCGCGTGCAGGTCTTGCTCGCGCAGTCGTCGGTGGCGGTGGACCGCGCGTGCGTCGACGGGGTCGGGGAGCTCGGAGAGCGCTTCGTCGTGGCCTACGCGACGCGGGTGCCGGTCGTTCCGGAAGAGCCGATGGAGCCGGTCGAAGACCCGAGCGACGAGCCCAGCGACGAGCCGACGAGCGACGAGCCGCCGACCGAGGACGAGCCCGCGGAGCCGAGCGGCGACGAACCGAGCGGCGACGATCCGCTTCCCGCGGAAGAACCGGGAGGTGGGGCGTGAAGCACAGAATGCATCGGCTCCACGCTCGCGCGCGGCCCGATGGTTTCGCGGAATCGCTCGGCTACGCGTGCTCGCGTCCGCCTCGCCTCGAATGATCCCGCTTCGATTCAAACGCGATTCCTCGAGCACCTTCCACCGCCGTCTGTCCCTCTCCCGGAGATCTCGCCCATGCGCTTCCTTCTCTTCCTCGTGCTCCTTCTCTCCTTCGCCTGCTCCTCCGATGCGGGGCCCTCGGAGGCCACGCCCGCCACCCGTCTCGCCCCCGGCGGCGCGCAGGACTTCGGACTCTTCCGCGACATCGTGGAGAGCGGCGG
>JALOQC010000035.1 GCA_025453555.1 Myxococcota bacterium | reverse complement strand
CTCCGCGAACTCCTGCGTGAAGTCCTCCTTGAGGGTGTTCATGGACTCGCCGGGGACGTCCATGATCAGGATCGCGACGTCGCCGCGACGGTCGATGCGAAGTGCGCTCTTCGTCTCAGTCATCACTCCACCTCCTTCTCCGAGGGGCTGTCGCCAGCCCCTCCCCCACCGGAGGCAAGCTCCGCCGGGGCCCCCACCCACGAGCCTTCGCTCGCTTCGCTCGCTGCGCGCGGGTCCCTAAGCCCGCTTGCGTTCGTCGACATCACTCCACCTCCAAGACGATCGCGGCGCCGAGGCCGCCCGCCGCGCACGCGGTGCAGAGGCCGAGGCCGCCGCCGCGGCGTTTCAGCTCGTTCAGGGTCTGGGTGATCTGACGCGCGCCGGTGGCGGCGAAGGGGTGACCGAGCGCGAGGGAGCCGCCCGAGACGTTGAAGGTGTCCCAGTCGATGGTGCCGATCGCTTCGTCGCGGCCGAGGTGCTTGCTCGCCCATGCCTTCGACTCGAAGGCCTGCGTGTTGGAGAGCACCTGCGCGGCGAAGGCCTCGTGCATGTCGAGGAGCGCGAGGTCGTTGAGCGTGATGCCCGCGCGATCGAGCGCCTTCGGGGTCGCGTAGCTCGGACCCATCAACATCTGGCCCTTCGGATCGAGCGCGGCGAACGCGTAGCTCCGGATGAAGCCGAGCACGTCGAGGCCGTGCGCCTTCGCGACGTCCTCGCGCATCACGAGCACCGCGCTCGCGCCGTCGGTGAGCGGCGAGGCGTTGCCGGCGGTGATGGTGCCGTACTTCTTGTCGAAAGCGGGTTTGAGCTTGTCGTAGCTCTCACGCTCGGACTTCTCGCGCACGAGGTTGTCCTTGCGGATCGACTCCGCGTACTTCGACGGAACGAAGACCTCCATCACCTCGCCGTCGAGCTTGCCTTCCGCCCACGCCTTCGCGGCGAGGGTGTGGCTGCGGTGCGCGAGATCGTCCTGCGCCTTGCGCGAGATACCGTTCTCCTGCGCCATCTTCTCCGCGCTCTCACCCATCGAAAGGCCCGTGGAGGGCTCCTTGATGGCGGGTGGAACCGGCGCGAGATCGCCCGGCTTCAATCCCATGAACGCCTGAAGTCTCTGCTGCAAGGTCTTGGCCTTGCTCGCCTCGATCAACGCCGCGGCGAGCCGCTTGCTCACCGTGATGGGCACGTCGCTCGAGCTGTCCGCGCCGCCCGCGAGGCCGACCGAGATCGTGCCGGTCGCGATCGCCTCGGCGACGTTGATCGTCGACTGGTAGCTGGTCGCGCAGGCGCGGCTGACGCTGAAGGCGTCGATGTCGCGCGGCATGCCGGTCCCGAGCACGATCTCGCGCGCGATGTTCGGCGCATGCACGGAGGGGACGACCTGGCCGTAGACGACCTGCTCGATCAGCGAGGGATCGACGCCCGTGCGCTGCATCAGCTCGTTCACGACGATCTTGCCGAGATCGAGCGCGCTCACCTCGCGGTACGCCGACCACTGCTTGGCGAACGGCGTGCGGAGCCCCGCGACGATCGCGACGCGCTCGCCCTTCTTGCCCAGGCGTTTGGCCTGGTCGCTCTTGCTCATGGCTACCCTCCCGACTCGGCGCGCCTCCCGAACGGCGCGCGCTTCGTGTTGGCTCGCTCACGCCCACGAACGTCCTGGGAAGACGCGGTGGTGAATGGCGATTCAGTGAGGTCTACGGCTCGTGACGCGGTGTGTCAATGCGCGGTCTCGGCGCGAAGCGTTGGGGAATGAGGGCCGTCTCGTGAGCGGTACACGTCGCCGTGCGCCGATTCCTCTACTCCGCTGCGTTCACGTTCCTCGCCGCCGTTCCGATCCTCGGTCAGCTCGAGCGGACCGACGACGTCGCGCTCGGTATCGGGTTGTGCCTCGCGCTCCCCTTCTCGCTCGGGGTCGGGTTCGTCGCGTGGGTCGTGGACGGGATCCTGACGGCGGGTCGGAAGGAAGCGCGGCCGCCGCGGACGTTCTGAGAGCGCGCGTGCGGTCGCGGACGAGCTCCACGCCCGAGCGCTCGTGGCGCGAATCGAAGCGGAATCGTGCGAGGCGAAGCGGACGCAGTCCGCGAAGCTGCACGATTCCGCGAAACTATCGGGCCGCGCGCGAGCCCGGAGCCGATGGCGAATTGAAGCGGAATCTTGCGAGGCGAAGCGGACGCAGTCCGCGAAGCTGCACGATTCCGCGAAACTATCGGGCCGCGCGCGAGCGCGGAGCCGATGAACCTGATCCAGCAGAATGCGCACCGGTCGCCGGGTCCACGCCATGCTCGTGGCGAACGAATGCCAGAACTACGCGCGGCGTTCGGGCGCGAGTAGGATTCATCGGATGTCCAGCGTGCTCTCCCGCATCCGCCACGGCACCGCGTCGATCGCGCCTCTGCGTTCGGAGCTGCCGTGGTGGGAGGCGCTGCCGGAGGACTTCGCGTCGACCGAGGAGCCCTTCGCGCTCGAGGCGGGCGACAAGATGCGCGTCGCGAGCACGGCGGTGATCGACGTCGGCATTCGCACTGCGGCGGCGTCGGCGGTCGCGGGGCTCGCGCTGCCGCTCGGCTACCACCCGCGCGAGCTGCGGCGCGCGCTCGACGACGTCGACTTCTACCTGCCGATGGCGAAGAGCGGCGACGCGACGAAGTTCTTCCGCACGCCGCCTTCGAGCGTCCGGGTGCGCACCTCGCCCGCCGACTGGTACCCGCGCTTCGATCCCGAGGACGGCACCTGCGAGACCATCCGCTTCGACAGCCCCTTCATGCCGGTGAACCCGCGGCTGCACGCGCGTTATCTCAAGCACGCCGGCAACCGCGTCGCGCACGCGCGTTATTGGTTCCACGGCGATCGCCCGCGTCCGACCATCGTCGCGATCCACGGCTTCTCCGCCGACCTCTACCTCGTCAACGAGTGGTTCTTCGCGATCCCGTGGTTCTACCGGATGGGCTGCGACGTCGTGCTCTTCACGCTGCCCTTCCACGGCGAGCGGCAGCCGGCGTACTCGCCCTTCAGCGGGCACGGCTACTTCGCGGGTGGCCCGTCGCACATCAACGAGGCGGTCGCGCAGTCGGTGATGGATCTGCGCATCTTGATCGACTGGCTGATGAACGTGCGCGGGGTGCCGAAGGTCGGCGTCACGGGCGTGAGCCTCGGCGGGTACACGTCGAGCGTGCTCGCGGTGGCGGAGCCGCGGCTCTCCTTCGCGATCCCGAACGTGCCCGTGGTGACCTTCCCGGATCTGGTGCTCGAGTGGGAGCCGATCGGGGTGACGGTGCGGACGATGCTGCGCGTGGTGGGGCGGCGATTGGTCGACGCGCGTCGGCTGCTCGCGGTGAGCAACCCGCTGACCTACGCGCCGGTGGTGCCGAAGGAAGGACGAATGATCGTCGGCGGCGTCGGCGATCGGCTCGCGCCGCCGAAGCACTCGCGGCTGCTCTGGGAGCACTGGGATCGTTGTGCGCTGCATTGGTTCCCGGGCAGCCACCTGCTGCACCTCGACCGCGGCGTGTACCTGGAGGAGATCGCCAAGTTCCTCCATCGCCTGCAGTTCCTGCCGCAGCAGCCGACCTGAGGGGAACGCGCGCAGCCTCTGCGTCGCGCGCGCAGGATCGTCGCGTTGCGTGAGGCGACCTCGCGGGGGACGCGCGACCTGCGCGAAGCGCTCGCGCCGTCGGCGCCGCGATCGAGCGTGTCGCTCCGTGGAGAACGACGCGGGCACGCGCGCTGCTAACGCATCGGGCATGCACTTCACCGCACCCGTTCGTGACTTCATGAGCACCCCCGTCCGCACGCTGCGCGCGTCGGCCTCGATCGAAGAGGCCGATCAGCTCCTGCACGAGCACGATCTCTCCGCGCTCGCGGTGGTGAACGACGCCGGTCGACTCGTCGGCGTGCTCTCGCGCAGCGATCTCCTCCGCGCCTCCGACTTCGGGCGCGGGCGCACGCTCACGCTGCCGAAGGGCACGGTCGCCGACGTGATGACGCCCGATCCGATCTCGGTCGGCGTCGGCACGGAGCTCCGCGTCGCGGCGCGCACGATGCGCGACGCCCGCATCCACCGCGTCTTCGTGGAGGAGGGCGACCGGCTGGTCGGCGTGCTCTCCACGCGCGACTTGATGCGCGTGGTGGTCGAGCGGGGCGTCGCGGAGCCGCTCGGCGAGCTCGCGCACGGCTCGCTCGTGACGGTGAAGGCCGACGATCCGCTCGCGCTCGCCGCCGATCGGCTCGATCGTTCGAACAAGCAGGGCCTCGTGGTGGTCGAGGACGGCTGGCCGGTCGGCATCTTCGATCAGCGCGTCGCGCTCGCGAGCCGTGGACTTCCTCCGGAGACGCGCGTGGACGAGGTGATGACGCTGCGCATCGTGACGTTGCCGCCGCACGTGCCGGTCTCGCGCGCGGCCGCGCAGGCGCTCGAGCTGCGGGTGCGCCGGATCTTGGTGGTTCGAGAGCGTGGCACCGTCGGCATCGTCAGCGGGCTCGACTTCGCACGTTTCCTCGCGCGCTGAGTTCGGCGCGAAGAGCCTGCGTCGGAGTCGGTGTCCGCGTCCTCGCCGCGGATGGCGACACCCACGAAGAGGAAGACCTGCCGACGACATGCGACGACGGCGTCGTCGACATCGACGATGTGGCTTCGACGCGCGCGTGGGTTGCGGTAGACCCCGCGCGTGCGTTGGGTCTTCCTCACGATCGTGCTCTGGGCGTGCGGTAGCGAGGCCACGGCCCCCGAGGCGCCGCCACCGCCGCGCGTGCCGACGCCCGAGGAGGTCGTGGTCGAAGCGAGCCCGTCGCCGTGGCCGACGGAAACTGCGTCGCTCGAAGAGAGCCTCGCGCGCTTCGAGGACGAAGCCTCGTGCGTGGCGCGGCTGCGGCAGAGCGTACCGGTCGAGCTCGCGCAGGCGCTCGCGGATCTCGGCTACGACGCGGTGCTCGACGACGTCTGCCGCGATCTACGCGCGGGCAAGAGTGGGGATCCCGCAGCGTGCGAATCGCTCGGCGCGACTGGGCTGCGCGACGGGTGTCGCCTGCGCGTGGCGCTCGCGACGCGCACCCCCGAGCACTGTCCGCCCGCGCGTGCGATGGAGGGACGCGATCCGAGCTGCCTGGCGTGGACGACGGGGGTGACGCGGCTTTGCGATGCCACGGTGGGCGACGCGCGGCGTCGGTGCGTGGCGGTGGCGACGAACGACGCGCGGGCGTGTGGGCGCGACGCGTCTTGTGCGGCGGCGGTGCGTCGCTACGGCAGCTCGGTCGTGGCGAGCGAGGACGGTGACGATCTCGACGAGGAAGGGGCGCGCGACGACGTGGCGCTCTCGATCGTGCACACGAGCGCCGGGGAGGCGCGTCGCACCGAGCACGTCGACACCGTCGCGCGCGGTGTCGCGCTCGCGGCGGAGGGCTGCGCGTCGCGGGCTCGTGTGGAGGTCGGTGGGCCGCTCTCCGAGGGCGCTCAGCTCGTGCTGGAGGTGGTGCTGCGCGTGGACGAGTCGGGCGCATGGAGCGGCGACGTGCGCGACCTGCGCTTCGCCGAGCGACGGCTCGCGGTGCCTTCGGTGGTGATGGACGCGGTGGCCGACGAGCTCGTGGTGCAGCGCCAGCGGGGCGGGGCAATCGCGATGCGCGTGCGGGGGAGGCTCGGCACCGACGCGACGTTGGAGGTCGTGCTGCGCAGCTTCGTGCGCGATTTCGAGGCGGGCCCCGCCGCGTGCGGTGCACGCTGAGCGGTCGGCGATGCGCCATGCACGATCGCGCCATCTGCGGTCGCAGGATCGGGCATCTGCGGCCGCCCCGTGCACGATCGCGCCCTCTGCCGCCGCCCCATGAACGGACGCACCTTGCACGATCGCGCCAATGCCTTCGTGCGAAGGAGGGGTGACGTGCGGGAGGTGGCTCGACGTGTACGCCGAGCTTCGGCAGCCTTCTGCGCATGAGCCGCCCCGACCGTTTGGACGCCATGCTCGACGACATCCGCGACTTCGTGCGCGAGCGTGAGTGGGAGCCATTCCACGACCCGAAGAACCTGGCGATGGCGGTGGCCTCGGAGGCGGGCGAGCTGCTCTCGGAGCTGCGCTGGGTGCGCGGCGAGGAGGCCGATGCCCACTGCGCGGACCCCGAGTCGCGCGAGCGGGTCGCGGACGAGATCGCGGACGTCGCGGTGAGCTTGTTGATGCTCGCGGACCGCATCGGTCTCGATCTGCCCGCCGCGGTGCACGCGAAGATGCGAAAGAACCGGCAGAAGTATCCGGCGGACGAGCACCGCGGGCGCTGAGCCGCGACGTCGTGATCACGCGGGGTCATGCGTCGCGCGTGGTGCTCGCGCGTGGTGCTCGCGCGTGGTGCTCGCGCGTGGTGCTCGCGCGAGGTGCTCGCGTCGCGACGGAGCGCTCAGAGCATCGCGCGCGCGGCCTCGCGCCATCTGCGGAGCTTCGCGAGGGGAGCGCCGACCGCGCGGGCGAGCGCGTCGAGGCGTGCGTCGTCGAGCTGCGCGAGGGAGGCGACGTCGGTCACGTCGTTCGCGCGCAGGCGCTCCGCGAACGCGGGACCGACGCCCTTCACGGTGGTGAGCGGGTCCGTGTCGGCCGGATCGACGTCTGCCGTGCGGCGCGGCTTCTTGGGCTTCGCGCGTGGGGATTCGTCCTGTGTCGTCGCCGGCACGTGGTCGGCGAGCTCGCGTCGCACCAGCTCGCGGACGAGCGCTTCGAGCTCCGTGCTCGACGGGGGTGTCTCGGGCACGAGCGGTGCCGGCGCGAGCGGTGCCGCCGGCGCGAGCGGTGCGGGCGGCGCGAGCGGTGCCGCCGGCGCGAGCGGTGCGGGCGGCGCGAGCGGTGCCGCCGGCGCGAGCGGTGCGGGCGGGAGGAGCGACGCGCGACCCCCGCCCTCGCCGGGAGCACGCGCCGCGATGTCGGCGAAGCGCGCCACGAGGGAAACGAGGCGGGCTTCCATCGCCTCCACGCGCGCGCGCAAGGTCGCGTCGGAGGCGCGCTCGAGGATCGCGAGGCGTTCTTCGAGCGCGAGCCACGGGGTGTCGGTGTCGTCCGAGGCCGTGTCGCTCGACTGGGCGCTGCTCCTCGGGTGCGGGTGGCTCGTGGTGCTGTTCGCTTCGAGCGCACGGAGCGCGTCTTCGAGCGCGCGCACACGTTCGCTGGTCTCTCGCTCGCGCGTGTCGAGCCCTCGCGACGCTTCGTGAGCAGCGGTCGCGACGTCGAGCGCTCGATCGGCGCGTGCACGCCCCTCGTCGCGGGCGCGCTCGAGCCCCGACGTGCGTTCGAGCAGCGACGCGAGCGAGGCGACGGTGGCGTCGAGCTTCGTGTGCAGGCTGGCGAGGCTCGCCCCGAGGGTCTCGAGCTGCGCGTCGAGCGCAGCGAAGCGGGGGTCGGACTCGAGCGCAGCGATGCGGGCGGTCCACTTCGGGAGCTCGTCGACGTGGGTCTCGAGGTGACGAAGGCGCGCCTGGAGCGCGGCGTCGGCGAGCGAAGCGGTGGTCATGCGCTCCGCCGGACGTTCGGTCGGAGGCCGAGACACGAGCGCCGGGCGAGGCGCAACGAGCGCTCGGGGGGTCGCTCCCGGAGTCGGCGTGCTGGCGCTCGGAGTGCTGGCGCTCGGAGTGCTCGTGCTCGGAGTGCTGGCGCTCGGAGTGCTCGTGCTCGGAGTGCTCGTGCTCGGAGTGCTCCTGCTCGGCGTGCTCGTGCTCGGCGTGCTCGTGCTCGGAGTGCTCGTGCTCGGCGTGCTCGTGCTCGCGCTCGGCGTGGGCGTGCTCGCGTTCGGCGTGCTCGCGTTCGGCGTGCTCGTGCTCGGAGTGGTCCTCGGCGTCGTTGCGCTCGCGCTCGCATCGCTCGGTCCCACACGACGGAGCTCGCGCGTCGAACGATCGACCCGCGGCGGCAAGCCTCCCGCGAGCGGGGGCGGGACGCTCGGGCGCGGTGTGGTCGACGCGCGTGCGTCGGCCGCGGGCTCGAAGGGCAAGGGCTCCGGGCGCACGTCGGGCACGTGCGTCTCGCCCGAAGGCACGTCGGTGATCGGCTTGAGCTTCATCGTCGCGCGCGAGCTGCGGGGCGTCTCCGCGCGACTGGGCGCGACCGCGGCCGCGAGCGGCGGAGGCACCAAGCTCTTGCCGAGCCGCACCGGGGGCTTCGACGCGCCGGGTGACTTCGGCGGCGGATCCGTCGGACGATCCGAGCTCTCCGGCTCGAAGTCCGGCGCGGGCGTGCGACGCGACGGAAGCGGCGGAGGACCCGAGCGGGGCCGACCGGCGTCGACCTCGTCGAGCGCGATCTCTTGGGTGCGGTCGTCGCGATCTTCCGCCATCGGCGCAGGACGATACCGGATCTCGCGGTCGTGCGAGGTCCGGGATTGCCGGGACTCGCTCTCCTCGCACGGAGTGGGCCCGAGGATCGTCACGAGCGGTTCGGTTCGCGGCCGGGAGCGGCATCGCCTCGACGCGCGCGCACGATCGGAGGCAGGCTCCGCGCGTGTCGCTCTTTCCTCGCCTCGCTTCCCCGGACGCGCGCCTCGCGCTCCTGGTCGACGATGGTCCGCGGCTGACCCCGCGGACCGGCCATCCTCGTTCTCTCGACTACGCCACGCTCGCGCGTGCGGTGAGCGCGCACGTCGCGCAGCTCGACGAGCTCGGGGTCGATCCCGGCGCGCGCGTGGCGATCTGGGCGCACTCGGATCTTCCGACCTTGGTCGCGCTCGTCGGGAATGCGCTCGCCGGCGTGGTCAGCGTCCCGCTCAGTCCGAAGCTCGGCGCGCGTGAGCTGATGCACGTGCTCACCGACGCCGAGCCGGCGGTGGTGCTCGCGTCCGACGTGCAGGGGCAGTCGACGCCGGCGCTGCCCATCCGCGCGCTCGAGACGATGCACGCGAGCGAGCCGCCGCCGATCCGTGCGCTCGACGACGAGCCGGTGCTGCTGCTCTACACGAGCGGCACCACCGGCGCGCCGAAGGGCGTCGAGCTGAGCGCGCGTGGCATCGCCGCGAACCTCGACGCGCTCGCGGACGCGTGGGCCTGGACCGAGGCGGACGACGTCGTGCACGCGCTGCCGCTCTTTCACGTGCACGGGCTCGTGCTCGGTCTGTTCGGGGCACTGCGCATGGGCGGCGCGCTTCGTCACGTGTCCCGCTTCGATCCGGCGGCGCTCGGCGCGCAGCTCGCGGCGAGCCCGCGCGCGATGCTCTTCGCGGTGCCCACGATGATCCATCGCCTGATCGACGCCGCCGAGACGGACGCCGCGATCGCGAGCGCGCTCGGCCGCGTGCGCCTCGTGGTGAGCGGGAGCGCGGGGTTGCCCACGCGCGAGCACCGTCGCTTCGAGGCGATCACGGGGCGCGGAGTCGTCGAGCGCTACGGGCTCACCGAGACGCTGATCGTGTGCGGCGTGCGCGCGGACGAAGGCGCGCGACCGGGGTACGTCGGGCGACCGCTGAGCGGCGTCGAGGTTCGCCTGGTGGACGACGCGGGGTCCGTGATCGACGCGCACGACGACACCACGATCGGCGAGGTGCTGGTGCGCGGGCCGAGCGTGCTCGGAGGTTACCTGCACCGACCGGACGCGAACGAGGAAGCCTTCGACGCGGAGGGCTTCTTTCGCACGGGGGACCTCGCGACGCGCGCGTCCGACGGTGCGCTGCGGATCGTGGGGCGCAAGAGCACCGACCTCATCAAGTGCGGAGGCTTCAAGATCGGCGCGGGCGAGATCGAGGCGGTGCTGCTCGAGCAGCCGGGGGTGCGCGAGGTCGCGGTGGTGGGGATGCCGGACGAGGATCTCGGCGAGCGAATCGTCGCGTTCGTGGTCGCGGATCCGAGCGTCGCGCGCGACGCCGACGCGCTGATCGCGGCCGTCGCGCGGGAGCTCGCGGTGCACAAGCGTCCGCGGGAGATCCGCTTCGTCGACGATCTGCCGCGCAACGCGATGGGCAAGGTCCAGAAGGCGAAGCTGCGCGCGTGAGCGCGTTCGCCGCGCATCCGTCGAATCGTGCGCGTAGAGAGCATGGTGATCGGAATCGAGCGCGAGTGAGGGAGTCCGTGGCGTGGGCGACCGGCGAGCGCGCGTCTCCCGCGCGGGAATCGGCCTGACCCGCCGGCTTTCGGGTGTAGGCTCCGCGCCGTGGACATCCGGCTGGTCGTCATCGAGATCGCCGAGAAGCTCGGCCTCCTGACGACCGCCGCGCTGGTGTCGGTGCTCGTGCCGCCGCTGCGCAACCGTCTGCTCGGCGTCGGCGGGCAGCCCCGCGATCGCGTGGCGGCGTTCCTGCTCGGCTTCTCGCTCTCGATGTGGGGCGCGAAGATGGGTGTGTGGTGGCTCGAGCACCACGTGAACATCCACGCGATCGGCGTGATGATCGCGGCGCTGCTCGGCGGCATCCGCACCGGCGTGCTCACGGCGATCTTCGCGGGCCTCTTCTACGTCTACCGCGTCGAGCCTTCGCTCGGGCTCGTCGGCGTCGCAGCGACGATCGTCGAGGGCGCCGTCGCGGGTTGGATCGTGGAGAAGCGCCCGCAGTGGTTCTCGGGTTGGCGAACCTTCGCGACCGCGTGCCTCGTGCAGCTCGCGCGTGCGGTTTGCCTCGCGATCTACCTCGGCGCGACCGGCGATCTCGCGCGACGGCTCGAGATGCTGCCTGCGCTCGCGGTGCAGATGTTCGGCGTCGCGTCCGGCATGACGTTCTGGATCTTCTCCGCGCGTGTCGTGCTCGCGCGCGAGGAGGCCGCGATCGCGCTCGTCGAGGCACGCGCCGCGGCCGATCACCTCGCGCTCGAGGCGTTGCGACGGCGGCTCGAGCCGCACTTCCTCTTCAACGCGCTCAACACGCTCCGCGCGACCATCCGCAAGGATCCGGCGCGCGCGCGCGACCTCGTCAGCGATCTCTCGGATCTCTACCGCTACCTGCTCAACCATCCGGAGGACGCGCCGGTGTCGAGCGAGGTCGATCACGCGTGCGCGTACCTCGCGATCGAGAAGGCGCGCCTCGGGGAAGGGCGGCTCGAGGTGCAGACCGCGATCGACGACGACGTGAAGCACGCGCGGGTGCCCGCGCTCACGCTGCAGCCGCTGGTGGAGAACGCGGTCAAGCACGGGGTGGGCGCGCACGAGTCGGGCGTGGTGCGCATCGAGGCCCGGCGCGAAGGGCGCGCGCTGATCGTCGAGGTGCACGACGAGAGCGAGGGCGAGCACCTCGGCAAGGTCGAGGCCGGTCACGGGATCGCGCTCAAGACGCTGCGCGAGCGGCTCACCAAACGCTTCGGCGAGTCGGCTACCCTGGAGCTCGTGCCGAAGGAGCGAGGCACGATCGCGCGAGTCACGCTACCCTGGCAGGCCGTCGGACCGGAAGGCAGCGAGCCCGAGGACGACGATCAGGAGATGGACGCCGCATGAGCAAGGAGGCCCTCAAGGCCGTGGTGGTCGACGACGAGCCGCTCGCGCGCGACGAGCTCGGGTTCCTGCTCGGACAGCTCGACGTCGAGGTGGTGGGCGAGGCAGCGAACGCCAAGCAGGCGCTCGAGCTCGTGGACGAAGCGCAGCCGCACGTGACGTTCGTGGACCTCCGCATGCCGGGCCCGGACGGGATCGCGCTCGCGGAGGCGCTGCGCGCGCGGCAGCCGCAGATGTGTGTGGTCGTGGTGTCTGCGCACGACGACGGAGCGCTGCGGGCGTACGAAGCGGAGGTGCTCGACTACCTGCTCAAGCCGGTGCGCCTCGAGCGGCTCAAGGCGACGCTCGAGCGCGTGCGCGGCAAGCTGGAGCCGGGGGCTTCGGGCGACGAGCCGCTCGATCGGCTCGCGGTGCGGCGCAAGGGCGGGTACGTCGTCGTCGACATCGAGGACGTGATCTACTTCCAGGTGCGCGACGAGCTGGTGTGGGCGATCACCGCGGACGACGCGTACGCGCTCGATCTCACGCTCGCGACGGTGGAGCGGCGCGTGCCGAAGGGCGACTTCTTCCGCTCGCATCGCGCGTGCCTCGTGCGGCTCTCGAAGATCAAGACGCTCGAGCCGAGCGGAACGGGCACGTACGAGCTGGTGCTCGATCACCCGGAGACTCCGCGCGTGCCCTTGGCCCGCGAGCGCGTGCGGCACCTGCGCGCGTTGATCCCCTTCGCGGGCTGAACGCGGTCGATCCGCTCACGCGCCCGTCGGCTGGCGAGCGATCGCCTCCCGTGCTTCTCTTCCCTCGCGCGGGAGGGGCGCAAGGAGGTTTCGTCATGCGCTCGTGCGCACGAAGCGACTCGCGCCCGTGGGGCTCCGGTGTCTCCGAACGTCCGTTCTCGCGACGCGTCCCGCGTCTTCGTGGATTCTCGCGACGCTTTTCGCGTCTTCGTGGATTCTCGCGAAGACGCTTCACGGGTCTTCGCGAACGTTCCACGCGAAATGCGCTGGATCTTCGATCACCGTTCCTGAGATACGAGGATTGAGTATGGAGCTGCTCTCCTCGGCTGCCATCGCGCTCGCCTCGTCGTGGGAAGGCGAAGCGGAGCCCTTCGATCTCGCGGCGAGCGGGGTGTTGAGCGGCGCGCGTCTGCTCGTCGCGGGCGACGATCCCGTCGCGACGGACGCGCTCGTGGGACACCTGCGCGCACACGGCGCCGCGGTCGGCGTGACCGATGCCCGTGGGCGCGGCCTCGACCGGCTCGGCTTCCTCGACGCGCAGGCGCTCTTCTACGATCCGCGCCGCGCGCGCGAGGACGTTCTCCTCGCCGCGCTCGACGAGTGCCCGCGTCTGCGCGGCGCCAAGCTCGTGCCGTTCTACTGGGACGACGTCTGGCCGGCGGGGGCGGTGCGTCCGAACCTCGAGCTGCTCGCGCTCGCGGTGCGCTCGGAGCTCGCGCTCGATCGTGAGGTCCGGCACATGGCGGAGGCGCGGCGCAGCTTTCCGGTGCCCTTCGCGCGGCTCGGGCCTGCGCGTGTCTTGCGCGCGCTCGCGGGCGCGAACGGTGCGGTGCTCCGCGTGGTGATCGCGTCCGACGACGTGCGCGCGGTGGTCGAGCTCGGGGGCGATCTCGTGGTGAGCGCGACGACCTACGGTTCGGGACCGACGCCGCTGCGGGTGGGCGTGCGCGCGCTCGCGGACCTGCTCGCGCTCCGGCGCGGTCGAGGGCACGTGGAGCGTCACGATCTCGCGCGCGTGATGACGATCATGGCGCCGGTGCCGGAGGCGCTCGCGGTCGCAGAGCCGCACGTGCGGCGCGCGCAGGACGGATCGGTCGAGTCGACGCAGGAACACTCGCTCGAGACCTTCGCGCGCGCCGCGGTCGACGACGACGAGCCGAGGTGGGAGGACGAGACCACCAAGAAGACGCTCACCTCGATGCCGCCCGAGGCGTATCCCGACGACGGTGTCGCAGGGGATCGGGTCGCGGGCGACGCGCAGGCCGAGGCGGCGACGTGGGACTCCGCGCCGACACCCGCGCGCCCGGAGCCGCGTTGGCCGTCGCCGGTGCCGCCCGCACCGACCGACGTGCGAGCCGTTCCGGCCGCGATCCCACGCCCGAAGCCAGCGGTGCCGAAGTCGTCGGCGGTGCCCGACGTCGAGCCGTCATCGCGTCTGCCACGCGACGACGACACGACGGCGCGACGCGCATTGGAGACGCCGCCCCCGCTCGCGCCGACGTGGTTGCCGGTGGCGCTGGCCCGCGCGAAGGCGCCCGCGCGGACGTCGGAGCCGCCGCGCCCTTCGGCGGCCGAGCCACGCGCTACGGTCGCGGCCCGTCCAGCGGCGCCGCCCGCGTCTGCTCCCACGAAGAGCGCGTCCGTGCCTCCGCACGCGTCCGTGCCTCCGCACGCGTCCGTGCCTCCGCACGCGTCCGTGCCTCCGCACGCGTCCGTGCCTCCACGCGCGTCCGTGCCTCCGCACGCGTCCGTACCTCCACGCGCGTCCGTGCCTCCGCACGCGTCCGTACCTCCGCACGCGTCCGTACCTCCACGTGCGTCTGTACCTCCACGTGCGTCTGCACCTCCGCGCGCGTCTGCTCCTCCGCGTGCGTCGACGTCGTCGCGGGGGTCGGTCGCGCCCGCCGACTTCGAGCGCCTCGAAGCGCGGGGATCCGATCCCGGGCACGCGCCGGGCCGCAGCTCGTCACCGCCACGCAGCTTCGACCCGCTCCACGTGCCGCGTCCGAGCAGCTTCCCAGCGGTTCATGCGTCCGCCGAGTCGCGCGGCCCGCTGTGGTGGTCGCTCGGTCTCGCGCTCGGGGCCGCGGCCGCGGTGGGATGGCTCGTCGCGACGCACGACGTGGCGCCGACACGCGCCGCGAGCGTGCTGCGTGCGTCGTTCGGTGACACGCCCGAAGCGCTCCCGCCGGTCCCGGACGTGACGCCCGCGCCGATCGTCGGGGCCGCCGGGGTTCCGCGCACCGTCTCTGGCACGGTCGACCCGGTTGCCGTGACGAGCTCGGTCGCAGGCACCGACACCGACTCGGACGCTGACACGGACGCTGACACGGGCACGGACGCTGACACGGACGCTGACACGGGCACCGACGCTGACACGATCGTCGCCGTTCACGTCGCCGACCACGATCACGATCACGCTCATGATCGCGATCACGCTCATGATCGCGATCACGATCCCGCCCGTGTGGGCGCGGGGGCCGTCCCCGAACGCTTCACCCCGGGCGACGTCTGGTCCTCACGGTCGCGCGATCGTGATCGGTCGGATGCGCTGCTCGCGGAGGCCCTCGCGACCGAAGGACCCGAGCGCCGCGAGCTCCTCTTCGAGGCCGCGCTCGCGCATCCCGGCAACCCACACGTGGCGTTTCACCTCGCGCGCGAGGCGCAGACGCAGGGCGATCTCGAGCTCGCCGAGCTGTGGGCGCGCCACGCGATCCGACTGCGCCGTCGCCGCGACGAGTACCGGACGTTGCTCGTGGAGATCCAGCGCGCCGCCGGCGAGTGAGGTCGGCCCAAACTCCGCGTCGTGTCGTGCTCGCGCGACGCGCCGCGGGGAGTGAGGTCGGACCGCAGGCTTCGACGCGCCGCGGGGAGTGAGGTCGGACCGCGGAGACCCGACGCGCCACTGGGGAGGTGAGTCATCGGCGCGGCCACCCGGCCGTAACGTGGTCGCGCCTCGCGACGTCCATGCACGCGTGTGCTCGCCACGTGGCGCACCTCGGTACGCCCGACACGAGCCGCGGCTCGTACGGGCGCTCTGCTTGCATACGGGTCGCGGTTGGCTTTACGGAGGAACATCGTGACCTCACCGCGCGCCGTCTCCGTACTGGTCCTCGCTCTCCTCCTCGCTCCGTTCGCCGCCGCGCTCGCGCCGTCCGTCGCCCTCGCCGAGCCTCGCGCCGAGGCCGCGGTCGACGATGGTGATCCGCGCGTCGAGCTCGAGCTGTTGACCGACGTCGCCTCGGTGCCGGCGGGCGATTCGTTCCTCGTCGGCGTCCGCTTCCGCCTCGATCCGCACTGGCACGTCTACTGGAAGAACCCCGGTCAGAGCGGCCTGCCGACCGAGGTCACCTTCCGGGGCGCCGAGACGGGCGAGCTCCAATGGCCCGCACCTTCGCGCTTCGAGACCCCGGGGCCGATCGTCACCTTCGGCTACGAGAACGAGGTCCTGCTCTTCGCCGAGGCGCGCGCCCCCGAAGGCGACGGTCCCTTCGAGCTCGAAGCGAGCGCGGACTTCCTCGTCTGCGAGGACGCGTGCGTGCCCGGCAACGCGACGCTCTCGCTCTCGATCCCTCGCGGTGAGCGCGCGCCCTCGGAGGCCCACGCGGAGTTCGACGCCGCGACCGCGCGACTTCCGCGCTCGCTCGAAGAGCTCGGAATGAGCGTGCAGCTCGTGAGCAACGCCGCGCCCGCGAAGGATGCGACCGCGCCGCTCGCGCTCGGCCTCGTGCGCTGCGACGGCCCCTGCGACGCGCCCGCGCTCGAAGGCGCGCAGCTCTTTCCGCTCGTCCCGGAGCTCACGCTCGAGCTCGGCGCGACCACGGTGCAGCCGCATCCCTCCGCGAACCGCGGCTTGGTGCTCCATCAGATGGCGACCCCGCGCGACACGCTCGAGCGTTTCGAAGCGGTCGTGACGTGGCGCGAAGGCGACGACGCGCGCGCGGCGACGGTCGCGCTCGACTGGCCGCCCGAGGTCGCGGCGCAGCATCCGTTCTTCGCGAACCTCGAGCTCCCGCCCGCCACGAACGACACCGAGCCGGGCGAGGTCGCGCCGCCCGCCGCGGCCGCGACCGAAGACCTCTCGCTCGCGCTCGCGCTGCTCTTCGGTCTGCTCGGCGGGCTCGTCTTGAACCTGATGCCCTGCGTGCTGCCGGTGCTCGGCCTGAAGGTCTTCGGCCTCGTGCGCGCGAGCGGCGAAGAGGCGAGCGCGGCCGCGCGTTCGCTGCGTCGCCACTCCGTCGGCTACACGATCGGTGTCATCGGCTCGATGGAGCTGCTCGCGGGCGTGGTGCTCGCGCTGCGCTCGGCCGGCATCGAGACCGGCATGGGCTTCCAGCTCCAAGAGCCGCGCTTCGTCGCGTTCCTCGCGGTGCTCCTCGTCGTGCTCTCGCTCTCGTTCTTCGGCGTCTTCGAGCTGCACGTCGGCGCGAACAAGCTCAGCGAGAAGGTCGACCAGAGCGAAGGCCTCGCGCGGAGCGTCGGCGAAGGCGTGCTCACGGTGGTGCTCGCCACGCCCTGTTCCGCGCCCTTCCTCGGCACCGCGGTCGGCTTCGCCTTCGCGGGCAGCGCGCTCACGATCCTCCTCGTCTTCGCGGCGATCGGCCTCGGCCTCGCGCTCCCCTTCGTGCTCGTGGCGATCTTCCCCGCGCTCGCCAAGCGCCTTCCGAAGCCGGGCACCTGGATGGTCAACCTCCAGCGCTTCCTCGGCTTCTTGCTGCTCGCGACGGTGGTCTGGCTCGGCTGGGTCCACGGGCAGCTCACGGGCGTCAACGGCCTGACCACCTTGCTCGGCCTCTTGCTCACGGCAGCGTTCGCGACCTGGTGGATCACCAACGGCTCGCGGCGTTGGCTCGCCGCGCTGCTCTCGCTGCCGCTCGTGGCCGCGACCGGCTACGCGACGTGGATCTCGCCGCGCGAGGGTGGCGGTCCGATCGCGAACCACGAGGCCGCTTGGTCGGAGCGAGCGGTGCAGACGGCGATCGCCGAAGGCCGCCCGGTGCTCGTGATCTTCACCGCGGACTGGTGCCTCACCTGCAAGGCGAACGAGCGGCTCGTGCTCGGGCGCGACGACGTGAAGCGTGAGCTCGAAGGCGTCACGGTGCTGGTCGGCGATTGGACCGCGCGCGACGAAGCGATCCGCGCCGAGCTCGCCCGGCATGGACGTGCGGGCGTTCCGCTCTATCTCCTCTACGTGCCCGGCGCCGAGCGTCCCGAGGTTTGGCCGGAGTTGCTCGGCGCCGATCAGGTGATCGAGGCGCTGCAGAGCGCCACCTCGAGGAGAGCGACATGAACACTTGGATGATCGCTGTTGCGCTGCTCGGCGCCTGCGGGAGCGAAGCCGCGACGGAGGCTACGAGGGAAGCCACGAGCGCGGCGAACGAAGCGACGAACGCGGCGACGGCTGCGCTGGAGCAGGCGGCGAACGTGGCGACGCCGGGAACGACGGCGGCGAACGCGGCCGAGAGTGCAGCCGAGAATTCGGTGCAGAACGCGGCGAACGCGGCGGAGAACGCAGGCGAAGCGCTGACCGCGGTGGTCGGCCAGCCGGCGCCGGGCTTCGAGCTCACCGACCAAGCGGGGCAGACGCATCGGCTCGCGGATCTGCGCGGAAAGATCGTCGTCCTCGAGTGGATCAATCCGCAATGTCCGTACGTTCGACGCCACTATCAGGCGCGTACGATGACGGGCCTCGTGAGCGCGTTCCCCGCCGACCGCGTGGTCTGGCTCGCGGTCGACAGCTCGCACTTCGTGCAGCCCGAGGGCTCGGAGGCGTGGCGCAGCGAGCACGGGATGACGTACCCGATCCTGCAAGACGCGAGCGGCGCGGTGGGCCGCGCGTACGGCGCGACCACCACGCCGAACATGTACGTCATCGACGCGCAGGGCGTGCTCCGCTACCAGGGCGCGATCGACGACGACCCGCGCGGCCGCGTCGAGACGCCGCGCAACTACGTGCGCGAGGCGGTGCAGGCGCTGCTCGACGGCGGCGCGGTCCCGACGCCGCAGACGCAGCCGTACGGCTGCTCCGTGAAGTACGAGGACGCGTAGAGCGGGCTCCACTTGCACGGGTTCGATCCGTGCGAGTCGGGAAGCGCTCGTGAGGTGGGTGTGGCTTGGCCGGGGGGTCTCGGCTCGAGGCGTCACGCGGAGCACCACGGCGTCGTAGCTTCCAGCGCTCGTCTCGGTGGCGTCGTCGAAGCCACATCCGACGAAGACGACCAGTGCTCCCGAAACCACGAACCACTTCATCGGAAGCTCCCCACCAACGCGATGCCGCCCGGTCCCACTCGGAGCGCGACGTCGTTTCCATCGCGACTCGCGCCGTGAGCGCGAGCGCGATTCCGATCCCCATCCCCACGACCAGGCGCGAGCTGCCCGGACCGACCCCGATCGCGACGAGGCTCGCGATGCTCATGGGCTCTGCACGATTTGCTGCGCCCTGCACGTCGGACCAGGCGCTGCCCGCTGGCGCGTCTTCGACCTTCGAGATGTCGGAGAGGGCCACGCGGGGTCTGCGAACCGACTCGTTCCGCTTGATGGTCCATCAAGAAAGACTCGCTGTCCGAGTCGATCGAGCTGTCCCAGGCTGGAGGCTCTTCTCTTCTGGAGGGCTTCTCATGGACTCGAACATCCGCTGGTTCCTCGGGCTCGTTTCACGCTCGGTTCTCGTCACCACGTTCTCGCTCGCCGGATGCGGCGACGACGACGTCTCTCCCCCGACCGACGCTGGCTTCGTCGCGGACGCGGGGCTCGTCGTCGACGCCGAGGTCCCGCGCGACACGGGCATCGTGATCGACGACGCGGGTCGTGCCGACGCCGACACCGGCCGCGCCGACGCGGGCCCCCCGAGCGCGTCTTGCGACGGCCTCCCGACGGAGCTCCCCCAAGGACCGACCGACGACGTCTACTTCAACGCGGTGCGCGTGTGTGGTGTCCCGGCCCGCTGCACGCTCGCGCCCACGGTGGGCTTCGAGACCCCGGAGTGCGAGGACGCTCCGACGGTGGACGTCGGCAACGACATCACCGACGCGGCGCAGGTTCGTCTGCGCACGGCGGGTTGGACGATCGTCGACCCGAGCGCCGGCACCGTCTTCGAGTCCACGCTCCGCAGCGCGCCCCTCGACACCGAGGTGGTCGTCACGCTCGTGTCTCCCGAAGGCGACGAGCACGAGCTCGCGTTCCGTGTCGACTTCGAGAGCGTGCAGATCACGCGATACGACGCGCGCTGAACCTTCGGCCTTCCTCGGAGCCGGGAGCCCGCGCGTCACTCCGGCAACGGAATGCGCTCGTGCTCTCCCGGCACCTTCGGGAAGCGGTCCTCGCGCCACGCGATCTTCGCGGCTTCGAGGCGCTCCTTCGTGGTCGCGACGAAGTTCCAGAAGAGCACGCGATCGCCGACCGGTGCGCCGCCGAGGAGCATGAAGCGGGTGCCGGCCGCGAGGTGGATCGTGGGATCCGTTCCTTCGTTGAAGACGACCATCGTCCCCGGCTCGTAGCTCGCGCCGCCCACTTGGATGCGGCCGGCGACGACGTAGACCGCGCGTTCGGCGTGCTCGTTCGGGAGGTGGAGCGACGTCTCCTCGAGCGCGTCGCCCGCGAGGTAGAACATCGGCGACCACGTCTTCACCGGGGAACGCGCGCCGTAGGCCTCGCCCGCGATGAGCGTCATGCGCACGCCCGGCCGCTCGATCGTCGGCAGCTCGTGGGCCTCGTGGTGGTGGAACTCGGGCTCGACCTCTTCGTGCTCGGCCGGCAGCGCGACCCAGACCTGCACGCCGTGCAGCGACGCGCCCTTCTCGCGCTCGCCGATCGGCAAACGCTCGGAGTGCACGATGCCGCGCCCGGCCGTCATCCAGTTCACTTCGCCGGGCACGATGTCGACGAGCGAGCCGAGGCTGTCTCGGTGCGTGACGCGACCTTCGAAGAGCCACGTGACGGTCGCGAGCCCGATGTGGGGATGCGGGCGCACGTCCATGCCTTCGCCGACCGCGAAGCGCACGGGGCCCATCTCGTCGACGAAGACGAAGGGCCCGACCATGCGGCGCTTGGGGGCGGGGAGGACGCGTCGCACGTCGAAGCCGCCGAGGTCGCGCGCGCGACCTTCGATGACGATGGCGACCGCGGCGTGATCGCGCTCGGTGCACTCGGGGGACTCGGCGGGTTGCCAGCTCATGGAGGCAGCCTCGCAGACGCTCGTCCATCGATACAGAGAGGTTGAGGGAACGAAGCGTCTCGCGTTCGCTCCGCGTCGTACGGCCGCGGCCGACTCGCGTTTGCCTCGCGCGGTGCGCACCACCTCGCACGGGTGCACACGCACGAGCTGACGCTTCCGTGGCTTCTAGCCCCCAATCGCCCCACGATCTCGGGGACGGTCGCCCCCACCGAGGTCGCCCGTCCCCACCCGATCTGCGTCTCATGGTCCCGCTCCGCGTCCAGAACCGCCGTGATCTCGGGTGGCCCGCGGCTTGCGAACCCCAATGACGTGACCTCCACACTCTCCCGCTGGCTCGTCGGCTTCGCGCTCCTCGGCGCCTGCGACGGAACGATCGGCGACCCTGCGGCCGGACCGGATGGTCCGGGGCGCCGACCCGGCGAGCCGGTGGACGTTCGGCTCGAGCCGCGGGTCTGGCGCCTCAGCCCAGGACACTACGAGCGCGAGCTCGATCGCCTCTTCGGCGAAGGTGTGCCCGACGTCGTGATCCCGCCCGGCGCGGCGGAGCACGGCATCACCGACATCGCGGGCACCGCGCGCGTCGATCTCGGCAACGCGTCGAGCTTCGTCGAAGCGGCGCGCGTGGTCGGCACCTGGGCCGCCACGAGCCCGAGCGCGACGCGCTGCACCGACCCCGCGGCCGCGAGCTGCATCGACGACCTCCTCGCGTGGCTGCCCGAAGCCGCGTTCCGACGCCCCGTCACGAGCGACGAGCGCCAAGAGTTGCGCAACCTCCACGACGACCTCGCGGCCGAGTACGAGCCTTCCTACGCGCTCGCGGGGGTGATTCGCGCGGTGCTGCTCTCGCCCGAGTTCCTCTACCGCACCGAGCTCGGCGGCGCGTCCGAGCCGCGCGACGCGGTCGAGCTCGACGACCACGAGATCGCGACGCTGCTCGCCTTCGCGCTGACGAATCGCGCGCCGGACGCGGAGCTGCTCGCGGCGGCGGACGCAGGTCGGCTCTCGCGGGCGGACGAACGCGAAGCACAGGCGCGGCGTCTGATGGACGACTCGAGCGAGGTCTGGGCGCGCTTCTTCTGGGAATGGCTGCGCATGTCGACCTTGCAGAGTCAGGGAAACGAGGTCGAGCTCGACCCGACTCTGGTCGCGCAGATGGAAGAAGAGACCCGCGCGTTCGTGGGGCAGGTGGTCGTCGAAGAGCGCGGCACCCTGCGCGACCTGATGACCGCGAGCTACTCGTGGACGCGGCCCGAGCTCGCGGCGCACTACGGGGCGTCGCATCCGGGCGATGGGCTCGCTCGCGTCGAGCTCGATCCGGCCCAGCGCGCGGGCCTGCTCTCGCGCGGCGCGTGGCTCGTCGCGCACGGCAAGCGCGGTCGCGACAACGTCGTGCGTCGCGGCATGGGCGTGTTCATCGACGGCATGTGCAACGACATCCGCGTGCCCGCCGATCTCGACGTGATCGCGGAGCTCGCGGAGCTCGTCGGCCCGGACGCGACGGTGCGCGAGGTGACCGAAGCGCGCGGCAACGCGCCCACCTGCGGCAACTGCCACAAGCTCGCCGATCCGGTGGGCCTCGCGTTCGAGAGCTTCGCGAGCGACGCGAGCTGGCAGACGACCTACGCGGACGGTCTGCCGGTCGAGACCCAGATCACGCTCGACGGCGTGAGCTTCGAGAACGCGTCCGACCTCTCGGAGGCGCTCGTGGACGACCGGCGCTTCCAGCAGTGTTTCGTGCGCCGCTTCGCGCACTTCGCGGTCGGCGCCGACCTCGGCTCGCCCGCGGCCGTCGCGTGGACCTCCGAGGCGTACGCGAGCTTCGTGGAGAGCGGGACCTCCTTCGAAGAGCTGGTGGTCGCCTTGGTTCGACATCCGGCGTTCATCGAGCGACGAAAGGCCGATTGAAGATGAGCTCGAAGAAGCATCTCTCCCGTCGCCAGTTCGGCACCCTCGTCGGAGGCGCGGCCCTCGCGCTTCCCTTCCTGCCCGCGTGGATGCGCGCGGCGCTCGCGCAGCCCACCTCGGCTCCGGTCCGCTTCCTCGCGCTGCGGACGCCGCACGGCGTCGACCGCGATTACTGGATCCCGCGGCGCACGGACGGCAGCGAGCCCGGCAGCGCGGACGACGACCTCGAAGGCCTCACCTTCGACTACCCGGACGCGGTGCTGACGCCGCTGATGCCTTGGCGTTCGAAGATCACGATCCTCGACGGGCTCGACACCCAGGTCTGCAAAGAAGGCACGCGCGCCGACCGGCGGCGCTTCCACGGTCACCAGGAGCAAGGCTCGCTCCTCACGGGCGCGCAGCCGCCCGAGGACCGGCAGGCCGACTACGACGGCCACCCCTCGCTCGACTTCTACCTGCACGCGCGGCTCCCGGCGCCCGCGCTGCTCACCGCGTGCGTCGAAGGCACGGGTGACTGGAAGTGCATGAGCTACGACGACGCCGGTCGTCCGCGGAATCCCGAGGCCGATCCGCGCACGCTCTTTCGCCAGGCGTTCCCGGCCGACTTCGTGCCGCCGACCCCGGAGGAGCCCGAGCCGGGAGAACCGCCGCCGCCCGTGATCGACTACTCGCGTGGCGAGGCGCGCATCAGCGCGTACGGGATCGCCGCGATCGAGCGCATGCGCGTGCGGCTCGACGGGACGGAGCGCGTGAAGCTCGACGCGCACCTCGAAGCGATGATGCGCCTCTCGCCCACGCCGGGGACTCCGGGGACGCCGGGGACGCCGACGCTCCCGCCCGCGTATTGCACGACGAGCGGGATGGACGTGCCGACCCGCGGCGGGAACGTCGGCAACGTCGCGGGCGTGGCGGAGGTGACGCGGGCGCACGCGCGGGTGATCGCGCAGGCCTTCGCGTGCGGTCGCGCGCGGGTTGGGACGCTCCAGATCCTGAACGACTACCCGAACTATTTCAGCGATCTACCCGAGGTGAGGACGCCGCAGATCCTCGGTCGGTACGGGAGCACTTTCCGCTTTCACGAGAACTTGGTGCACGACTACTGGGGCGCGTCGGGGACGACGCGCGCGGAGCTCCGTGTCGGCTATTGCGCGGGGCTTCGCTGGAGCGCGAGCCACGTTGCGGCGGTGCTGGAGGAGCTCGACTCCATGCCGGATCCGCTCGATCCGATGGGGGGATCCATCCTCGACAACACGATCGTGTTTTGGCACAACGAGTTCGGCCACGACGGTCACGACAATCAGCACACCCGGCATCCCGCGGTGATCGCGGGGGGCGGGGGGCGCACGCTCCGGCTCGGCCGCTACCTGCGACTGCGCAACATCGCGAGCGACGAGCGTGTGCCGCACAACCGTCTGCTCACGAGCATCGCGCAGGCGATGGGGCTCTCGGACGTGGAGTACTTCGGCGACCGCGATCTCGGGTCGCGCGCGGCATACCGTGGGCCGCTCGCGCCGCTGATGGTCTGAACGCACGGTTCACACCGCCGGTTTCACACCGCGGCGCGGTCTCGCGTCGCGGCGCGGTCTCTCGCGTCGTCGCGCGATCTCCTCCGCGGCTTGGTTTCCACGTCGCAGCGACCACGCCCACACGACGTTCGGTTCGAGCTCCGCCGCGATCGCGTCGCGCACGTTTCCGCGTAGGCTGCGCCCCCCATGGCGTATACCGTCTTCGCTCGGAAGTACCGCCCGCAGACGCTCGACGAGCTCGTCGGCCAGGAGCACGTGGCGCGCACGCTCGGCAACGCCATCGCGGCCGATCGCGTGGCGCACGCCTTCCTCTTCACGGGCGTCCGCGGGGTTGGCAAGACGACCACCGCGCGCATCCTCGCCAAGGCGCTCAACTGCGAGAAGGGCCCGACCGCGACGCCCTGCAACGAGTGCGCGATCTGCAAAGACATCACGGCCGGCGTCGACATGGACGTGCAGGAGATCGACGGCGCGTCGAACAACTCGGTCGACGACGTACGGCGCCTGCAGGAGTCGCTTCCGTACCGGCCGAGCCGCGATCGTTCGAAGATCGTGATCGTCGACGAGGTCCACATGCTCTCGACGGGCGCGTTCAACGCGTTCCTCAAGACGCTGGAGGAGCCGCCGCCGCACGTGAAGTTCATCTTCGCGACGACCGAGAGCCACAAGGTCCCCGTCACGATCCGATCGCGGTGTCAGCGCTACGACTTCCGTCTGATCCCGCAGGCCGTGGTGGCCGACCACGTGCGGCGCGTGCTGGCGAAGGAAGGCATCGAGGCGGACGACGACGCGATCGCGCTGGTGGCGCGCGAGTCGGCGGGCTCGATGCGCGACGCGCTCACGCTCCTCGATCAGCTCGTCGCGTTCGGGGGATCGAAGCTCGTCGGTGTCGAGGTCGCGCGTCAGCTCGGCATCGCGGGACGCGCGGCGCTGCACGCGTCGCTACGCGCGATCCTCTCGGGTGACGCGGCGCAGGTGCTGCGCTCGATCGACGAGACGCTCGCGACGGGGGCCGATCCGATTCACTTCGTGAAGCAGCTCGTCCAGACGCTGCGCGACCTCGTGGTGCTGCGCGTGGCGGGCGACGATCGGGTGCTCGTCGATCTGGTCGACGAGGAGCGCGAGGCCGCGCACGAGCTCGCGCGTGCCCAGGATCCGCTCGAGCTGCAGCGGGTGTTCGCGATCGTCTCGAAGCTGGTCGACGAGGTCGCGAAGGCGAGCTCGCCGCGGCTGATGCTGGAGATGGGGCTCGTGCGCGCGGCGACGCGGCCGGCCCTGCGCGACGTGGGCGAGCTGCTCGCGCGTCTGGAGCGACTCGAGCGCGGCGGAGGATCGGGCGGTGGCGGTGGTGCGCGTCCGAGCGGCGCGCGAGGGTCGGAGCCGCGAGGCCCGTCGCGGGGTGAACCGTCGCGGGGCGCGGAGGCGGCGCCGGAGACGTCGCGTTCGGACGCGCGCTCGGAGACGCCACGCACGGAGGCGCGTTCGGACACGTCGCGCGAGTCTTCGCGTGGAGACTCGCGCGGTGCGGACGCACTGTCGACGGAGCGTTCGGACTCCCGCGCTCCCGCGCCTTCGGCTCCGCCGCGCGGGAAGGGCGCGCCGGCCGAGAAGCCGTGGGAGATCTTGGCGCGCGAAGCGATGGCGCGCAGCGAGGGGCGCGAGTCGAGCCCGCGTGCCGGCGCGAGCCGCGCGGCCGACGACGACGAGAGCCCACCAGCCTCGGCGAGGGAGCCCGCGAGCGCGCGAGGTGACGACGCGTACGACGAGGAGCCGGGCGATCGTTCGAGCGAGACACGTTCGAGCGAGCGTTCGAGCGATGCGCGAACCAGCGAGCGTCCGAGCGACGCGCGCTCGAGCGACGCGCGTTCGAGCGATGCGCGCTCGAGCGATACACACTCGAGCGGTGCGCGCGACGGAGAAGGGGAAGCCCTCGACGAAGGCGCGTCCGTCGATGGCCCCGCGGCGAAGCTCCTGCGACCCGCGCTCCAAGAGTGGGAGCGGATCGTCTTCTCGCTCCGCGACGCCAAGCCCGCGCTCGCGGCGGTGCTCGAGCACGGCGTGCCGCGACTCGTCTCGCGCGAGCGCATCGTGCTCGCCTTCCAGCACGGTTCGTTCTACGGGCGCCAGGCCGAAGCGCCGGCCGCGAAGGACGCGATCTCGGAGGCCGCCTCGAAGCTCCTCGGCGCCAAGCCCACGATCGAGATCCGCTTCGACCAGCAAGTGCAGGGCCGCACGGTCGCCGCGGTCGAAGCGACGCGCCGCGAGGCGGAGCGGAGCGCGAAGAAGCGCCAAGCGATGAGCCACCCCGCGGTGCTCGACGCGATGGAGGTCTTCCCCGACGCGCGCGGGAAGATCGACGTGCGCATCGACGAGGAGTGAGGTTTTGGAGCCGGCGGAATCGTGCGACTTCGTGGGGTGTCGGCCGCGGATGCTCGAGCGGGCGTCGGACGAACCGAGGGGAGAGCTGACAACCGAGTTGCCGGCTGGGCGTTCTTGCCCGCCGAGGCAGTCGCTCGCGCGGGCGACGAGTCGGCTCGTTGCAGCGGCGCGCGGAGCATGACGCCGGCGCCGCGCTGGCAGTAGCATGCCGCCGATGAACGAGGACGAGCGGCCCCCGCGCGAGGCGGAGGATCCGAGCGACGAGACGACGTCGCGCGACGAAGCCCGCGAGAGCGCCGAGCCGAGCGAGACCACGTCGAGCGACGGTGCGCGCGAAGAGGTCGTACGCGACGCGTCCCCCTCGGACGACGAATCCCGCGCGGGCGACGCGTCGAGCACGGGCGACGCGAGCGAAGAGGGCGCGAGCGCGAAGGGCGGCGCAAGCGACGTCGCGCCCGCCGCGACGAGCCACGCGGACGACCCGACCCCCGTGGCGAAGGACGAGTCGCGCTCGGAGGGCGAAGACCCCAGCGGAGCCGACGTCGCGAACGACGAAGAGGTGAAGGCGGCGAGCCCGCCGCCGCGAGAAGAGACGGAGGCCGCGCTCGAAGCCGAAGCGGCCGCGGCGCGCGAGGCGGTCACGGAGGCGTCCAAGCCGGAGCCGCCGCGTTATCCGCCTCCGGACGCGCGCACGCAGAAGCTCGCGGGTTGGGGCTGCGTCTTCTTGTTGATCGCGCTCACCTTCGGCTTCGTGGTCGTGTTTCGTGTCGCGTTCATGCGCCTGACCGCGCTCGACACGAACATGAACGGCTACGAGATCACGACCGCCCCCGGCGACGCGACGCGGCGTGAGGATCGCGAGCCGGATCGCACCCACGGCACGGCGCCGGTGGGCGGAGGTGTTCCGTGGCGCACCGATCTCGAAGCGGCGTTCCGTGAGGCGCGCCAAACCGAGCGACCGCTCCTCCTCCACTTCGAGGCGCGTTGGGCGATGGCGAGCCGCGACATGCTCGACGGGACGTACGCGAACGTGACCGTGCGCGAGGCGCTCGGATCGTTCGTGCCGGTGCGCATCGATCTGACGGAGCGCGACGCGAACGAAGAGGAGCTCGTGCGGCGCTATCGCGTCGAGGGGTTGCCGCACGTCGTCTACGTCGCGCCCGATGGCGACCGACTGCGGCCCGACTCGAAGACGCTCGTCGACGCGTCGGACATGGAGGTGTTCCTGCAAGAGGCGCTCGGCGCATGGCAGGACGGTCGTCGCTACGACGAGCCGGCGCCTGCGGACCAAGCGAACGCGCCGGGGGTCACGGGCTCGAACGGCTCGAACGACTCCACGTCACCGCCGAGCACGAACGAGCCCTGACACGGACCGCGTCGGTTCGTGCGCTCGCGACGCTCCAAGGGCAGGTCACGGCGCGTCGAAGACACATCCGACGGAGACGCCTCAGAGCATCGCGCGCACGGCGGAGAGGCCGTCGACGTAGACGCTGCGCACGAGCGCGCTCATGTCGGCGGCCGCTTCGTCGTCGGTCTCGTAGGTCGAGGACCACTCGACGGTGCAGCGCCCGTCGCCGCTCGGCTTCACCGCGAGCGTGCAGCGGTAGTCGCGGAGCGGGAAGGGCGCGTCGGTCATCACGTACTCGTACGCCATCGCGGCGTCGTCGTGCTTCTCGATGCGCTCGAGCACGACCATGCCGTTGCCGAGCACGGCGCGTCGCGTTCGATCGGTCATCGCGCTCTCCACGATGCCGGGATGCCAGACCGCCATCTGTCCGGGATCTCCGACAACCTGCCAGACGCGGGTGGCGGACGCGTTCATCTCGAACGACACGAAGACGCTGTGCATGCGATTCCCTCCGGCGCGCACGGTACGTCGAGACGGGTACACGGCGCGAAGGAAAGCGGATTGAACCGACGGGGCCTCCCGAAGACGAGAACGTCGTTCCGTCGGATCGCCACATTGCGTAGCCTGCTCGCGTCGCGCTCACGACGAGGTCCGCTCGTCGAAGCCGCGTGTGTCGGAGGTCGAGGGTGCGAATCGTCGTTTGGATCGTGCTGTTCGCGCTCGTGGCTTGTGGGGACGACGACGGAGGCGTCGCGGACGGCGGGGAAAGCGACGGTGGGTCGACGACCTGCACGCGCGACGAGGACTGCGACGACGGAGTCTTCTGCAACGGCGAAGAGCTCTGTCTGCCCGCCAGCGTCGACGCCGACGCGCGGGGATGCTTCGCGGAGGAAGGGCCGCCGTGCGCGCGCGAGCTCTGTCGCGAGGACGAGCGCCGTTGCGTGGCCGACTGCTCGAACCCCGACGCCGACGGAGACGGCGAGGCGTCGATCGCGTGCGGCGGCGCCGACTGCGACGACTTCGATCGTTCACGATCGTCCGAGCTCACCGAGGTCTGCGATCCCTCGAACATCGACGAGGACTGCGACGACTCGACGATCGGCGATCGCGACGCCGACGAGGACGGAGTCGTCGACGCGCTCTGTTGCAACGGCGACCTCTGCGGCGAGGACTGCGACGACTCCGACGCGAGCGTGCGCCCCGGCGCGACCGAGGCGTGCAACGAGGTCGACGACGACTGCGACGGATCGATCGACGAAGGCGTGCTCGTCCGTTACTTCGAGGACGCGGACGGCGACGGCTACGCCTCGGACGACGAGGACGCGCTCTTCGTGGACGCGTGCCGGCCGCCCTCGGGATACTCCGAGCGTCGCGGCGATTGCGACGACGCGGTGGCGAGCACGAACCCGGCGGCGTTCGATCGCTGCGACGACACGAACGTCGACGACGACTGCAGCGGCACGGCGAACGATCCCGCGGGCGGCTGCTCCTGCACCAACGGCGCGACGCGACCGTGCCCGCTGCTCGGCGCGTGCGGCGCGGGCACGCAGACGTGTGTGGGCGGCGCGTGGCCGGTCGACTGCACGATCCTCCCGACCGAAGAGGTCTGCGCGAACGGCCTCGACGAAGACTGCGACGGCGCGCCCGACGACGGCTGCGTCTGCGACGAGGATCGACGTTTCTGCGGCACCGACGAGGGCATCTGCATGCGTGGCTTGCAGATCTGCACGAGCGACGGCGAGTGGACCGCGTGCATGGACGCGGTCGGCCCGCGCCCCGAGACCTGCAACGAGCTCGACGACGACTGCGATGGAACGGTCGACGAAGGTGTGGTGTGGCGCTGCTTCGCGGATCCGGATGGCGACGGCTATTCGATTCCCTCCGCGGCGATGACGGTCGTGTGCGCGAGCGGGTGCCCGTCCGGGACCACCGCGCGCGATCCCGCGGATCCCGCGCTGCGCGACTGCGATCCGAACGATCCGAACGCGCACCCGAACGCGCTGGGTCGTGGCTTCCCGCGTCCGACCGGCGGCTACGACTACGACTGCGACGGCATCACGGAGGTCGCGTCGACGCCGGTGGTGTGTGAGCAGGCGGGTCCGCGGCTCGGGTGCACGACGTCGGACACCGGGCTCACCGTGGTGAGCGGTTGCGGCGCGTACGCCGACTTCGTCGCGTGCGCGACGATGAACGCCGGCTCGGCGGGCGACTTCTGCGAAGAGATCGTGATCTGCACGGCGGCCCGTCGCGACTGCGGCGACGACAACCGGGTGAAGTGCCGATGACGACGCGAACGACTCTGGGTTCGAAGCTCGCGTGGGCCACCGCGATCGCGATGTTGCTCGCTTGCGGAGGCGGGTCGTCGAGCCCCGACGCCTCGAGCCTCGACGCGGCGACCGACGCTCCGACGCGTTGCGAAGCCGACGTCGACTGCGACGACGACCTCTTCTGCAGCGGCGTGGAGCGCTGCGACCCCGACGACGAAGCGGCCGACCCACGAGGCTGCGTGGTCGGCCCCGCGCCCTGCGCGACGTGCGACGAGGCCGCCGATCGTTGCGGCACCGACTGCGCGGTCACGCGTGACGCGGACGGCGACGGCGCGCGCGCGATGGAGTGCGGCGGCGACGACTGCGACGACTTCGATCCGGACGTGAGCCCGGACGCGGTCGAGATCTGCGACCCCGACGGGCGCGACGAGGACTGCGACGCGTCGACCTTCGGGACGCGCGACGACGACGACGACGACGCGATCGACGACGCGTGCTGCAACGGCGCGCGCTGCGGGACCGACTGCGACGACTCGAACGCGTCGATCGGGCCCGGCGGAGTCGAGGTCTGCAACGGGCTCGACGACGACTGCGACGGATCGATCGACGAAGGCGTGCAGACGACGTTCTTCCGCGACGAGGATCGCGACGGCTTCGGCGCGGGCGACACCTCGCTCGCGTGCACGCGCCCCGACGGATTCGCGCCGACGGAAGACGACTGCGACGACACGAACGCGGCGATCCATCCGGCCGCGTTCGATCGCTGCGACGGCGCGGTCGACGACGACTGCAGCGGCACGGTCGACGATCCGCCCGCGGGCTGCGAGTGCACCGACGGTGCGACGCGCACGTGCCCCTTCCCGGGGCTCTGCGCGGGCAGCACGCAGACCTGCAGCGACGGGCTCTGGGGCGCGTGTGGGGTCGGCGGCGCGAGCGAGGTCTGTGCGAACGAGCTCGACGACGACTGCGACGGCAACGTCGACGAGGAGTGCGCGTGCGCGGTGCCTTCGCGCGTGTGTGGGGTCGACGAAGGCATCTGCTCGCGCGGGATCCAGGACTGCGCGCCGGACGGAAGCTGGGGCCCCTGCATCGGCGACGTGCGCGCGCGCCCCGAGACCTGCAACGAGCTCGACGACGACTGCGACGGGCTCACCGACGAAGCGCTGACGATCCGCTGCTGGGTCGACGACGACGGTGACGGCTACGCGTGGCCGAGCGCGGCCGAGCGCGCGGCGTGCACGACCTGCCCGGCCGGCACCACCGGACGCAACCCCGCGACGCAGCCGGACTGCGACGGAAACGATGCGCGCGCGTTCCCCGGTCAAACCGCGTACTTCGGCACGCCGCGCAACACCGTCGGCGGCTTCGACTTCGACTGCGACGGGACGGAGGTCGCGTTCGTGCCCGGACCGTGTCGTTTGAACGCGGCGGGGAACGGCTGCGCGATCCCGGAGTCTTGGGACTCGAGCCGCGGGTGCGGCGGGTTCACGCCGACGCAGATCTGCGCGTACATGGGCCCCGACGTGGGGTGCGTGGGGATTACCGGCTGCACGCCCTTCGTGGGCACGACGTGCGACCGCCTCGAGTGTCGTTGACGCACCCGGTCCGGCACGCGGCCTCTCGCATCCGTCGTGTCTTTCGTCGCGGGCGTCGTCGGTGTCGCGGGCGTCGCGGCCGATCGTCGCGGCCGATCCCTGTCGACCTGCTAGCCTCACGCGCCCATGGCCGCCGGCTCTCTCGAGAAACATCTCCCGCCACCCGGAACGAAGGTCGACGCCGACGTCTTGCTCGAAGGCTTCCTCGCGTACGCGATCGAGCGCGGGCTCGAGCTCTACCCGGCGCAGGAGGAGGCGATCCTCGAGCTCTTCGCGGGCAAGAACGTCATCCTCGCGACGCCGACCGGCAGCGGCAAGTCGCTCGTCGCGCTCGCGCTGCTCTACAAGGCGCTCGCGGAGGAATCGACCGGCTTCTACACCGCGCCGATCAAGGCGCTCGTGAACGAGAAGTTCTTCGAGCTCTGCCAGACCCTCGGCCCCGACAACGTCGGCTTGATGACGGGCGACGCGAGCGTGAACGCGGACGCGCCGGTGATCTGCGCGACGGCGGAGATCCTCGCGAACCTCGCGCTCCGCCAAGGCAAGTCGCTCGACGTGGGCTACGTCGTGATGGACGAGTTTCACTTCTACTCGGAGCGCGAGCGCGGCATGGCGTGGCAGATCCCGCTGCTCACGCTGCCGCAGGCGAAGTTCCTGCTGATGAGCGCGACGCTCGGGGAGACCAAACACTTCCTCGAGGCGATGACGCAGCTCAACGGCGCGGAGTCGGCGCTCGTGAAGACGAAGCAGCGCCCGGTCCCGCTCGACTACGAATACCGCGAGACGCCGCTGCACGAGACGCTCGGCGACTTGCTCGAGAAGCGCATGACGCCGATCTACGTGGTGCACTTCACGCAGCGCGAGGCGGCCGAGCAGGCGCAGAACCTGATGAGCATCGACTTCCTCACCAAGGAAGAAAAGCAGCGCATCAAGGAGAAGCTCGCCGGGCGTCGATTCGACACGCCCTTCGGCAAGGAGCTCAAGCGCTGGCTGCATCACGGGGTCGGCGTGCACCACGCGGGGCTGCTGCCGAAGTACCGCCTCGCGGTGGAGAGCCTCGCGCAGTCCGGCTTGCTCAAGATCATCTGCGGCACCGACACCCTCGGGGTCGGCGTGAACGTGCCGATCCGCACCGTGCTCTTCACGCGCCTCTACAAGTACGACGGCGACAAGACCGCGGTGCTCACGGTCCGTGATTTTCAACAGATCGCAGGCCGCGCGGGGCGAAAAGGCTTCGACGATCGTGGGCTCGTGGTCGCACAGGGATCCGAAGAAGGCCAAGAAGCTCCATTTGAAGAAGCCGCCCGACAAGGGCTACGCGCACTTCGACGCCGACACCTTCGAGCGGCTCGCGAAGGGTGAGCCGGAATCGCTGCAGAGTCGCTTCGAGGTGAGCACGGGCTTCGTGCTCAACGTGCTCACGCGCCAAGACGCGGAGGGCGCGCCGAAGGGCGCGGGCTGCAAGGCGCTGAAGGACATCATCCGACGCTCGCACGAGCCGCTCGTGATGAAACGGCGCCACGGCAAGACGACCATCCAGATTCTTCGGTCGCTGGTGGGCGCGAACGTGGTCGAGCTATCCAAGACCAAAGGCGCGCGCATCGCGGGCGATCTCCAAGAAGATTTCTCGCTCAACCAGGCGCTCTCTCTGTACGTGGTCGAGGCAGTCGCGGTGCTCGACAAAGACGATCCCGACTACGTGCTCGACGTGCTCACGCTGGTCGAGGCGACGATCGAGACGCCGAGCGTGGTGATCCAGCGGCAGCTCGAGACGCTCAAGACGCGGGCGATGGACCGCATGAAGGCGGAGGGCGTCGAGTACGAAGAGCGCATGGCGGAGCTCGAGAAGATCGACGTGCCCAAGCCGAAGGCGGAGCTGCTCTACGCGACCTACGACGAGTTCCGGAAGCACCACGCGTGGGTGGGCGGCAACGTGATCCGTCCGAAGAGCATCGCGCGCGATCTCTTCGAGCTCGGGCTCACGTTCAACGAGTACGTGAACGAGTACGGGCTGCGGCGCAGCGAGGGCGTGCTGCTGCGCTACCTGATGGACGCGTACAAGACGCTCGGGCAGACGGTGCCGGAGGACGCGAAGACCGACGCGGTGCTCGATCTCGAAGAGTGGCTCGGCGGCACCGTGCGCGGCGTCGACGCGAGCCTGCTCGACGAGTGGGAGCGCATGAAGGATCCCGAGGCGTACGCGCGCCGCGCGACCGAGCCGGTGGTGGACGAGGTCGAGGACGTCACGCGCAACGTGCGCGGCTTCACGGTGCTCGTGCGCAACGCGCTCTGGCGCGTGGTGCAGGCGATCTCGCGGCGGCACTGGGCCCGCGTCGCGGAGCTCGTGCGGGCGCCGGAGGGCACCTGGGATCCGGCGGCGATCGAGGCGATGGTCGCGCCCTTCTTCGAGGAGCACGAGCGCGTGCGCACCGATCCGGACGCGCGCAGCCCGAGGCACGTGCAGGTCGAGGCGGACGGTTCTTCCGGGTCCGCGGGGTCAGCCGCGGACGGCCCGGTCTGGAAGGTCGTGCAGACGCTGCTCGATCCGGAGTCGCACGGCGACTTCCAGCTCGCGTTCGACGTCCCGCTCGACGCCTCACGCGAGGAAGGCGACGCGGTGCTCGTGCTCGTGGGCCGCGCGTAGGGAGCGTCGTCACCTGAACGTTCGGCCCGTCGTCACGGGAACGTCGTCACCCGAACGTTCGGCCCGTCGTCACGGGAACGTCGTCACGGGAACGTCGTCACGGGACGTCGTCACGGGAACGACGGGAACGTCACGGGAACGTCGTCACCGGAACGTCGTCACTGGAACGTCGGCGCGCGCCAACGCTGCGAGAAGCGTTGGATGCGGAACCAGACGTCGGGGCGGTTCTCGAGCAGGCGCAGGCCGAGCCCCGGCCAGAGCCCGGGGG